>JAJPIV010000095.1 GCA_021324595.1 Actinomycetota bacterium | reverse complement strand
TCGTTCCGCCCGGGCCCCGTCCGCCGTCCCAGGACACGCCGGGCATATCACCCGCCCCTACGTCACCGCAGATCACAGCCTCAATTAGCGACTTTGCCGTGTCCCTGATGCAGCAAGCGCACCGCTCATCGGAGCGGCGCTCTTGGGCCGTGACTTGCGCAGCCGTACGGGGCAGCGGCTCACCTACGACGACAAGATCGTGGTTCGCATCGCGATGCGTCCGGCCCGGCGGGCGCACCAGCCAGGCTCGCGATGGTGGCCGGCAAGGACGGCCTTGGGCGACTCGCCGAGCAGCCTGCGCTCAACCGGCAGCCGATCCGGCACCCGCACCTTCGTCTCGGGCGGCGCGCAGGCCACGATTCCGGGCGAGGCGCCGGGCGGTCCCGCGCTCACCGGGCGGTCCAGCCGCCGTCGAGGATCCAGGAGGCGCCGTTGGCGAACGACGCCGCCTCCGAGCAGAGGAACACGACAAGCTCGGCGAGCTCGCCCGGCTCGATCAGCCTCTTGATGGCGGGTTCGGTGAGCATGGTCTCGCTGACCACGCGGTCCTCCGGAAGGTTGTGCGCCCGGGCCTGGCCGGCGATCTGTTTTCCACCAACGGGGTGCGCACGTAGGCTGGGCAGACGGTGTTGGACGCCACGCCGTGCGGGCCGCCTTCGAGCGCGATCACCTTGGACAGCCCTTCCAGGCCGTGCTTGGCGGACACGTAGGCGGCCTTGTAGGGCGAGGCCCGCAGGCCGTGCACCGAGGAGATGTCGACGATCCGGCCGTACCCCTGCCGGTACATGTGCGGCAGGGCGGCGCGGGCCAGCCGGAACGGCGCCTCGAGAATGACGGCCAGCAGCTGCCGGAAGGCGGCGGGGGAACTCGTGAACCGGAGCGGCGTGCTGCAGCCCAGCGCGGTTCCAGGACTTGCGCGTCGAAGTCGGCGGCCAGGTCGGCCTGGACGGCGCGACCGCCGGTCTTGGCCGCCACCTCGGCGGCAGCAGCGGGGTCGAGGTCAGGATCACCACGCTGGCGCCGGCGGCTCCCAGCCGCCGGGCGCAGGCGGCCCCGATACCTCTGGAGCCTGCGGTGACCCACGGCGGTGCGCCCGGTCAGGTCGGTGTCGTTCTGCGTCATCACCGTGCCTGCCCGCTGGCCGGGTCCTCGGGGCCTGCTTCCCGGCCCACGCCGAGGAACTCGTGCAGCTCGGTGCCTTCGCTGCTGGCCGGTCCTTCGGCGCGTACCTGTCGCTTCTCCAGGATGTAGCCCCGGTCGGCGTGCCGCAGCGCGAACACCGCGCTCTGCTCGGTCAGCAGCACGCTGAGCCATTCGTTCTTGAGCCTGTCCAGCCAGCCGCCGAGGTCCTGCACCGCGACGGGCGGCAGGCGCATGATCGGCGGGGATTTCCTCGCGCCATGCGACAACAAATCCCCGTCGATCATGAAGGAGGCCCGTCAGTAGGCGAGGAGCGCGCGGGCCGCCGTGAGCACCTTCTCCACCGTCGGGATCACCTCGTCCTCGAGCGCGTCGGCGAACGGCAGCGGCACGCAGGCCGCCGCGACCCGGCGGATCGGCGCGTCCAGCAGCTCGAACCCCTCGTCGGCGACGATCGAGGCCACCGTGCCGCCCCAGCCGCCCTGGTACGGGTTCTCCTCCACGATCAGCAGCCGCGAGGTCTTCCGCACCGACTCCAGCACGCTCGCCATGTCCAGCGGGATCAGGCAGCGCAGGTCCACGACCTCCGCCGAGACGCCCTCGGCGGCCAGCCGGTCGGCCGCGGCCAGCGCCATCGGCACGGTCGCCGCCAGGCCGACGACCGTGACGTCGGTCCCGGCCCTGGCGACGGAAGCCTGGCCGAGCGGCACCACGTGCCCGGGCGGGGCGCCCGGCCCCTTGCTCGCGAACAGGCCCTTGTGCTCGAAGAAGACCACCGGGTCGTCGCTGCGGACGGCGGACGCCATGAGCCCGATCACGTCGGCCGGGGTGGACGGCGCGACGACCTTCAGGCCGGGGATCGCGAGCGCCCAGTTCTCCACCGCCTGGGAGTGCTGGGCGCCGAAGCCGAGCCCGCCGCCGTTCGCGGTCCGGACCACCAGCGGGACAGTGACCTGGCCGCCGGTCATGTACCGCATCTTCGGGATCTCGTTGGCCAGGTAGTCCCAGCAGACCGCGAAGAAGTCGGAGAACATGATCTCCGCCACCGGCCGCATCCCGGTCATCGCCGCGCCCATCGCCAGGCCGAGGATCGCCTGCTCCGAGATCGGCGTGTCCCAGATGCGCGACGGGCCGAACTCGTCGAACAGCCCCGCGGTCGTCTTGAAGACGCCACCGGCCCGGCCGATGTCCTCGCCGAGGCAGACCACTGCCGGGTCGCGCCGCAGCTCCCGGGCCAGCGCCTCGGACACCGCCTCCCGGTAGGTGATGGCCGGGGCGGCCGGGGCCGCCTGCTCCGCGCCGGCCGCCGGCGCCGCGTGGGCAGCCGACCCCGCCGCGGTGCCGCCCGGAGCCCCGCCCGCGCCGGCCGCGCCGCCGCTCATGTCCGCCATGCCGAACCTCCGTCCGCCCACACGTCGGTGAACGCCTCACGCGGATCGGGCGCCGGGGCGGCCTTCGCCGCCGCGACCGCCTCCGCCACCAGCCGCGCCGCCCGCTCGTCCGCCTCGGCGACCTGCTCGGGTGCCACTCCCATCTCGGCGAGCCTGCCCCTGGCGATGTCCAGCGGGTCGCGGCGCAGCCACTCCGCCACCTCGTCGGCGGGCCGGTAGGTGGCCGGGTCGGTGCGGCTGTGGCCGAAGTGCCGGTACGTGCGGGCCTCGATCACGGTCGGGCCGCCGCCCGACCGGGCCCGCTCGGCCGCCCGGCTGACCGCCTCCGTGACCACTACCACGTCGTTGCCGTCGATCAGCTCCGCCGGGATCGCGTAGGCCGGCGCCCGGTCCGCGGCCGGATTGGCCACCGCGGTGACCGAGCCGATCGGCGTGTACTCCATGTACAGGTTGTTCTCGCAGACGAACAGCACGGGGAGAGCCCAGACCGCCGCTATGTTCAGCGCCTCGTGGAACGCCCCGATGTTGGTCGCCCCGTCGCCGAAGAACGCCACCGCGACCTGGCCGCTGCCGCGCAGCTTCGCCGACCAGGCCGCCCCGGCGGCCAGCGGCAGGTGCGCGCCGACGATCGCGTACGAGCCGAGCATGCCGGCCGACGCCTTGGTCAGGTGCATCGAGCCGCCCTTGGCCTTGCACACGCCGGTCGCCCGGCTCATCAGCTCGGCCAGGCACTCCTCCGGAGTCGCGCCCCGCGCGATGGCGTGGTGGTGGCCGCGGTAGGTGGCGAACACGTAGTCGTCCGGGCGCAGGGCCGCGCTCGCGCCGACCGCCACCGCCTCGTGGCCGGCCGCGAGGTGCGTGGTGCCCTTCACCAGGCCGGCGAGGAACAGGTCGTGCGCCGCCTTCTCGGTCCGCCGGATCACGGCCATCCGCTCGTAGAGGCCGAGGAGCTCGCCCGCCCCGATCGCGCTCCCGGCCAGCCCGGTGGTCGTCATGCCGTCGTCCCTCCCGTCGCCGCTCCCCCGTCCGGCGCCGCCCCGTCCGCCCCTCGGCCGCGCCCGGGCGCGCCAGCCGGCGCGGGCGCGCCGCCCGGCAAGATCTCGCCGCGGCCCGCGGCGGTGTTCAGGTGCGACTGGCTCTCCCGCAGCGTGTCGAGCGCCCCGCCGACCGTCCAGTACTTCCGCCCCGCGACGAGAAGCTCCTCGGCGGGGAACTTCGTGATGACCTCGCAGCCGTCCGCGGTGACCACGACCTCCTCCTCGATCCGGGCCGCCGACCAGCCGTCCGCGGCCGGCCAGTAGGTCTCCAGCGCGAACACCATGCCCTCCTCCAGGGTCTCAGGGTGGTCGAGCGAGACCAGCCGGCTGAAGATCGGCTTCTCCCAGATCGACAGGCCCACGCCGTGGCCGTACTGCAGGGCGAACGCCGCGGTCTCGTCGGCGAACCCGAACTCGGTCGCGCGCGGCCACAGCGAGACCACGTCGGCGGTCGTCGCGCCGGGCCGGACCACGGCGATCGCGGCGTCCATGTACTCGCGGCACCGCTGGTAGGCGTCCCGCTGCGCCCGCGACGCGCTGCCGACCGCCAGGGTCCGGTAGTAGCAGGTGCGATAGCCGTTGAAACTGTGCAGGATGTCGAAGAACGCCGGATCCCCCGGCCGCAGCAGCCGGTCACTGAACACGTGCGGGTGCGGCGAGCAGCGCTCGCCGGAGATCGCGTTCACGCCTTCCACGTACTCGCTGCCGAGGTCGTACAGGACCTTGGCGACCAGGCCGACGCACTCGTTCTCGCGAACGCCGGGGCGCAGGAACTCGTAGAGCTCGTGGTAGGCGGCGTCCACCATCGAGCACGCCTGGGTGAGCAGGGTGATCTCGTCCCGGGTCTTGGTGCGCCGGGCCTCAAGGAAGACCTGCTGGCCGTCGACGCAGGTGATGCCCTCTGCCGCCAGGGCGGCGAGCACCGGCATCTCCGCCACGTCGATCCCCAGGGGCTCGCCGGCCAGCCCGTGCTCGCGCAGGACCGCCGCCACCTGCCGCGCGACCTCCTGGGCGATCCCGGCGCCGGGGTGGAACGCGCCGCGCAGCGTGGAGATGCCCGCCCGGGCCCCGGTCGCCGCCGCCCCCGCGGGGGTCGGCCGCCCGGCCTTGCCTTCCGGGGTGTGGTCGAGCCAGGGGTTGTACAGCTGGTGGTGGCGGGCCGCCGAGCCGAAGTCCCAGACCACCGGATCGCCGCCGCGCGGCAGCAGGGCGAAGCGGATCAGCTTGTCCATCGCCCAGGTGCCGATGTGGGTCGCGGTCATGTAGCGGGTGTTCGCCATGTCGAAGCTGAGCAGGGCGCCCAGCTCGGACCCCTCAAGCGCGGCCCGCAGCCGGGCCAGCCGCTCCGCCCGCAGCCGGGCCGGGTCGAACCGCTCCTCCCAGTCGACCGCGTTCGCCCCGTAGGTATGGATCGCCATCGCCCCACCTCACCCGTTCGCTCGCACCGCTTGACCGATCGACATGCCCAGGTCCGCGAGCAGCACCGCCGCCGCGTTCCGCCCGGGAGCGCCGGAGACCGAGCCGCCCGGGTACGTCGTCGCCCCGGTCTGGTACAGGCCGGGAACCGGCATCCGGTGGCTCGCCCAGCCGGGAACCGGCCTCAGCTCGCCGGACTGCGCGGGCCCGGCGTCCCCGCCGTGGCAGGAGCCGTGCCAGTTGTGCGCGTTCATCCGCTCCAGGTCGAGCGGGCTCTTGATCGCCGACGCGAGGATGACCTCGTCGGTGACGTTCGGCGCGTGCCGGCGCAGCTGCTCCAAGTTGGCCGCGCTCACCTGCTCCTTGACGCCGTCCCAGCGCTCCGGTCCGCCGTCGGCGAGCTCGTAGGGCTGGAAGCCCACGACCTTGAGCGTGTGCCTGCCCTCCGGCGCGCGGCTGGGATCGGCGACGGTCGGGCACAGGATCAGGAGAACGGGATCGTCCAGCGCGATCGCCCCGGCCCGGAAGTCGGTCGCCAGCCGCAGCATGCGCCCGGCGGAGTGCGGGGTGCCCGAGGCGACGCTGACCACATCGCCGTCCGGGCCGCGGTAGCGGGGCGGCTGGGTGGTCGCGTAATGGGTGACGAACATCGAGATCCCGGGCTGCCAGGTGGCGACGCCATACCGGAAATCCTCGCCCCAGGCCTCCGCCGGGGCCATCTCGACCAGGTGCTTGATGTGAATCGTGGACAGCACCGCGCGGCGGGCCGCGAACCGGTCCCCGCCGGCGGTCTCCACCCCGGTGCAGCGGCCGCCCTCGATCACCAGGCCCGTCACCTTCGCTCCCGTGACGATCACCCCGCCATGCGCCTCGATCACCCGGGCAAGGGCGGCCGGCAGCGCGCCCGAGCCACCGCGGGGCAGCGTCCAGCTGTGCCGCTGCCTGCCGTAGGCGAGCGAGTACGCCAGCAGGCCGGTGCCGGGGCGCTCCGGCGGCTGCATCGTCATGAACGACATCCACAGCATGAACGCCCGCACATGCGGCTCGCCGAACTCGCTCGCGATGACCTCCCAGGCGGACATCGCGTTGCGCCGCAGCCAGCGGCCGCCGTCGGGCTGCCTGGCCAGCGCCTGCCCGGTCGACTCGCCGGACCCGACCGGCGTGTACCGCGCGCGGCCCACGTCCGGAGCGATCCGCCCGTAGTCGGCCATCATCCGCCGGTAGGCTTCGGCGTCGGCGCGGGAGAACCTGGCGAACTCGGCCCAGGTCCGCTCCTCGTCGCGCCACATGGTCAGCGACTCGCCGTCGGGGAACGGCAGGTGGACCACCGGGTCGGGCGCGATGTACTC
The DNA here is from genome assembly GCA_021324595.1 of Actinomycetota bacterium. Classification (GTDB taxonomy): domain Bacteria; phylum Actinomycetota; class Actinomycetes; order Streptosporangiales; family Streptosporangiaceae; genus Chersky-822. The sequence continues at coordinate 6,747 of JAJPIV010000095.1, read as the reverse complement.
CAGGCCGTGCTCGCGCAGGCCGAGCTCGTCCTCGCGCAGGATCGGGCTGGACTGGATCAAGTTGTGGGCCGTCGAGCAGGAGTCGTGCCAGAACCCCGGCAGGGTCAGCTCGTCCGAGGCGGTGTCCCCGCCGATCCGCTCGTTCGCCTCGAGCACCAGGCAGGAAAGCCCCGCCCGCGCCAGGTAGGCGGCAGCGATCAGGCTGTTGTGGCCGGCGCCGGCCACCACGATGTCGAACGCCTCGCTCATGAGACCTCCGAGAGCCGCAGGAGCCGCCGGGCGTTGCCGCCCAGCACCAGGTCCTCGGCGCCGGCCCCCAGCCCGGCCGCCCTCACCTCGCCGACCGGGTCGGCGCTGCCCATGTCGAACGGCCGGTCCGAGCCGAGCACGACCCGGTCCGCTCCGGCGAACGCGACCAGGCCGGCCAGCAGCTGCGCGTCGTGGGTGAGCGCGTCGTAGTGGAACCGCCGAAGCCCGGCGTCCGGCTCCTGCCGGGCGCGCGCCCGCGCCTCGGGCCGGACCTGGAACGCGCGGCGGAGCCTGCCGCGCACCGCGTGCAGGCCGCCGCCCCCGTGCGCCAGCAGCACGTTCAGCGCGGGATGGCGCTCCAGCACGCCCGCGGCGATCATGTGGGCGGCGGTCACCGCCGTCTCCATCGGGTTGCCCACTGAGTTCCACAGGTAGTACGGGCGCAGCGCGTCCAGGCCGAAGCCGGTGGTGGTCGGGTGGACGAAGACCAGCGCGCCGGTCTCCTCCGCCGCGGACCAGAACGGCTCGAACTCATCACCGCCCAGGTAGCGGCCGCCGACGCTGGCCGGGATCTCCGCCCCGGCCAGGCCGGGCATCGCCATCAGCTCGCGCAGGACGCCGGCTGCGGCCTGCGGATCCCCGATCGGCACGGCCCCGAGCGCGGTGAGCCGGGCGGGCCTGGCCGCGGCCAGGCGGGAGAGCGCCTCGTTCTGCACCCGGCAGACATCGCGCGCCTCGCCGGCTTCCGCCTCGGCGGGGACCAGCATGATCCACGGCGAGAGGACCAGGTGATCGACCCCCTGCGCGGCGGCCTCCGCCAGCATCAGGTCCGCGTCGGTGAACTCGCCGATGAACGACCGGACCACCCGGCCGCCGAAGCCCACCGCGAGCTCGCCGCCGGCCCGGCTCAGCGAGGGCCGCCAGCGCGGCGGCACCGCCGTCGTGGTCATCTCGGCGACGATCACGTGGCAGTGGCAGTCGATGATCAACTCGCCTGCCCCGGCGCCCGTGCCCCGGCACCCGGGCCGGGCTCGCAGTCGCCATTCCCGTTGCCGTTCACCGGGGTCACGGCGCCGCCGAGGTACAGCGCCCCGCTCTCGGGGTGCTCAAGCACCTCGCGCCCGGTGCCCTGCAGCCGCACGCGGCCGTTCTCCATCACCACCCCGTGCGTGGACAGGCGCAGCCCGGCCCTGGCGTTCTGCTCCACGAGCAGGATCGTCTTGCCGCTGGCGCGCATCAGCCGGACGGCGTCGAAGACGCTCTTGAGCACCTTCGGCGACAGGCCCATCGACGGCTCGTCGAGGATCACCAGGCCCGGGTCGAGCATCAGGCACCTCGCGAACTCCACGAGCCGCTGCTGCCCGCCGGACAGGCTGCCGGCCTTCTGCCTGGCCCAGCCCGCGACCTGGGGGAAGATCTCCTCGACGTGAGCGCGGCGCTTGGCGACCAGCGCCGAGCTCCGCAGCGTGTAGCCGCCGAGCTCGATGTTCTCGCGCACGGTCATCTCGCGGAACAGGCTGTGGTTCTGCGGCACCAGCACGATGCCGAGGTCGAGGATCTGCCGCGGGCTCTTGCCGGCGATCGGCTCGCCGCGGAACGTGATGCTGCCGCGGCTGGGCTTGAGCAGGCCGCTGATGGTGGCGAGCAGCGTCGACTTGCCCGAGCCGTTGGGCCCGACGATGCAGGTCAGGCCGCCCTCGGTCACCGAGAAGGTGACGCCGTGCAGCACGTCGCCGCCCCCGTAGCCGGCCACCACGCCGTCCACCGCCAGCGCCGGCTCCCCGGCCGCGGCCGGCTCAGGCGCCCTCATGGCCGGCCCCCCGGTCGCCGTCCTGCGCGTCGTCGTCCTCGCCGGTGCCCAGGTACGCGTCGAGCACCCTGGGGTCGGCCCGCACCTGGGCGGGCGGTCCCGCCGCGATCACCGAGCCGTAGTCGAGGACCATGACCCGGTCGCACAGGCCCATCACGAAGTCCATGTTGTGCTCCACGATCAGGAACGTCTTGCCGGCCGCGTTCAGCTCGCGGATCTTGCCGGCGATCGTGTTGATCAGTGACGGGTTGACGCCGCCGGCCGGCTCGTCGAGCAGCACGATCTCCGGGTCGGCGACCAGCACGTAGGCGAGCTCGAGCAGCTTGCGCTGGCCGTAGGAGAGCGTCTGGGCGAGCGCGCCGGCGTGCCTGGCGATCCCGACGAAGTCGAGCAGCTCCATGGCGTGCCGCCGGGACGCGGCACCGCCCGCACGGGCCAGCGGGTTCCACGACCGCTCCTTGTGCTGCCCGGCGATCAGCATGTTCTCGAACACGGTCATGGTCGGGAAGATCCGGGTCAGCTGGAACGTCCTGCCGATTCCCAGGCTGAACACGCGCTCGGGCGGCAGGTTCGTGATCCGCCTGCCATCCAGGTAGACCTGGCCGGAGTCGGCGCGTGCGTACCCGGTGATGATGTTGAACAGCGTCGTCTTGCCCGAGCCGTTGGGCCCGATCAGCCCGGCGATCGTGCCGCGGCCGACCTCGATGCTCGCGCCGCTGAGCGCCTGCACGCCGCCGAAGGCCTTGGACACCGACTCGGTGCGCAGCAGCGGCGCGGGGCTCGCGGAGGGTGCCGTTGCCGCCTCGGTCATCGTCATGCCAGCTCCTTGGCCCGGTCGGGGGCCGCCCCGGCGGCGGCGAGCCGGTGCCCGGCGAGCCCGCCGTCGCCCTCCCGCCGCTTGTCGCGCCACTTGCCGATCTGCTCGGCGGCGGTCGGGATGACGCCCCGCGGCAGCACCAGGATGACGACGAGGAACAGCGCCCCGTACAGCATCAGGAACAGGTACCCGGCCGAGACCTGGCCCTGGAAGTACTGCTGCGCGGGCTCGATGATCAGCGCGCCGAGCACCGGCCCGGCGACCGTGCCCAGGCCGCCGAGGAACGCCATCAGCGCCACGGCCACGTCGAACAGCGGGTCGAAGCCCGAGGACGGGTCGATCAGGCCGGTGAAGTACCACGACAGCCCGCCGACCATCGCGACCGGGACCGCGGAGATGACGAACGCGCCGAGCTTGACCCGCATCGTCCGCACGCCCAGGCCCCTGGCGCGGTCCTCGTCGTCGCGGATGGCCCGCAGCTGCAGGCCGAACCGGGACCTGCGGATCAGCCAGGAGACGGCGACGGCCGCGACCGCGATGACGAGCGCGGCGTAGTAGAAGGGGTTGTTGTAGGTCGCCGCGGCGAAGTTGACCGTGGGCGCGAGCAGGCCCGACGTCCCGCCGGTGAGGGACTGCAGGTTGTAGGCCATGAGCTGGAAGATGAAGAAGATCGCGATCGTGATGACCACGAACGTGTGCCGCCGCACCCGCAGCGCGATCAGGCCGAACGGCACCGCGATGATCGCGCCGACCAGGCCGGCGAGCGGCAGCAGCAGGAAGACCTGCGAGCCGGTGAGGCCCCAGTCCAGGGTGGCGATCCCGGTGAGGTAGGCGCCGCTGCCGAAGAACACCGCGTGCCCCAGCGAGATGTAGCCGCTGTAGCCGGAGAACGTGTTCCAGGCGCTGGCGGCCGCGACGAAGATCAGCGTGTAGATGGCGTCGCTGGTGACTGCCGGGTTGGTGAACACCAGCGGGAACACGATGCCCAGGGCCAGCAGCGCGGCCACGCCGCCAAATCGGAGTCCGCTGGCGATCATGACGACCTCGCCTCGGGCTTGCCGAAGATCCCCACCGGCCTGACCAGCAGCACGATCACCAGCACCGCGTAGTAGACGGCGGTGGCCCAGACCGGCTGCCAGATGTTCACGACCTCCTCGGCGGTCACCATGAACAGCGCCGCCGCGGCCGCGCCGCCGATGCTGCCGAGGCCGCCGAGGATGACGATCGACAGCAGCCGGGAGATCAGGTCGTAGCCGCTGTTCGGGCTGAACGCGTTGGTGGCGCCGAAGACCATGCCCCCGGCCGCGGTGACGCCCACGCCGATCCCGAACGTGATCGCCGCGACCCGGTTCACGTTGATGCCGATCAGCCGCGCCGCGACCTTGTCCTGCATGGTCGCCCGGACGCTGCGGCCGAACGTGGTGCGGTACAACAGCAGGTAGATGGCCGCGAATGCGACGACCGCGAGCCCGGCGCCGATCAGGTAGATGTACGGCAGGTCGAACCCGAGCACGTGCACGCCGGAGTTGACGTACGGCGCCTGGATGGCCACGTCGTTGGCGCCGAACACCTGGTAGAGCGCTCCCTCGATGACGACCGCCACCGCGTAGCTGACCAGCAGCGACATGGCGGTGCGCTCCCGGCCGCGCAGCCGCCGCATGAACGCCCACTCGATGGCCGCCCCGACCGCGAACATGGCCGGCACGGTGATGAGCAGCCCGAGCAGGGGATCGATGTGCAGGTGCACGGAGAGCGCGTAGCTCAGGTACGCCGCGAGGACGACCAGGATGCCCTGGGCGATGTTGATGATGTCCATCACGCCGAAGATCAGCGTCAGTCCCGCCGCCATCAGCGCGTAGACAGCACCGCCCAAGATCCCGTCGGTGATGGCCTGTGGTAGCTGGCTCATCAGCGATTGCCTTCCCCGCGGCGTCCGCCGCGCGACTCTCCGTGCACCCGCTCGCTCACTTGCCCCAGGGCGCCTTCGGGTACTCGACCGCGGCCGACCCGGCGCCGGGCGGCAGGACCTGGAGGAAGTTGTTCTTCTGCCACTGGAACACGAACGCGGTCGCGGCCAGGTTCTCGCCGACCGAGTCGAACCTGACCGGGCCCTGGACGCTGCTCAGCGTGACCGCGCTGTGCAGGTAGGCGATGATCTTGGCGTTGGACAGGCTGCGGGTCGCGTTGACGGCCTGGGTCAGCACCTGCCCGACCGAGTACGCCTCGGCCACGTCCGCGTTGACGCCGGAGGCGGTCCCGCCGTACTGCGCGATGTACTCGGCGACCATCTTCTTGCTCTGCGGGTTCGGGCTGCCGCCGTACCAGGCGTTCGGCACCATCACGCCGTCATTGTTGAGGTGGCCCACCGCCTTCAGGTACGCGGCTCCCTGGTCCGGCCCGGCGGTGGCCAGGAAGATCTTCGGGTTGTAGCCCGCCTGGATGAAGGCCTGGGTGAAGCCCTGCACGGTCGGCACCGCCGTGGACCCGAGCACGACCATGTCGGCCCTCTTGGCGGCCACCTGGTCGGCGATGCCCTTGATCTGCGTGGGCTCCTCGGGGAAGACCTTGTAGTAGACGGCCTTGACGCCGAGCTTGGTCAGGCGCGCCATGGCGAACTGGATCTGCGGCTGGGTGAACGGGTCGTTGCTCGTCGGGAACGCCGCGGTCTTCGGCCGCTTGCTGGCCGGCAGCGAGGCGATCCAGTTGATCAGCGGCAGCGTCGATGCCGCGACCGGCAGGCTGACGTCGAACACGTTGTTGAGCTTGGTGGCGAACACCGAGGGCGCGCCGCCCGCGCCCTCGATCAGCGCGTAGCCGTAGCGGTGGGCGACCTGCGCCGATGGCCCGGTGAGCAGCGAGGAGAACGGGCCGATCGTGAAGGTCACGTGGTCCACGTTGATCAGCTGCTGGTAGTTGGCGACCGCCTGGGTCGGCGAGCTGGCGTCGTTGAGGAACTTCAGCACGATCTTGTGGCCAAGCAGCCCGCCGGCGGCGTTCTGGTCCTTGGCCCACAGCTCGTAGCCGCGCTCGAACGCCTGGCCGTCGGCCGAGAAGTCGCCGGTCAGCGAGAGCGATGCACCGATCACGACCGGCGACTTGGCGTGGCTGCCGCCGGTCGGGGAGCTGCTGCTTGAGCAGGCAGCCAGGGCCGCCGACAGGACGGCGGCGGTGATGCCGACAGACAAGAACCGGGTGCGGTGAAGTGTCATCCCCGGTCCTCCTTCCGAGTTGATTGGATGAACCCGATCAATCGCTGCTGGCGGGCTCCAGCCCGTCAGATACCTCCGCATTCTCACTTATCAGCTCCAATCCCGCTGAACGGGCCTGAAGCATGAGCAAGGCCGCGAAGTCGTCCTCGCCAAGCCCATAGCCGACCAGGCTCTGCACGAGCTGGTGGACCGCCGCCGCGACCGGCATCGGCACCTCGTGCTGCCGGGCCGCCGCCAGCCCAAGGTCGAAGTCCTTGCGCAGCAGGATCCCGGTGAAGGTCGGGTGGAAGTCGAGGTTCACGAACGCCGGCGTCTTGTACCTGCTGAACGTCGAGCCCATGACGCTCTTGTTGAGGCAGGTGAGCAGGGCGTGCCGGGTGACTCCGGCCTTCTGCGCCAGCACCGTGACCTCCGCCAGCGACTGGGTGACCACGCCGAGGAAGAGGTTGTGGCACAGCTTGACGGTCCTGGCCAGCTCGCCGTCGCCCACGTAGGTGGCTCCCGCGCCCAGGATCTCCAGGTACGGGCTCACCTCGTCGAACGCGGAGCGGGCGCCCGAGACCGCGAAGGTCAGCCGGCCGACGGCGGCGACTTTCGGGTTGCCCATCACCGGGGCGGCCAGGAACTCACAGCCGCGGTCCGCGAGGGCCTTCCTGACCTGC
>JAJPIV010000118.1 GCA_021324595.1 Actinomycetota bacterium | reverse complement strand
GCACATCACCGCCAGCCCCGGCAAGATCGGCGACATCACCCGCGCCGCCCTCGTCCTCACCCATTTCGAGCACGGCTACATCACATGAATTCTCTGAGATCACTTCAGTGCATAGCGGTTCCCCTCCGGCCCTCAGGAATTCTCTTCTATCGCCTTGCGATATAGAAGAGCTGCGGCGGGCCGGGCGGTGGATTACCTAGTGCCGCTTTCAGGCAATGTTTGCCCGGTGACGATGCGGCGGAGCCGTTGGTCGCAGGCGTGGTTGTTGCGCCCGATGATGTACCGGCGGATCATGCCCAAACGAACGATCCGATGAATCCAAGGATCGATTCGAGCAAGAATATGGCAGCAGCCGCGATGCCGATGACGCCCGGTACAAGGCCTCGCCGCTCTCCCGCCCGCCGGGCACGCAGGCCGTAAATCCCGGCAATGACCCCGGGTGCGATGAGCAGCAGCGTGGCGGGGATGCCAACCGCAGCCCGTACGCCTGCCGGCGGAGTCTGCCCGCCATTAGGGTAGCCGAGTGCGCCAATCGCGAACTCGCCGAGCACTGTGGCCACGACGAACGCCACCGGGATAAGGACGACTGCGATCCACGCGTTGCGAAGATCCCGGTGAGGGCCCTTAGGGTCACTCTTCTTATCGGACACTGCGTGCTGCGACATCTGCGACCACCTCAGCATGCACCTATCCCACCCACCAACGATGCCGCGCACCGCCTGGACCTGGTAGGGGCCAACGACGGTAACGGAAGGGTCGAAGGTCACCGATGGCCCAGTTCAGCGGCAGGTTCTCAGCCGCACGGGCTAGTTATTGGCAGGGCAAACGTTAAGCGGTCGCACTAGTCATCACGCCTAGGGTGCGGCTCTAACGGAGTGAGCTGGTTATGCGGCGAGGCCGAGGTCGCTACGGTACTTGCGGTAGCGGGTCTGGTGGTTGCGCTGGTGTTCCTTGCGGAGGTGGTACTGCCAGTATTCGTCGAAGTCGCCGTTGCTGGTGAGGGCGCGTAGCCTGAGGATGGCCTCGGCGGTTTCCAGCCCCACCTCGCGTCCGTTATATCCATTCTGTCCTTTACGATATGCCTGCATGCGCCCTCTATGATCCCGGTCGCGATCGTGAGGCCCGCCGGAGCGCGGTGGGGTAGCCCAGGTGGGGCTTCTTCGCGGTCAGGTACGCGGCGCACTTGTCGGCGCCGGCCCGCTCCCTGGCGCTGTACCCGAAGGTGGTGGCGCGGCGGCGGATCCCGGCGGCGACCTGAGCGGCCCTGCCGCGCAGGATCTTCAGCGCCTGCTTCGCCACCCAGTCCTCAGCGTCCGGGTCGCCGGCCTCGAAGAACGACCAGGCCGCGCCCCAGAGGTGCTCCAGGACGTGGACGAAATCGAGCAGGATCGTGACCTTCACCCCCCCGGCGGGCGGCCTCGGCGCGGATCGCCTCTATCTGCTGGTTACTGCCGTCGACCAGGGCGGCCCAGGCCCGCTCGTGATCAGGGTCACGGCGCCCGGCCTCGTCGAACCCGGCCGCGATGACGGCGGGGATGTCGCCGGTGACCGAGGCTGTCATCCACTTTCCCGTCGCCTCGGCCCGGGAGCGGGCCTGTCCCGGGCCTTCTTCCCGGGGCGGCGGATGATGTCCTCCGGCCGCCGGGGGACCGGGACCACGTCGCAGACGGCGGCCAGCTCGGCCATCCGCTTCCGCCCGTTCTTCTCACCTGGTGACAGGCGGGCAGGCGGGTCCCCAGCTTGCGGCTGGCGGCGGCTTTCGCGGCGGCCTCGCGCAGCGCCTCCGGGCGCATCACGATCCCCTTGCCGTCGAACTGCATCAGGTGGCGCGGCTGTTCGCGCTGCACCGGGGCAGGTACGGGTCGCCGCGGATCTGCGCGCTGCGGGGTGGCGGGTGAGCGAGAGCACCGTCGCCGGGCTGATGCGCGAGCTGGGCCTGGCCGCCCGGCGGCGCAGGAAGCGCAGGCCGGCGGCCCGGCCCGGCCGGGGCCGGCGGCGGGCGCCGGACCTGGTCAGGCGGGACTTCCCCGCGGCGAAGATCAACCGGAAGTGGTACGGCGACGGCACCGGGATCGCCACCGCGGAAGGCAAGCTCTGCCTCGGCTCGGTCTGGGACATGGCCTCCCGCAGGGTGCTCGGGTTCGCCCTCAGCGGCCATCATGACGCGGCTGGCCTACGGCGCGCTGGTAATGGCGGTGGCGGTCCGCGGCGGCGCCGTGCCCGGCGTGATCGTGCACGCCGGGCACGGCAGCGAGCACACCGCCCGGGGCTTCCGCCAGGCGTGCGACCGGATGGAGCCGCTCGGTATCGGTCTTGGACGGGGTGATCTGCAGGAGCGGTACCAGCTCGCCGGCGGAACCTGGCAACCTGAATGAGGCACCGATGGGCGGGATTTACTGAGCGACGGCCTCCTTCTCGGGCTGGTTGATCCACGACATGGCGGGTAGCTTCGGCGGCTGCGGCTGGCGGGCGAACCGTTCCGGGTTGGGCGGCGTGTGCGGCGGAGGGCACCTCGGCGCGGGCAGCCCGAACGGCCTGGGCGCGGCCGTGGCGGACGTCGGCTGCGGTGTGCAGGCCGAGCCCGGCGTGCCGGTGCTCGCGGTTGTACCAGGGGAAGAACTCCTGGCAGTGCGCCCGGGCGTGCTCGATGGAGCCGGACCGGGCGGGGAAGCCGGGCCGGTACTTCGGCGTCTTGAACTGGCTCTCGGAGTACGGGTTGTCGTTGGACACCCGGGGCCTGCTGCGGGACTGGGTGATGCCGGGGCCGGCGAGCAGGAACGCGACGGGCCTGGAGGTCATCGAGGAGCCGCGGTCGGCGTGGATGGTCAGCTTCCCGGGCCCGATGCCCTGCTTGGCGCAGGTCCCGGCGATCAGCCTCTCGGCCAGGGCAGCGGACTCGCGGGTGGCGACCATCCACCCGGTCACGTGCCGGCTGCAGATGTCGGTGATCACGTAAAGGTAGTGCCAGGTCCATTTCGCCGGGCCGGCCAGCTTGGTGATGTCCCAGCTCCGCACGGCGTTGGGGTGCCCGGCCATCAGCTCGGGCTTGACCGTCGCCGGGCGGGCAGCCTGGCGCCGCCGCTCGCGGACCTCGCCGCGCTCGCGCAGCACCAGGTAGAACGTCGGCGCCGATCCCGGGTAAGTCCCCTCCTCCAGCAGCGTGGCCCGCGCCTCGGCCGGCGCGACGTCGGCGAGCCGCTCGCCGTGCAGCACGCCGGTGATCGCCTGCCGCTCTGCGGGGGCAAGGGCGCGTGGCTGGCGCCGCTGACGGTGCGGCACCGGCGCGGGGCGGGCCGGGGCCGGGGAGTCGCGGTGCCGCCGGTACCAGCCCGCCTGCGCGGCGCCGACGGCCCGGCACGCGGCCCGGATCCCGACCCGGGGAGCCAGCTCGGTGATCGCGGCGCCGGTCACGGCGGTCACCTGGTCTCGGTATCCGCGCTCTCGGAGAGCTTCTCCAAGAGCGCCTGCAGTCTCGCCTGGGTCTCCATCACCAAGCGGGCGGTCGCCAGCTCCTGCTCCAGCCGCTTCCTCTCCCGCTCCAGGCGGGCGATCTGCTCGTCCCTGGCATCTCGCTGCGGACGGCCCCGGGCCGGCGGGGCGGCCAGCTCCCCGGCATCGCGGGCCCGCCGCCAGTCGCCGCCGGCCAGCACGACAGGCGAAGATGACATGGCAGGCACGGCTCCCGGCGAAGATCACGAAGCTGGCGAACCTCGTCATCACTGCCGGGCCGCGCCCGCTCACCTAACCACGCAATCACGGCGTGCCGTACAGACCTGGGCTGCTCAGACCCGTTTCCGCGAATAGCGCGGTGAGCCTGCCTGGGCTGTCTTGTTGATCTTGGTGTGCCCTGGTTCCTGATGCTGGGCGTGCTGGTGGCCCGGTGG
>JAJPIV010000043.1 GCA_021324595.1 Actinomycetota bacterium | reverse complement strand
TGCTCGCGGACCCACGGGTGGTCCGGAGATGCCTGCAGCGCCAGGTCGAGCGCGACCTCCAGGCCGAGTTCGCGGGCCCGGGCGACGAACGCGTCGAAGTCGGCGAGAGTGCCGAGGTCGGGGTGGATGGCGTCGTGGCCACCCGCGGGCGAGCCGATCGCCCACGGCGATCCCGGCTCGCCCGGCGCCGCCACCAGCGAGTTGTTCCTCCCCTTGCGGGCGGTAGTGCCAATGGGATGGACCGGGGGCAGGTAGACGACGTCGAAGCCCATGGCCGCGATCGCGTCGAGCCGCCGCGCGGCGGCCCGCAGCGTGCCCGAGACCGGCTGCCTTCGCCCGCGCGGGTCCACGACCGCCCCCTCGGACCGCGGGAAGAACTCATACCAGGCGCTGAACAGCGCGCGCTCGCGGTGCACGATCAGCGGGTGCCAGGCGGAGTGGCTGGCCAGCTCCTTCAGCGGGAACGCGGTGAGGGCGGCGGTGACCGCGGGGGCGAACGCGCTCGCCAGCCGGTCGACCGGCTTGGCCCGCTGGTTCCGAAGGCAGGCGGCGACGGACTCGTAGAGCGCGCGTTCGGCGGCGTGGCCGCTGCTCCTCGCGGCGCGCCGCGCGGCGCGGTCGAACAGCAGCGCGCCCTCGGCGAGCATCAGCTCGACGTCCTGGCCGATCGGCACCTTGATCGCGGCGTCGTGGCGCCAGTGTGCGATCGGGTCGCCCCAGGCCTCGATCCGGAACCTCCACGGCCCCTCGCCGTCCGGGCTCACCTCGGCCGCCCATCGGTCGGTGCCGGGCGCGATCTCGCGCATCGGCTGGGGCGGCCGCGCCCGCCCGAGCGGGTCGCGCAGCACGGCCGCCGCGCCGAGCATCTCATGGCCCTCGCGGAAGACGGTGGCGCTGATCTGCAGCGTCTCCCCGACCACGGCCTTGGCCGGCCGGGTGCCGCACTCCACCACCGGCGCGATGTCAATGATGGGGATCCTGCCGATCACCACCGGAAACGTACCCGATCGGGCCGGCGGCACGCGCCAGGGCGCCGGCCGGTGGCCGGCCGCGCCGGTCATGGCGGCGGGCCGCGCCCGGTCATGACGGCCGCCCGGCTCAGGGCGGGCTGCCCAGGGCCGGCGGGAGGGTATCGTGTGCCGGTCGCGGCCAGGCCGCGTTAAGGTCACTCAGCGTGAGAGCCATCCGGAGGCTGACGATCCATCCCGCTTTGCCCGAGTCGCTCGAGCCGCTGCGCACGCTCATGCTGAACCTGCGCTGGTCCTGGCATGCCCCGGCGCGCGCCCTCTTCGCCGAGATCGACCCGGCGGCGTGGGAGGCCTCGGGCCGGGACCCGGCCGCCATGCTCGGGCTGGTGTCGGCGCGGCGGCTCGCCGAGCTCGCCGGCGATCAGGATTACCTGCGCCGCCTCGGCGAGGAGGTCGCCGATCTGGAGGAGTACCTGAGCGCGCCCCGCTGGTACCAGGCCAGCGGCCAGGCCGGGGCAGGGCCCGCCGCGATCGCGTACTTCTCGCCCGAGTACGGGATCACCGCTGCGCTGCCGCAGTACTCCGGCGGGCTCGGCATCCTGGCCGGCGACCACCTGAAGTCCGCGAGCGACCTGGGCGTCCCGCTGATCGGCGTGGGCCTGCTTTACCGTCACGGGTACTTCACCCAGACCCTGACCGCCGAGGGATGGCAGGCTGAGCGGTACCCGGCGAGCGACCCGGCCGGCCTGCCGATCACATTGCTGCGCGAGGAGTGCGGCGCCCCGGCGCGGGTGCGAGTGGGCCTGCCTGGCGGCTCGCGGATCGCGGCGCAGATCTGGGTCGCGGCGGTCGGCCGGGTGCCGCTGCTGCTGCTGGACTCCTACACCGAGGAGAACGACCAGCTGCTGCGCGAGGTCACCGACCGGCTCTACGGCGGCGGCAGCGACCACCGGCTGCGGCAGGAGCTGCTCCTTGGCATCGGCGGGGTGCGGGCGGTGCGGCTCTACTGCTCGATCACCGGCCACCCGCAGCCGGAGGTCTTCCACACCAACGAGGGGCACGCCGGCTTCCTGGGAATCGAGCGGATCCGGGAGTACCTGGCCGCCGGGGCCACGTTCGCCGAGGCGGTGGAGCTGACCCGGGCAGGCACGGTGTTCACCACGCACACCCCGGTGCCGGCCGGCATCGACAGGTTCGACCGGGCGATGATCGAGTCGGAGTTCGGGCCGGGCGGCGGCGAGCCCGGCCTGCCGGTGGAGGATGTGCTGGCGCTCGGCGCGGAGGACTACCCGGGCGGCGACCCCGGCGTGTTCAACATGGCCGTGATGGGCATGCGCCTGGCCCAGCGGGTCAACGGCGTGAGCCGGCTGCACGGCGAGGTCAGCCGCGCGATGTTCGCGGGGTTGTGGCCGGGCTTCGACCACGACGAGGTGCCGGTCAGCGCGATCACCAACGGAGTGCATGGCCCGACCTGGGTCAGCGGGGAGATCCTGCGGCTGGCGCAGGGCGGCCGGGAGGGCTCGACGGGAGGCCGGCCCGGCGACGATGACGCCGGCAGCGCCTGGGACGCGGTGGCCGCCGATCCGGCGAGGCTCTTCCAGATCCGCCGGCGACTGCGCGCCCGGCTGATCCGCGAGGCGCGGGCCCGGTTGCGGGCTTCGTGGCTGCAGCGCGGCGCGGCCCAGGCCGAGCTGGGATGGATCGACGGCGCGCTCGACGAGGAGATCCTCACCATCGGCTTCGCCCGGCGGGTACCGTCGTACAAGCGGCTCACGATGATGCTGAACGATCCCCAGCGGCTGACCGCGCTGCTGCTCGACCCGAACCGGCCGGTGCAGATCGTGGTCGCGGGCAAGGCGCACCCTGCCGACGACAGCGGGAAGGCCCTGATCCAGCAGCTGGTCCGGTTCGCCGACGACCCGGCGGTGCGGCACCGGATCGTGTTCCTGCCCGACTACGACATGGCGCTCGCCCGGGTCATGGTGCAGGGCTGCGATGTCTGGCTGAACAACCCGTTGCGGCCGCTGGAGGCCTGCGGCACCTCTGGGATGAAGGCGGCGCTGAACGGGGCGCTCAACGTCTCGGTGCTCGATGGCTGGTGGGATGAGTGGTTCGACGGCGAGAACGGCTGGGCGATCCCCTCTGCCGACTCCCTCGCCGACTCCCAGCGGCGGGACAGCGTCGAGGCGGCAGCCCTGTATGACCTGCTCGCCACCTCGGTGGCGCCGATGTTCTACGACCGCGGCGCCGACGAGCTGCCGCGCCGCTGGCTGGAGATGGTCGCCCACACCCTGCGCACGCTGGGCCCGAAGGCTCAGGCCACGCGCATGGTGCGGCAGTACACGACCGACATGTACCTCCCGGCGTGCCGGGTCTCCCGTGCGCTGAGCGGCCCGGACCGTGCCATCCCGGAGGCCGCGCCGGCGGCCGGCGCCGCCGGGACCGGCGCCACGGGAGGCGACCGGTTCCCCGGGGCTGCCCGGCTGGCGCGGTGGAAGGAGCGGGTGGCGCGGGCCTGGCCTCAGGTGCGCGTGGGGCTGGTCGAGTCGGAGGACGGTGAGCCGTGCCCGGGAGCCAGGCTGCCGGTACGGGCCGGGATCACGCTCGGCGAGCTCAGCCCGCAGGACGTGACCGTCCAGCTCGTCTACGGCCGGGCACTGGACGACGATGAGATCGCCGATCCGGTCCGCGCCGAGATGACGCTCGAAGCGCCGCCGGGTCCGGATTCGGTTGCCTGGTACCGGGCCGAGGCGGTCCCCGGCCGGCCCGGCGCGTTCGGGTACACCGTCCGCGTCCTGCCCCGGCACCCGCTGCTGGCCAGCCCGGCCGAGATGGGCCTGGTCGCGGTCCCGGGGGCGCCCGCCGGGATGGTCAACGGCGACCTGCGCTGACGTACCGGGCCGTATCCCGCCGTTTGCCGTCGTTCTTTCGGTCCGGCCGGTCATGGCCTCTCGAAATTTGTCAACTTGCCGGATGGAACGCCAGCAAAGTTGAGGGACATGTGACATGCTGTGATTCAGTGACTTCAATGAGTAGTGACTCAGCGGTCACAGAAGCGGTCACTGTCCGTCACGGAGTCATCACAACGTTCCAACGAGAGGATCTGTCGCAGTGAGAACCCAGATCAAGCCGGACAACAGGCTCCTCACGCCAGCAGAGGTGGCGGCCATGCTGAGGGTCGACCCGAAGACGGTCACCCGGTGGGCACGGGGCGGCAAGCTCTCCTCCATCCGGACCCCGGGCGGGCACCGCCGGTACAGCGAGTCCGAGGTGCGTGGCTTCCTCAACAGCTGGCAGGGAGTTCCCCGGGCGGCGGCCGACTAGCGGCGATCGCCCGCCCTGTCGCGTGACCGGGCGGCTGCGTAGGATCGCGGTGGCGCGGGCATCCGCCCGCGCCACCGTCGTCAGACGCGGTTCCCGCGGAGGTGGCATGGGCAAGTACGTGCGGTTGGAGGCCGACGGGGCGATCGCCACGATCCGGCTGGACCGGCCTCCGATGAACGCGCTCAGCACCCAGGTGCAGGCCGAGATCGCCGACGCCGCGGCTGAGGCCGACCGGGACAGCAGGATCAGGGCCGTGATCGTCTACGGCGGCGAGAAGGTGTTCGCGGCGGGTGCCGACATCAAGGAGATGGCCGACGCCAGCTACGCGACGATGGCCGCGGGCAGCAGGCGGCTGCAGGACTCGTTCACCGCGATCGCCAGGATCGGCAAGCCGGTCGTGGCCGCGATCGCGGGGTACGCGCTGGGCGGAGGCCTTGAGCTGGCGCTGTGCGCGGACTTCCGGGTGGCCGGCGAGAGCGCCCAGGTGGGCCAGCCGGAGATCCTGCTCGGCGTGATCCCGGGCGCGGGCGGCACCCAGCGGCTGCCGCGCCTGATCGGCCCGGCCAGGGCCAAGGACCTCGTCTACACGGGCCGCTTCGTCGGCGCGGCCGAGGCCCTCACGATCGGCCTGGTGGACCGGGTCGTCCCCGACGCGGAGGTCTACCAGGCCGCCCGCCAGATGGTGGCCAGGTACGCCGAAGGGCCGGCGGTGGCGCTGCGCGCGGCCAAGCAGGCCATCGACGAGGGGCTCGACGTGGACCTCGATACCGGCCTGGAGATCGAGCGGCTGCACTTCGCCGGCCTGTTCGCGACCGAGGACCAGCGGACGGGCATGCGCAGCTTCATGGAGAATGGACCGGGGAAGGCGACCTTCGCCGGGCGGTAGCATGGCAGGTCGGCGCCGGCAGCCACGGACCGGGACGGGCAAGCAGATGACCGAGGCGAGCAAGGGCACGCGGGAGGATGACGGCCTCTCCCTCGAGCTGGTCGCGGCGGCACTGCGCGCCGACAGCTCCGACATCGCGGTCTATGCCCGGGTGCTGACCGAGTCGCTGGGGGATTCCCTGCCCCCCGGATGCGTGGACGTGGAGCGCTCGCGGACTCTCGCGGACCGGATGCAGAACCGGCCCGGCGCGGTCTCCCGGGTTACGGTCCGGCTCGGGGACCGGACGCTCACGCTGCAGCTGCGCCGGGGCGTTCCCGATGCCGAGATCTGCCACGAGGTCCGCGGAGTCGTCCTGTCCCGTAGCCGGGTCCCGGTCGCGCAGTGGGTGGCCGAGCTGGCGAAGGGCCTGGTCGCCCATGCCGAACAGAACGCCGCGGCCGCGGCTGCGCTGCGGCGGCTCGTCGCGGGAGGCTGACCGCGTTCGCGAGGGCCCGGGCGCCCGTACCGGGGCTGCCTTCTGGCGCTCACCGCGTGCGCGAGGACCGGCCGACCGCCTGTCCTCGGCCCGCGGGGCGCGGGCTGCCCGGTCCGTAAGCTAGGGGAGCATGAGGGTGCAGGACCGTACTCCCGAGCGGCTCGGGCCGTACCGGCTGGTCCGGCAGCTAGGCGCGGGTGGCATGGGAGTGGTGTACCTGGCCGAGGACGAGGCGGGCGCCCTGGTGGCCGTGAAGGCGCTGCACCCCAGCATGGCCGAGGAGGCGAACGCCCGGCGCCGGCTGGCCCGTGAGGTCGAGACCATGCGGCGCGTCCGAAGCCGGTACGTGGCTCAGGTGCTGGGCGCCGACCTGGATGGCGAACCGCCCTACATCGTGACCCGGTACGTTCCCGGGCTAACCCTCGAAGCGGTCGTCGGCGCGGGCGGGCCGCTCACGCAGGGGGCGCTGGCCCGCCTGGCGCGGGGGCTGGCGGAGGCCCTCGCGGCCGTTCACGCCGCAGGCGTGGTCCATCGCGACCTCAAGCCGGGCAATGTGATGATCTCCGACGGTGAGCCTGTCGTCATCGACTTCGGCATCGCGCACGTGCCCGAGACCACCAGGCTCACCATGACCGGCATGTTCATGGGCACGCCCGGCTATCTCGCCCCGGAGGTGATCGAGGGCAAGGAGAGCGGCCCGGCCTGCGACATCCACTCCTGGGCGGCGACCGTCGCATTCGCGGCGACCGGCAGGCCGCCGTTCGGCACCGGCCCCTATGAGGGCGTCTTCTACCGCATCGTGCATGGCCAGCCCGACCTCGACGCGCTGCCTGAGCCGCTGCGCCCGATGGTGATGCGAGCGCTGTCCCGGGATCCCGCACTGCGGCCGTCCGCTGCCGAGCTGGCCGGCTGGGCGGCAGCGCTCGACCCGGACACGCTCGTCCCCGCTCCCGCGGCCCGGGCGGCCGGGGGCCCGGCACTCGCGCTCGGCGTGCTCGCGGACCCGCCGGATCCCCAGGGCGCGCCGCCCGGGCGGCGGATCGCGCCGCCGTCCTGGCCGGATGCGACCAAGCCGGACCTGCCCAGTCACACGCGGCCATTGCCGCCCATGGTCCAGGACGACGTGCGGGATCTGCTGCCGCCGGTGGGCTACGGGAGTCCGGCCGATGGCGCGCGCCAGGCCGGCGGCCCGGCGGCGTTCCCCCCGCCGGCCCCGGGCTGGCCGGGCCGGCCAGCGCCGGGCGGGACCGGGGCGGCGCCGGGCTGCGCCGAGTGGGCGGGCCAGGAGCCCCCGGCCGGCGCCCGGGAGGACGGGCGTGCCCCCAGCTCGCTGGCGCGCGATGGCGCGGGATGGCAGCCTGGGCCGGGCCGGCCAGGTCCGATCTCGCCCTGGAGCCCGCTCGTCGTGGCTTGCGTGGCGGCACTGGTCGCCATGGCGCTGTACGCGCCGCTTGCCGGGACCGCGGTGGCGCTCGCCGTGCTCGTCGCGCTCCGGGCGGCCGGCATCACCTCCAGGTCCCTTGCCAGGCGCCGGGTGATGACCCCGGCGGCTGCGGGAGGCCCCGCCCTCGCGATCGCCCTGTATCCGGTGTCCGTGCTGCGCGCGGTGCTGGTGCTCGCTGGCCTTGCCCCCGTCGCCGTGCTCGGCTTCGCGATCAGCGCGGCCGCCACGGTCGTCGCCGTGCCCACGCACCCCCTGCCCCGCGCGCTCGCCGCCGGGGCGGCGACGCTCGTCGCCGTCGTCGGCCTGGGCCCTGGATCGCTGCCCGGCCGTGCGGCGCTGGCCGGCGCGCTCGGCGCGCTCGGTCGCACCGGGCCGCGCAGGGTCGTGGTCTACGCCGGCGTGCTCGCGGTGACCGCCTGGGCGTGCCTGACCGCCTGGAGCGTTCCGGCGGTTTACTGGCCGGTGGGGGACCTGCACGCCCAGCTCGTTCACCTGCCCGCGCTGCGCACGACGCTCACCGACATCCGGCGCAGCCTGCTCGGCCTGGCCCGCCGGCTCGGCCTGTAGGCGGACGTCACGGCGCGCCCCGGAACTCCGCTTCGGGCCTGGCCAGGCCGAGCGCGATCACCTCGTTGGCGAGCCTGATCCTGCGATCCTGCCCCTCGCAGATCTTGAACTTGGCGTACAGGCGGAGCAAGTGCTGCTTGACCGCGGCCTCGGTCACAACCAGGGCCGCCGCGATCTCGCGGGGCGTCGCCGGGGCCACGAACGCCTCGGATCCGAGGGCGGGCCGGCACAGCGCCGTGATGACGTCAAGCTCGCGCCTGGTCAGCTCAGGCGGCGACAGCCTGGCCGGCTCCTCCTGAGCGAGCTCGTCGGGAGGAAGGCCGCAGATCTGGCACCTGACCGCCCCGAACGTCAGCACGTCCCCGTCGGACAGCAGGCACCGGGTGACCCGGCGGCCGTTCACCCTCGTCCCGTTGCGCGATAAACCCAGGTCGGTCACGTAGGCATAGGGTCCGCGCCGCACGATCTCGGCGTGCAGCAGCGCGACCGTCGGGTCGTCGAGCCTGACGTCCACGCGCGCGCCGCGGCCGATCGTCGTGACCTCGGGCCGCAGCGTCACGACCTGGCCGCTGCCCGAGATCTGGATGTGGGGGGCTTCCATGGCTCACCTTTCCCGCATGCCGGAGATGGCGCTCCGGAGACGGTCATCCCGGTTGCTCGATGCGTACCCGGCCCGGCGCGGTCCAACCGATCACAGCGCCGGACAGTAGACTGCGGATCGGGCGGCAGGAGGACAATCATGGCGGGCCGGCCATCGGCGGCCACGGCGGGGCGTGGCGCGCCCGTGCCGGGCGGGACGCTCACCGGCGCGGGCATGATCAGACGTGACCGCGTTCCTGGTCCCGGCGCGAGCGCACGCGATCCTGCGGGCGGCGGCCGTGCGCCGGGCGCTAGGCTGACCCGCGGCAGCGAGGCACGCTGCTCTGGACGATCATGGGAGGCAGCGGAGCCGCGATGAAGCACGCCGCCGCTACCGGGGCGAGCCGGGCACTCGGAATGCGCCGCCAGGCGCGACGCCGGCCCGGGAAGCGCCGGGCCGGCGCTGGGCAGCTGCCGCCGGATTCCGGGGCACTGCCGGGTGGCGTCGTCGCGCCGGGCGCCACGGGCCCTGCGGGTTCAGCGCCCCATCTGCGCGCCCGGGGCCAGCCCGGCTCAGTGGCGCCGCCGGGCGATCCGGATGGGCCAGGCTCCGCGACGCCGCCTGTCCCCCCGGGGCCGCCCGTGCCGCCGGGGCCGCCCGTTCCCCTGGCGCCGGCCACGCAGCGGCGGCCATCCGCGGAACGACCGGCGCCGCCGGCGGAACGGTCGCCGTCCGGCGAGCAGGGTGCCCCGGCCGCGCCGGGGACGCAGGCGGCCGGCCGATGGCTGGCGCACGCGCCCTACGCCGTCGTGCTGGCCGGCGTCACCGCCGCCCTGGTGACCATCCGCCTTGGGGGCCAGTACGTCAAGAGCGGTACGTTGGTACTAGCGGGCGTCCTGCTCCTTGCCGCCGTCGCCAGGCTGGTCCTGCCCGATCGGCGGGTGGGCCTGCTGTCGTCCAGGCGGCGGCTGCTCGACGCGGTGATCCTCGCCGCGCTGGGCCTCGGCCTGCTCGCCACGGGCTGGCTCGTGCCGGTGCCTGCCTGACGCGGCGGGCCGTGCCTGCCCGATGTGGCGGGCTGCCTGCCCGACGGCACCGGCCGGACACCCCAGACCGCTTGAGTCATCGCCCGCGCAGCGAGCCGACATGGTGAAGGGACCGCTCGGCATGTCCAAGATCAAGGTGGCCAACCCCGTCGTGGAGCTCGACGGAGACGAGATGACGCGAGTCATCTGGAGGTTCATCAAGGACGAACTGATCCTGCCCTACCTCGACATCGATCTCCGCTACTACGACCTGTCCATACAGAATCGCGACGCCACCGACGACCAGGTGACGGTTGACGCCGCGGAGGCGATCAAGCGCTACGGCGTCGGTGTCAAGTGCGCGACGATCACCCCGGACGAGGCCCGGGTCGCCGAGTTCGGGCTGAAGAAGATGTGGCGCTCCCCGAACGGCACGATCCGCAACATCCTCGGCGGGGTCGTCTTCCGCGAGCCGATCGTGATCCCGACGGTTCCCCGGTTCGTCCCGGGCTGGACCAGGCCAATCGTGATCGGCCGTCACGCGCACGGGGACCAGTACCGCGCGACGGACTTCACGGTCCCCGCGGCCGGCACGGTGACGATCTCCTACCATCCCGACGAGGGCGTGCCGGCCGAGGCGTTCACGCTCCAGGTGGCCAGGTTCGCCGGCAGCGGCATCGCGATGGGCATGTACAACTTCGACGAGTCCATCCGTGATTTCGCCCGCGCCACCATGCGCTATGCGCTCGACCGCGGCTACCCCCTGTACCTGTCCACGAAGAACACGATCCTGAAGGTCTACGACGGCCGGTTCAAGGACATCTTCGCCGAAGTCTACGAAAGCGAGTTCAAGGCGGCATTCGACGCCGCCGGGCTGACCTACGAGCACCGGCTGATCGACGACATGGTCGCGCAGGTGATCAAGGGCAGCGGCGGCATCGTCTGGGCCTGCAAGAACTACGACGGGGACGTGGAGTCCGACATCGTCGCGCAGGGGTTCGGCTCGCTCGGGCTGATGACCAGCGTGCTGCTGACGCCGGACGGCTCGTGCATCGAGGCCGAGGCCGCGCATGGCACGGTGACCAGGCACTACCGCCAGTACCAGCAGGGCAAGCCGACCTCCACCAACCCGATCGCGTCGATCTTCGCCTGGACCCGGGGCCTCGCCTACCGCGGCAAGCTGGACGGAACGCCGGAGGTCACCGCGTTCGCCGAGACGCTGGAGCGCGTGTGCGTGGACACGGTCGCGAGCGGGATGATGACCAAGGACCTCGCGCTGCTGGTCGGCGCGGACACCCCCTACTTGACCACCGAGGAGTTCCTCGCCGCCTTGCACAAGAACCTGCAGGCGGAGATGGCCTAGCCGGCCACGGCGCCGGCGGGAGAGAAGGAGAGCACGTCAGATGGCCCGTTCAGGCAAGGTATCCGTGATCGGGGCCGGCTTCTACGGCTCCACCACGGCCCAGCGGCTGGCCGAGTACGACATCTTCGACGAGGTGGTCCTCACCGACATCGTGGAGGGCAAGCCCGAGGGCATCGCGCTGGACATCAGCCAGTCGCGGCCGATCGAGGGCTTCGAGACCAGGGTGACCGGCCAGACGACCGGCCCGGAGGGCGAGGGCTACGAGGCGATCGCGGGCAGTTCGATCGTGATCATCACTGCCGGGCTGCCGCGCAAGCCGGGGATGAGCCGGATGGACCTGATCGGGGTCAACGCCAAGATAGTGCGCGGCGTGACCGAGCAGGTGGCCAAGCACGCGCCCGAGGCGGTGCTGATCGTGGTCTCCAACCCGCTCGACGAGATGACCGCCCTGGCGGCGCGGGTCTCGCAGTTCCCGGCGCACCGCGTGATGGGCCAGGCCGGGATGCTGGACACCGCCAGGTTCAGCCACTTCGTCGCCGAGCGCCTCGGCGTCCCGGTCGGCTCGGTGACCACGCTGACGCTCGGCTCGCACGGCGACACGATGGTGCCGGTGCCGTCGGCCTGCCGGGTGAACGGCACCCCGCTCGGGGACCTGCTGAGCGCCGAGGAGATCGCCGCCCTGGTCGAGCGGACCAGGAACGGCGGGGCGGAGATCGTCGGCCTGCTCAAGACCGGGTCCGCCTACTTCGCCCCATCGGCCGCCGCGGCCCGGATGGCACGGGCGGTCGCGCTGGACATGGGCGCGGTGCTGCCGGTGTGCGCCTGGGTCAGCGGTGAGTACGGGATCTCCGGCGTCTACCTGGGGGTGGAGGCGGAGATCGGGGCGACCGGGGTGCGCCGGGTGATTGAGCGCGAGCTGACCAGCGACGAGCTCGCCAGCCTGCGCCGGGCCGCCGAGGCCGTCCGGGCCAAGCAGGCCGACGTCGCCAGCCTGTAGCCGCCATCCTGCAGTCGGCGGTCAGGCGGCGCCGGCGGCCGGCTCGCCCGCCGGCTGGCCCGCGGCGGCCGCCAGCCTGCGCAGCGCGAGCTCGGCGTACAGGGCCGTTCCCTCGGCGAGCACCGCGTCATCGAAGATCGCATCCGGGGAGTGGTTGAACGCCGCCTGCCGCGGGTCGGTGCCTTCCGGGCACGCGCCGAGCATGATGAACGCGCCGGGCACCAGGTCGAGCACGTAGGAGAAGTCCTCCGAGCCCGGGAGCGGGTTCGGGGCGGCCACGAACCGGTCAGCGCCGAGCACGTCGCCGATCACCTCGGCGGCGAATCCGACCTCGGCCTCGGTGTTCACGGTCACCGGGTACCCGTCCACGTAGTCGACGCCGGCGGACAGGCCGTGGGCGGCTGCCACCTGGCGCGCCAGGCGCGGCGCCGCGTCCCGCATGCGGCCCCTGGCGGCCTCGGAGAACGTGCGGACGGTGGCGACGAACGCGGCGTCTTCGGGGATCACGTTGTCCGTCGTGCCCGCGTGGAACGTGCCCACGGTGACCACCACGGGGTCGAACACGTCGAACCGCCTGGTCACCATCGACTGGAGGGCGAGCACGATCTCGCAGGCCACGGGGATCGGGTCCGCGGCGCGGTGCGGCTGCGAGCCGTGCCCGCCGCGCCCGCGGATCGTGACGTGCAGCGTGTCCGCCGCCGCCATCATCGGGCCCGGCCTGCTCGAGGCGACGCCGAGTGGCAGGTCGCCGGAGGTCACGTGCAGCCCGTAGGCGGCGACCGGGCGCTCGCCCGCCGCGTCGAGCACCCCCTCGCTGATCATCAGCCGGGCACCGCCGTCGCCCTCCTCACCGGGCTGGAACATGAAGATCACGCTTCCGGGCAGGTCGGCCCGGCGGGCCGCGAGCAGCCTGGCCGCCCCGGCGAGCATCGCGGTGTGCAGGTCGTGACCGCATGCGTGCATGACGCCTGGCACCCGCGAGGCGAACGGCAGGCCGGTGCGCTCGGCCACTGGGAGGGCGTCCATGTCGCCGCGGAGCAGCACGGCTGGGCCGGGTCGCGCGCCGCGCAGCACGGCGGTGACCGAGGAGAGCCCGCGGCCCCGGATGATCTCCAGCGGCAGCCCGTCGAGGGCGGCAAGCACCTTGGCCTGTGTGGCAGGCAGCTCGAGGCCGATCTCTGGCTCGGCGTGAATCGCATGGCGGAGCGCGGCTACCTCGCCGCTGATCGCCCGCGCGTCATCGAGAACCGCCGATCCCATCCGCCGCCTCCTTGCCGCCCGCCCGGCCTGGGGGGCCATCCGCCGGTCGGTGGTGCGTCGTCCAGCGTGGCACATCCTGCCGGGAGGCGGCCAGCCGGCCGGGCGGCGGGCGCCCCGGCGCGAGCGGTGGCCCCGCGCGGGCGCGAGCCCCCGGATTAAACTTGTCGGAACACCGCGGGGCCGCGGTGCCCGCCGCGGACGTCAGCGCTCGGCGCCGGGGTGACAGCGCCGGCGGCCCGTCCGGGGCGGTTCGCCGAGATCAGGGACTGCGACGTGAGTGGCGTCGGCTGGGACGTTCTGGTCGTCCTCGCCATCATCCTCGTCGGCGGCTTCTTCGCCGCCGCCGAGATGGCCCTGGTGTCGCTGCGCGAAGGCCAGGTCAGGGCGCTGGCGAAGCGGGGCCGCCGCGGACAGCGGGCGGCGAGGCTGGCCCACGACCCAAGCAAGTTCCTGTCGGCGGTCCAGATCGGCGTGACCGTGGCGACGCTGCTATCCGGGGCCTTCGGGGCGGCCACGCTCGCCAGCGACCTGCAGCGGGTCCTGACGCGGCACATGTCGGCGCACCTGGCCTCGGTGCTCGCGTTCCTCGTCGTCACGCTGGTGATCGCGTTCTTCTCGCTCGTGCTCGGCGAACTGGCGCCGAAGCGGATCGCGCTGCAGCGCCAGGAGCGGGTGTCACTGCTCGCGGCGCCGGTCCTGGACCGGATCGCGACGCTGGCCAGGCCGCTGGTCTGGCTGCTCACGCGGTCGACGAACCTTGTGGTCCGGCTGCTCGGTGGTGACCCGAAAGTGGGACGCGGGGTCATGACCAGCGACGAGCTGCGCGACCTGGTGACCGCGCACCAGACCCTGTCGGCGGACGAGCGGCGGATCGTCGCCGAGGTGTTCGACGCCGGCAAGCGCCAGCTCCGCGAGGTTCTCGTGCCCCGCACCGAGGTGGAGTTCCTGCCCGCCTCGATGCCCGTGCCAGAAGCGGTGGCGGTGGTCGCCCGTGCGACGCACTCGCGGTTCCCGGTGTTCGAGGACTCCTATGACGACGTGATCGGCTTCGTGCACGCGCGCGACCTGCTGGGACCGGCTCGCGGCGGTACCGCCGCGAGCGTCGGCGAGATCTGCCGCCCGGTGAAGATGCTCCCCACCAGCAAGACGGTCCTGTCAGCGCTGTCGGAGATGCGCAGGGACCGGGCGCATCTGGCCATCGTGGTCGACGAGTACGGCGGCACCGCGGGGATCGTCACGCTCGAGGACCTGATGGAGGAGCTGATCGGCGACATCAAGGACGAGTATGACGTCGAGGCCCTGCCCTCACGGCGGCTACGGACCGGCGAGATCGAGGTCGACGGGCTGATGAGCCTCGACGACTTCGCCGAGCAGACCGGGATCGAGCTGCCGGAAGGGCCCTACGAGACCGTGGCCGGCTATCTGCTCGCCGCCCTGGGACATCTTCCGGAGGCGGGCGAGTCGGCTGACGTGGACGGCAGCAGGCTGACCGTGACCGAGCTCGACGGCCGCCGCATCTCGCGGGTCAAGATCAGCGCGGGCGCGGGCGGAGCGGCGGGCAACGGAGCCGGCGCGGGCGGCACGAGCACGGCAGGCAAGGCGCTCCGCCCCGCCCAGTAGGCTGACGTGATGACCGGTTCGGGGAACGGCGTCCCGCCCGCCGGGGCCGCCCGCCGGCCGGATCCGGCCGGGCCGGTTCTGGTCGTGGACTTCGGGGCGCAGTACGCACAGCTCATCGCCCGGCGGGTGCGAGAGTGCCAGGTCTACTCCGAGATCGTTCCGTCCACCGAGTCCACCGCCGAGCTGCTCGCGCGCGGCCCCTCAGCGATCATCCTGTCGGGCGGGCCCGCATCGGTCCACGCCCCGGGCGCCCCGCCGATGCCGGCCGGGTTGTTCGATGCCGGGGTGCCCGTCCTGGGCATCTGCTACGGGTTCCAGCTCATGGTCCGCGACCTCGGCGGGGTGGTGGCCCGGACCGGGGCAGGCGAGTACGGGGCCGCCGAGCTCACGTTGGCCAGCGCCGGCCAGCCCGGTCCGGCAGTGCCGCGATCCGGCGAATCGGGCACCGTGCCTGGCGGGGTGCCGCCCGGCGGGGTGCTGCTCGGCGGCCTGCCCGCACGGCAGCGCGTCTGGATGTCGCACAACGACACCTGCGTCCGCGCGCCGGCGGGCTTCACGGTCACCGCCAGCACCCCCGGCACCCCGGTCGCGGCGGCCGAGGATCCCCGCAGGCAGCTCTACGGGATGCAGTTTCATCCCGAGGTCGCCCACACCGAGCACGGCATGGCGATGCTGCGGAACTTCCTCGCCGCGGCTGGGTGCCGTGCCGACTGGACCACGCGGGCGATCGCCGATCAGCAGACCGAGGCGATCCGGGCTGCCGTCAGGGACGGCCGCGCCATCTGCGGCCTGTCCGGCGGGGTGGACTCGGCCGTCGCCGCCGCGCTCGTGCATCGGGCCATCGGATCGCGCCTGACCTGCGTCTTCGTCGATCACGGGCTGCTGCGCAAGGGTGAGGCCGAGCAGGTCGAGCGTGACTACGTCGCCGCAACCGGCGTCGCCCTGGTCGTGGTGGACGCGCGGGAGCAGTTCGCCGCGGCGCTCGCCGGGATCACCGACCCGGAGGGCAAGCGGAAGGTCATCGGGCGCGAGTTCATCAGGGCGTTCGAGGACGCCGCTCGGAAGATCGCGGTGCGGGACGCGGCGGCCGGCAGCAAGGCCGAGTTCCTCGTGCAGGGCACGCTCTACCCGGACGTGGTCGAATCCGGCGGTGGCACGGGAGCGGCGGTCATCAAGTCCCACCACAACGTCGGCGGGCTGCCGGCGGACCTGCGCTTCACGCTCATCGAGCCGCTGCGCGCCCTGTTCAAGGACGAGGTCAGGGCCCTCGGCACCGAGCTGGGCCTGCCCCCGGCCATCGTGTGGCGCCAGCCCTTCCCCGGGCCGGGGCTGGCGATCAGGATCGTGGGCGAGGTCACGCCCGAGCGGCTCCGGATCGTCCGGGAGGCTGACGCGATCGCCCGGGAGGAGCTGACCGCCGCCGGGCTGGACCGCCAGATCTGGCAGTGCCCGGTGGTGCTGCTGGCCGACGTCCGGTGCGTCGGCGTCCAGGGGGACGAGCGCAGCTACGGGTACCCGGTCGTGCTCCGGCCGGTCACCAGCGAGGACGCGATGACCGCCGACTGGGCTCGGGTGCCCGAGGACGTGCTCGCCCGGATCTCGGGCCGGATCACCAATGAGGTGCCCGAGGTCAACCGGGTGGTTCTCGACATCACGAGCAAGCCGCCGGCGACCATCGAGTGGGAGTGACCGCGCGCCGGTCAGGTCACGCGCGAGCGCTCGGCGGGCAGGTCCTCGTAGGACCGCGCGGCCGCGATCCGCCGCAGCCGGTCCATCGCGTCCCAGACGTCGGTGAACCGCGTGTACAGCGGGGCCGGGCCGAGCCTGAGCCGGTCTGGCGTCCGGTAATCGCCGATCACGCCCGCTGCGATCAGCGCCTGGCTGAGCCGCCACGCCTCCGGGTGGCGCAGGCTCACATGGCAGCCCCGGCGGGCGCCGGCTCGCGGCGAGGCGAGCTCGAAGCCCAGCGGGGCGAGCCACTCGTCGGCCAGGCTGATCAGGTAGCCGGTCAGGGCGGTTCCCTTGTCCCGGAGCCGGCTGATCCCCGCCGCCGCGAGCAGCTTGACGCCCTCCTCGACGGCGGCGATCCCCAGCACCGGCGGGGTCCCCGTCGCGAACCGTCCGATGCCGGGCACCGGATCGTACTCGGGTCCCATCGCGAACTGGTCGGCCTGGCCGAACCAGCCCCAGATCGGCTGTGGCAGGGCATCGATCAGGTCGCGGCGGACGTAGAGGAAGGCAGGGGCTCCCGGGCCGGCGTTCAGGTACTTGTAGGTGCAGCCGACCGCCAGGTCGGCCCCGCTGGCATCGAGCTGCACCGGGACCGCGCCGGCCGAGTGGCACAGGTCCCACAGGACCAGCGCGCCGGCCGCGTGGACCAGGTCCGTGATCCGCGCCATGTCCGCCAGCGCGCCGCTGCGGTAGGCGACGTGGGACAGGCACACCAGCGCCACATCCGCGCCGAGGGCGGCGCTCAGCGCCCGCTCGTCCAGCCCGGCGTCGATGTCGCTGCGGATCACGCGCAGCTCGCGTCCGCTCTGGGCGGCCAGGCCCTGGAGCACGTACCTGTCGGTCGGGAAGTTGTCATCGTCGGTCACGATCACGCCGCGACCGGGCCGCGCCCGCAGCGCGGCGCTGGCCAGCTTGAACAGATTGACCGTGGTGGAATCGCAGACCAGAACCTGGCCGGGCGCGGCGCCGGTCAGGTGGGCGCCGATCAGGTCGCCGGCCCGGTGCGGCAGGTCGATCCACTCTCCCCAGGCTCGCACCAGCGCGCTGCCCCACTCGGCGGCGACCACCCGGGCGATCCGGTCCCGGGTGGCCGTGGGCAGCGGCCCGAGCGAGTTGCCGTCCAGGTAGATCAGGCGGTCATCGTCAGGCCAGGCGAACCGGCCGCGGAACCCGGCGAGCGGGTCGCCGGCGTCGAGGCTCTCCGCGTAGGCCCGGCTGGTCAGTGCCGTGCTCACCGGATGCGCCGTGGTGCAGCGCTCAGCCGCCGCGGCGGCGGTGCCGGAACCTGACCCGGATCGCCACCAGCCCCGCCGCGGCGAGCCCGATGAGCACCGGGACGGCGCGCTTGAGCACCGGCATCCCGGCGACCTTGATCAGGTTGATCGCGTCGTCCTCCAGCTGGTGGGCCGCGTCCCGCGCGGTGGCCGGGCGCGCGGCCGGCGCCAGCCCGGTGCTGCCGGCCGTGCCGCTCCCGGCGCGGGCCTGCGGGGGCACGGTGACCGGGTGCGCCGCCTCGCTGGCGGCGGCTTCGCCGGCGGATGGCGCCGGGGCGGGCTGGCCCGGGCGCAGCCCGCGCTCGGACAGCCGCGCCTCGATCTCCGCGGCCGATGCCGGGCCGATGCCGTCGATGGCGAGCAGCTCGTCGCCGGTCTTCGCGGCAAGCTCACCGACCGTGGTGATGCCGGCCCGGCGCAGGCTCGCGGTGGTGCGGGCGGGCAGGCTCAGGTCATCCACGGGAGCGCCCCAGGCCCCGGCGGCCCCGGCAGTGGCCTCCGGCGCGCCTGCGGCGGCCCCGGCAGTGGCCTCCGGCGCGCCTGCGGCGGCCCCGGCAGCGCCCTCCGGCGTGCCCTCCTGCTGCCCGAGCAGCGTGGCCAGGTTCGCGGCGAACATGCCGAGCAGGCGCCCGCCGACCTCGTTCATGACCCCGCGGCCGAACTGCGCGGGCTTGCCGGTCACGTTGAGCGTCGTCAGCACGGTCACGTGGGTCTGGTGACCGCGGTCCTGGAGCACCGAGCGGACCGATGCGGATGCGGTGCCGCCTCCCCTGGTCTCCTTGCCCGACGCCTCCAAGGTGACCACCCCGGCCTCCTTGTCGCGCTCGACGAAGCGGGCCGTGCCCGCATAGGTCATGTTGATCGGGCCGACCTTGACCTTGATCCTGCCGTGAATCTCATCGCCGTCGACCGAGTCGAGGGCGGCGCCCGGCATGCAGGGCGCCACCCGCTCCACGTCGAGCAGCACATCCCAGGCCCGGTCCCTGGGGACCGGGACCGTGAATGAGTGCTCAAGCTCCATCTGGCCTGTGTCCTCTCCGGCGGTCGTCGCCCGTTGGTCGCGGCTCAGGCGCCCGCCGCGGCGGCGAGTGCCCGGCCGGCCAGCACCCTCGCCAGGTGCTGCCGGTACTCACCGGACCCGTGCAGGTCCGCCGGCGGCTGGGTCCCGTCGGCGGCCCGGGCGCCGGCGGCGGCGAGCGCGGCACGGGTCGCCTCCGCGCCCGCGGCGGACGCCTCGGCCGCGGTGGCCCTGAGGGGCACCGGTCCCATGTTGGTCAGCCCGATCCTGGCCTCGGCGACGTGCCCGTCCGAGCGCCTGGCCAGGGCCGCCACGCCGACGATCGCCCACGCCTGGGCGGTCCGGTGGAACTTCTCATAACGATAGCCCCAGTCCGGCCCGAGCTTGGGCACCCGCACCGCGGTGAGGATCTCCCCGGGCCGCAGCGCCGTGGTCAGGTAGTCCACGAAGAACTCCGCGGCGGGGATCTCCCGCTCGCCGGCCGGCCCGCGCGCGACCATCGTCGCTTCCAGCGCGAGGGCCACGGCGGGCAGGTCCCCGGCCGGGTCGGCGTGCGCCAGCGCGCCGCCGAACGTGCCGCGGTGCCTGACCGCCGGGTCGGCGACCGTGGCCGCCGCCTCGGCGAGCAGGCCGCAGTGCTCGGTGATCAGCGGATCGTGCACCAGCTGGTAGTGGGTGGTGCGCGCGCCGATCAGCAGCGAGCCGCCCAGGTCGGTGACGCCCCGCAGGTCGTCGATCCCGCCCACGTCCACGAGGAGCTCCGGGTAGGCCAGCCGCAGCCGCAGCAGCGGCAGCAGGCTCTGCCCGCCCGCGATGACCTTGGCGTCCTCGCCGCCGCCGGCCAGCGCGCTGACCGCCTCGTCCAGCGAGCCTGGCCGGACGTAGTCGAACTTGACCGGGATCATGCCGCACCTCCGTCGCTGCCCGCGCCGCGCGCCGCCTCGATCGCGCGCCAGACGCGCTCGGGCGTGCACGGCATCGTGACGTCCCTGACTCCGAACGGCCGCAGCGCGTCCACGATCGCGTTGACCACCGCCGGGGTGGACGCGATCGTGCCCGCCTCGCCGACTCCCTTGACGCCCAGCCGGTTCGCGGCCGGGCTCTCGGTCCGGTCGGTCACGAACGACGGCAGGTCCGCCGCCGACGGCACCAGGTAGTCGGCCAGGGTCGTGGTGAGCAGGTTGCCCGCCTCGTCATAAACCGCCTCCTCGTACAGGGCCTGCCCGATGCCCTGCGCGATGCCGCCGTGCACCTGGCCGTCCACGATCAGCGGGTTGACGACCTTGCCCACGTCGTCCACGGCCACATAGGAGCGGATCCGCACCATGCCGGTCTCGGTGTCCACCTCCGCCGCGCACAGGTGCGTCCCGTGGGGGAACGAGAAGTTCTCCGGGTCGAACGTCGCGTCGGAGTCCAGCGACGGCTCCGCCCCTTCTGGGAGGTTGTGCGCGGCGAACGTGGCCAGCGCCACCTCCTGGATGGTGACCTGCTTGCCGCCCCCGGCGCTGAACGTGCCACCGGAGAACTCGACCGACTCCGGCGGCGCCTCGAGCATCGCCGAGGCGATCACCTTGGCCTTGGCGATCACCTTGTCGCACGCGTTCACCACGGCCAGCCCGCCGACCGCGAGCGAGCGGGAGCCGTAGGTGTCCATGCCCTTCGGCGCGACCTGGGTGTCGCCGTGCAGCACGCGGACGTCCTCGAAGGGCACGCCGAGCTGGTCGGCCACGATCTGGCTCCACGCCGTCTCGTGCCCCTGGCCGTGCGCGCTCGACCCGGTGACCACCTCGACCTTGCCGGTCGGCAGCATCCGGATCGAGGCGTACTCCCAGCCGCCCGCTCCGTAGGAGAGCGAGCCGAGGACCCGGGAGGGGGCGAGGCCGCACATCTCGGTGTAGGTGGACACGCCGATGCCCAGCCGGACCGCGTCGCCGCGGGCGTTCCGCTCCGCCTGCTCGGCCCGCAGGGCGTCGTAGCCGAACAGCTCCTTGGCGCGCGCGGTCGCCGCCTCGTAGTTCCCCGAGTCGTAGGTCAGCCCCGCGATCGTCGTGTACGGGAACTCCTCGTGCCGGATCCAGTTCCGCTCGCGCAGCTCGAGGGGGTCCATGCCGAGCTCGGCCGCGAGGTCATCCATGATCCGCTCTATCGCGAACGTCGCCTCCGGCCGGCCGGCGCCCCGGTAGGCGTCGGTCGGCATCTTCGTGGTGAACACGCCCGTGCAGCGGAACGAGTAGGCGTCCATCTTGTAGATCGCCGGGAACATGAACGCCCCGAGCAGCGGCACGCCCGGCGTCACCAGCATCAGGTAGGCGCCCATGTCCGCGAGCAGGTCCACCGACAGCCCCCGGATCCGGCCGTCGCCGTCCGCGGCGATCCTGATCCGCTGCCACTGGTCCCTGCCGTGGTGGACGGTGAGGTTTCCCTCGCTGCGGGACTCGGTCCACTTCAGCGGGCGGCCGAGCCGCCGCGAGATCAGCACCGCCAGCACCTCCTCGGCGGTGACCTGGAGCTTGGAGCCGAATCCGCCGCCCACGTCGGGGGCGATCACCCGGATGTTCTGCTCCGGGATGCCGAAGAACGCCGCGAGCGCGAACCGGAGCACGTGCGGGATCTGGGTGGCCGACCACAGCGTGACCTCGTCCCCGACCCAGGACGAGACCACCGCGCGCGGCTCCATCGCCGACGGGATCAGGCGCTGCTGCCGGTAGTTCCGCTCCAGGACGACCGGCGCGGCCGAGAACGCGGCGTCAATGTCGCCGTTCGCGAACACCCACTCGTAGCTCTTGTTTCCCGCCTCGTGGACCTTCGGCGATGACTCGTCGAGCGCCGCGCGCATGTCGAGCACCGGCTCAAGCGGCTCGTAGCCGACGTCCACCAGCGCCGCCGCGTCGGCTGCGGTGTACCGGTCCCTGGCGACCACCGCGGCGACCGCCTCCCCGACGTAGCGGACCACCTCGCTGGCCATCGGCGGATGCGGCGGGATCACGATGTCGGGGGTAACCGGCCAGGCGCACGGCAGGCTGCCCTGCTCCCCGGCCAGGTCGGCCCCGGAAAACGCGGCGACCACGCCGGGCAGCTTCAGCGCGGCGCTGACGTCGACCGAGGTGATCCTCGCGTGGGCGTGCGGGCTGCGCACGAACGCCAGGTGCAGCATCCCGGGAAGCGTGATGTTGTCGGTCCAGGTCGTCCGCCCGGTGACCAGCCTGGCGTCCTCCTTGCGGCGGCGCGCCCGGCCGAGCTCGGGCGCCGGGGCCTGCGCGGTCTCGGTCATCGGCCCGCTCCCGCCTGCGCCGCGCGCTGCACCGCGCGCACGATGTGCTGGTAGCCGGTGCACCGGCACAGGTTGCCCTCCAGGCCCTCGCGGATCTGCTCGGGCGTCGGCTGCGGGTTGTCCCGCAGCAGGTCGGCGGCGGCCAGGATCATTCCCGGGGTGCAGTAGCCGCACTGCAGCGCGTGCTCCTCGTGGAATGCCTTCTGCAGCGGGTGCCATTCGCCGTTGGCGAGCCCTTCGATCGTCGTGATGTCCGTGCCGTCGGCCTGCACGGCGAGCACCGAGCAGCTCTTCACGGACAGCCCGTCCATCAGGACGGTGCAGGCACCGCAGTTCGAGGTGTCGCATCCGACCGGCGTGCCGGTCTTGCCGAGCACGTCCCTGAGGTAATGGACCAGCAACAGCCTGGGTTCCACCTGGTCGACGTAGCTGACCCCGTCGACCGTGACCGAAATCTGAGTCATGCGCTCGCTCCTCCGGAGACTGCTGGTGCGCCTGATGCCCAACTTAGAACCGCCCGGCCCGGCGCACCAGACCCATTCCCGTGGCCGCCCCTGCCGAACCGGGGCACCTGGTAGGGGCGGTGCCGGTCCGGGTAGACCAGGCCAGAGCGCCCCGCCGGGGCGCGCGGACCGATCCGAGCAGCAGGAAGCGGACACCCGGATGCCGGCAAGATCGCGGCGGGGGCAGGTGGGCCTGGTCGCCGCGATGAGCGTCGCCGCCGTCGCGATGATCGCGGCGGCGATCGCCAGCACGATCTGGCGCTACGAGGCCGCGCTGGCCCAGGCGCGGATCGCCTACGCCGCGCGCGGCGAGAAGGCCCGCGCCGAGGCGCTGATCGGCACCTTCTGGCACGAGCGGGCCGCGATGACCGAGTTCCTGGTCAAGCCCAGCCAGGCGAGCGCCCGGGACGTGGTGGCCCTGCGCGATCAGTTCCGCGCGATCGCGCGGACGCTCACCCCCCGCACCGCCGCCGGGCGGTCCGGCCTGGCCCGCGCGCTCGGCGAGCACGCCGGCTTCTACCGGGCCTACCTGGGCCTGGCCAAGGCCGCCGGGCATGGCCTGGCCGGCGAGCTGGCCGCGATCGACCGGCTCGGCGCGGCGTCGGTGACCGTGCTCGCGCCGCTGTCGAACGTCACCGCGGCCGAGGCGGGGGAGGCCGCCGCGGCGGCGCGGGGAGCCCGGGCCGCTGCGGCGCAGGCGCGGGTGATCGGGGCTGTCGCCGCCCTGCTCGCCGTCCTCGCCGGGGGGGCCAGCGCGCTGGTGGGGACCCGGCTGCTGCGCCGGGCGCTGCGCCGGGAGGGCGAGCTGGCCGGCGCGCTGCGGCGGCTGGGCGACCGGGACGAGCTGCTGGCCCGGCTCCGGTCCACCGCCGCGGTCCTCGGCGAGGTGACCGGCGAGCTGCGGGCGGCGGCGATGACGGCCTCCGGCGTGGCGGCCGAGCAGTCCTCCGCGGTCGCGCAGACGTCGGCGACGCTGGGCCGGGTCGCCGAGGGAGGGCTGGCGATCCAGGGAAGCCTGCACGCGATGGCGGAGGTGGCCGCCCGGACATCGGAGGCGATGACCGACGTGCGGGGCAGGGTGGCGGCGATCGCCGAGCGGGGGCTGTCGCTGGGGGAGCGGGCGCAGCGGATCGGGGAGATCGTGGACCTGATCGGCGACATCGCGCGGCAGACGAACCTGCTGGCGCTGAACGCGGCGATCGAGGCGGCC
>JAJPIV010000102.1 GCA_021324595.1 Actinomycetota bacterium | reverse complement strand
CTGGCCATGGCCGCCGCCATCTGGCACAACTGGCAGCTCACCACAACCGGCCTGCGATCCCTGATCGCCTACGACCACTGAATCCATAAGGAATCACTCATCTAGGCCCCGGGATCGAGGCCTTCGGCGGCGGACCCGACGGGGGCCGCGAGGCCACGTTCAACGGGCGGGCGCAGTATCCGAGCCTGGCCGATCCGTGGGACGGCTTCGTGGTCGTGCAGGCCAAGTTCAAGGAGCGGCTGCTGGAGACCGGGGCTGACACGACCTGGTTGCGGCGCCAGGTCAGGGCCGAGCTGGAGGCATGGTCAGACCCCGCCAAAGCCCGGGTCCGTCACGGCCGCCGTCCCGAGTACCTGATCATCGCGTCCAATGTGCCCCTGTCCGGTGTTCCAGGCACCGGCGGCAAGGCCAGGATCGGCAAGCTGATCAGCGAGTACGCCGAGATCATCGGCCTGAAGGACTGGGCGATCTGGGACGAGGCGCAGATCACCGCGCTCCTGAACGCCCACCCGGATGTGCGGCGCGCGTTCGCCGCGCTGATCACCCCGAGCGAGGTGCTGGCGCAGATGCGGGACCGGCTCGCCACCCCTCCGGAGGTCAGCGTGGTGCTGAACGTGCCGACCGCCACGATCAAGCCGGGGCAGCCTGGCAACGAGGCAGCGTTCGGCGAGGCGTACGCCGCCACAGGCGGCGCGGTCCGGCTCGGCCAGCCCTTTGGTGAGGCCCGGGAAGAGACCTGCGGGTGGGTGCAGCACTTCGACGGCGGGCAGTCCGGTGAGCCCGCAGTGATCTGCGCGCTGTACGGCCGACCGGCCGTGGCGGTAGCCGGGCCCGTGTGGCAGGCGCTGGGCATGATCGGCGACGCTAACCGAGGCGGCGGCACGGCAGGCACCGGGTTCCCGGTTGGTGCCCGGCCGCCGACACCGGTCATCGACTCCGGCAGCGAGGAGATCCTGCTGGCCGGGGGCAGCTGGGGGCCGGGGCGCCTGATCCGGGAAGCGGCAGGCCGCTGGGCCTGGCGGCCGGATGTCGCCTTCGACAGCGAGGCTTGCCGGGATCGCGACGCGTGGGCGTTCCGCGACGGCGAGATGGACCTGCGGCTGCGGGTCGCTGCCCGGATTCCGGTTGCCGGGGATGGCATGCGCGTCACCCAGACCGGAAGGGCGCGCATGCTCACCGTACTCCGCAGCGCCGGGATCAACGATGTCCTCCGCGCTCTTGCGACACGCTATGGCCTGAACGCTGACGCCCTGGGATGGGCTGAGACGCCGGACGGAGTCGGCCACAACAACAGCCGGTTCGCCTGCTACCAGGCTCTGGTTCCTGGTGCCGAGGGCCGGCCAGCGCTGGCGGCCTACCTGTGGTTCATGCTGCCGGGATCCGGCATCGGCGACATCTCCAGCGTGGCCGACCTGCGCGTCGACTTCGACGCCATCGAGCCGGCGCCAGCCGGACCGCCGCAGATCCCGGCTCACCTGAAGATCACGCGCGCCGAGCTGGCCGCCTTCCTCGCCCAGGGATGGCATGCGACGACGGCGATCTTGCCGCTCACCGTCACTCCGAACCCGCGGGAGCTTCCGCCTGCCGGGGCACCACGGCTTGAACTCAACATCCAGAACGAGCGCCCAGAGACCAGCGGCAAGCCCCGGCCCCGGCGCACACTCGACATGGTTGACCTCTCCGATTACGGGCAGCCCCGCCATGATCCTCATGGCGACATGTCGGTGGCAGTCACCGCCCCGCTCGGCCTAGCAGAGGACGAGATCACTGACGTCGTCGCGAACGCGCTCGTCCGGATGACCGAGGACTTCGGGTTCACCGGCTCCGGCCCGTGAGCCCGACTTGTTCTCGCCGTGGCTCATCCCGATGCTGAGCGGCGGCCGCTGCGCTAAGGCTTGCAACCCCGAGGGCGACCCTCGGCTGCTCACCGCCAGAGGGTTCACCTCGACCACCTGGCATGACGTTAACGCCGTCATCAAGGCCGTGCGCGGCCTTACCCAGTAAATGACTCCACCCGGTCTGGGTCGCGCCCGTCCGGAACCGGATCCCGAACCTCAGGCACTGTGTCGCGCCCCTGGGATCAAAGATCCTCGGGCGCGCAGGATTCGCTGATCTTCTGCAGCCAGTCTGGCTTGAGGTAGCTCACAATGTCTCTGACGCTGGTCAGCGATTCACGCAGCCCCTCGAACGAGATGTACCTGCACACCTCGACCAGCGGCGGTTTCATCCGGCCGAAGGTTGGGCGGTTCACCTGCTCGATGACCTTGGCGCGCCGCTGCTCGGGGGCGACCAGGAACAGCGGCACCGCGATGTTGGGCTGCTGGGCCAGCAGGTCGCTCATCCGCAGCAGCCCCGAGTAGATCGAGGAGGTGCTCTCGATCTCGAACGCGGCCACGATCGCGTTGCCGTCTAGCCACAGCACGTCGATCAGTTCGATGGTCTGGTTAGTTGCAGGGTCAAACTGCTGCGGGATCTGCTCGCGGCGGCGCGGCAGGCCGCCCAGCCGCTGCCCTTCCCACACCTTGCCCTGATCGTTGCGCGCGACGTGAACATCGAAGCCCATCTCCGCGCCGAGCTTCAGGAGCAGGTACTGGATCTCGGTGTGCGCAGTTCCGGCTGCCTGGAGTTCCGCGGCGACCTCAAGTTCGTCGTCTTCGGGGATGATCACGTCCCCGTCGGCGAGCTCATGCCGCGCCTCGCTTTGGGTGCGCGTCTGCGCCAGCGGACCGAGGGGCCGACTGACCGGACTCGCCTTCGCGGCCTCCAGCGCACTTACGACCGCCTCGCCGTCGGCCGTCTTCCACCTGTTCGGCGAGCTGCGGAACGGTCCCTGCCAGCGGTTCGGGTTGTCCAGGCCCTGAAAGATCGTCAGCTTGTTGCGCATGTCAAGCACGGGGACGCCCTGCTCCGGGGGTAGCGCGATCACGACGCTCACGCGGACCCGGCTGGGAACACCTTCGACGACCAGATCGGCGTCTGGTCGAAGAACGGTTCGTCGGTGACCTGGAGCACACCTACCCACCGAGATACCCGGGTCAGATAGCACAGCAGGTAATCGCCGGGCCGGATCTTCTGCACCAGTTTCCAGCGTTTGTCGCTGAACCCCGACACGTCGGCGCCGTGGTCCAGGAACTCCTTCCAGGTCTCGACGGTGAACAAGCCGAGCCAGTAGCTTGCCGCCACAAGCTAAAGTGTAGGTCGTGCCGGCCCGGATCACCGGGCAGGGAAACTGCCCGGTCCGGGCGAGTTCGTATGCCTTGGTCCGCCCCAGGCCCAGCGCCCTCCCGGCGGTGACCACGTCCGTGACCGCGGGAAGTATGCCGATCTCGGCGATGGTCAGGCCGCGATTCATGCTGCCGCTCCGCCGGGTTCAGCCCAGGGCCGCGAGCATCGACGCGTGCCTTCGCCGCCGCTGTCAAGCCAGCGGATTACGCCTGGGCACGCCCCGTCAGCCGGCGCGGCGCGCCCCGCCTGGGGGGTGACTTTGACCTGGCGGGCGGGGCGGGACTTGACATGCGGGCGAAGGCGAGCGTGCATCGGCGGCGCCATCGCCAACGGTGCACGCCAGCGCCGGTGGCCGCCGCCGATGGTGCCCCCATCCCAGTCGTGACCACGGAGGTGACTGTGCATGAACAACGAGGTGACCTTGGCCGGGACCGGTCCGGCCGGTGACGGCGAGGAGGTAGATGTGCTGTACCTGGCCGGGCAGGAGCCGTCGCTCGCGGGCGCGTGGCTGCTGGTGACCGAGGCCGACGGCAAGCCCGGCGGCATGTTCACCGCGCACGTCCTCGGCGACGCCGCGCCGTCGGCGTTCGGCGGGGACGTGCTGGTGCGGTTGCTCCGCGATGACCCGGCCGAGGGCCAGCCGCCGCCCGCCGCCCGGGTGCAGGTGTTCGCGGTGATCGGCGGGCGGCTGATCCCGGTCGCCGTCTGGCCAGGCCATGACCTGGACAGCTGGCCGGAGCGGATCCGCCCACTGTGGCGTTCACGATGGGCGTGCTCACCGAACTGGAGGAGCACGGCGCGGACCAGGGCGGCGGAGTGGACCTGGCCCAGGCAGAAGCCCAGGCCGGACCCGGCGTGCCGCTGCACATCACCTTCCCCGACGGCAAGGCCGCGACTGCGCTGCCCTGAGACCAGCCCCGCCCCCAGTGCCGGGGCAGGCGGGAGACCCCGCCTGCCCCGGTTCTCATATGCGCCGCCGCCTTCCGCCACACCTGTCCGGCGGGGACGCCGGGCCCGGAGCCGGACAGCCCCAGCCCGGGTGACGGGGCGCACGTGGCGGCACTGGCCGCTGCTAGCGAGGCGAGGCAGGCTAGGCGGCACGGTCAACTCCTCCTTCGGAGGCTGGCGAGCGTCCGAGGGCGGGTAGAGGATCGCCGCGAGTCGGCGAACTGGCGCAGCGCGGCGGCGGCCTGGCGCCGGACCACCGCGTTGCCGAGGATCCGGATCATCGCGTAGTAGGGCAGGCCGGGCACTCCGCTCAGCCAGTCCTCCGGAAGGCCCTGGCACCACTGGGCGAAGTTCACGGCCAGCCGGAAGCTGCCGCACCGGGTGGGGTCGGCCGGGAACGGCGCGGGCCGGCCCAGGATCTGCTCCCAGCGGCGGATGGCCGGTGCGTACCGGCCCCAGCCGTCGGCCTGCCAGTTCTCGGCCAGGCCGTGGACCACGTCGGACAGGTTGACCTGGTGCCCGCCCGCTCGGCGCACCTCCGGAAGCTGAGCCCGGTTGCAATCCCGGGCCTGCGGCGTGGGCAGCAGCGGCACCGGTCCCCCGGCCGCGGCCGGTGCCAAGGGCAGCGCCAGGGCGCGGACGCCGTGGCAGGACATGCCCGACCTCGGCCAGCACCGCGGCGGCCCGGCCTGGCTGGCCACGCGGGCTGACACAGGCGGGCCGCGGCCGCGCCTGCCATCGGGGCGGGGATGGCGAGCAGGAACACCCTCTCCCGCCTGTGAGCCGCGCCGACGTCGCTGGCGCGCACGGTGGTCCACAGACAGTCGTAGCCCACGCCGGCCAGGTCGTCCAGGACGAGGCCCAGGCCGCCGCCGCGCCAGCGCAGCGCGGCCACGTTCTCCAGCACGACCATCGCCGGGCGGAGCACGGCGACCGCCTGGGGGATGTGCCGCCACAGGCCGCTGCGCTCGCCGTGTACGAGGCCGGCGCGCCGGCCGGCGGCGGAGATGTCCTGGCACGGCCAGCCCGCGGTGATCACGTCGACCCTCGGGACGGCGCGCCAGTCGATGCCGGTGATGTCGCCGAGGTTGGGCACGCCGGGCAGCCGTTCGGCCAGGACGGCGCGCACGTGCGGGTCCGGGTCGGCGCACCAGGCCAGCTGAGCGCCGCCGAGCGCTGCGGCGGCGCCGAGGTCGAGCCCGCCGCAGCCGGTGAACATCGACCCGACCGCCAGCGGCGGCGCCGCATCCCGGCAGGCCCAGCCGGACCAGGACCACGCCGCGTTCGTTTGCAGCGGGCCGGGAACGAGTGCCGGCCGGCGGACCGTCATGCCGCCTGCCCCTGCGCATCGTCCGGGGCGGTGCGGTCAGCCTGATCAGGTTTCAGTTTTCCTGAACTCGCGGGAAAGCGCTGCTTCCGGAAGATGAGGAGGTCCTCGTGGACGATCAGGTGCCAGGGCTCGCCGCGGGCGCGGGCTTTGCGGGTGTTGTCGAGCTGGAAGAACGACGGCCGGGCGACCAGGTGGTCGCCGTCGAGCCCGGCCAGCAGCGCGACGCACCGCTCGACGGGGGTCAGCCCGGCGGCGCGGCCGGCGGCGATGACGGCGCTGGGCAGGTCGACCAGCTCGCCGCGGTGCCGCCACGGGCGGGCGGTGATGACCACGATCCCGCCGGGGCGCAGCAGGGCGGCGGCGCCGGTGAGGATTCTGGTGATCCCGTCGAGGAGTGCGTCTAGGCCGTGGTGGGCGAGGTTGACCGGGTCGCGGCTGTAGCGGTTGTTGAACTTGCGGACCCCGCCCGCCGTGGCGCGGACGTGCCCGTGGACGCTCGGGCCGTAGGGGGGTGAGGTGACCACCAGCGCGACCCGCCCGCGCGCCCAGGCGGGAGCGATTCCGGGCAGCTGACGAGCGTCGCCGCAGATCACCTCGCCGGTGCCGGTCGCGCCGTGGCGGCGGGCGTGGGTAATCCCGGCGGCGGCCAGGCCGGCCCACCGGGGCTCATACTCGACGCCGAGGGCGTCGCGGCCGAGGTGGACGGCCTCGATCAGCGTGGTGCCAATCCCGCACATCGGGTCGGCGACCAGGTCCCCCGGCTGGGTGTAGCGGGTGATCGCGGTGGCGGCGATCGCGGGCAGCATCTTGCCGGGGTGGGCGGTGGCGGCCGGCAGGTACCGGCCGGCGCGCTGGGCGCGGGCGTCACGCTGGGCGGTGGGCCACACCGACAGCCGCAGGTCACCGTCGTCGATGGCCACCGGGTGCGGGGCGGCGGCGCGGGGCGGGCGGGGCTCAGCCATGTTCGGGGCCTCCCGGTCGGCGGAAGAGCAGGACGTCGCTCTGCACCGGCCGGTGCGGCCCGGCGGGCCGGCTGCCGGGCGGCCGTATCACGGCCGCGGCGGGCAGGCGGAGGCGGCTGCCGGAGATGGCGGCGTGGACGGCGATGATGTGCTGGGTGTAGACCAGCCCGGCCGCGCGGGCGGTCGCCGTGACGTCCCCGGCGGCAGGCGGCGTTGGTGACGACCGCCAGCAGCCCGCCGGGGGCGAGCACCCAGTGGCACGCCGCGAATAGGACGCCTGGTCCAGCAGGGGCCGCACCGGGGCGCGCGCCGGGCGGGCGGCAGCCGGGAGTGGCGCAGGCGGTGACGACGGCCAGGGCGGCCTGCCCGGCGTCCCGGCTCGAGCCGGCCAGCAGATCGGCCGGGCCGCCGTGGCGTGCGGTGGCGGCCGGGCTGAGGGCGCACGCGGCCACCCAGATCCTGCTCCGCCAGGCGCCCCAGGCCATCGGCCTGGTCGGCGAGGCGTTCCGGCTGTCGGCCGGGGCACGCGAGTTCCTGCTCTCAGCCGCCCAGGGGGCTGACGCGCAGCCTGACGATCCGCCGCTCCGTCCGCACCGGCGTCCGGGCCGGGCTGGCATGCGGCCGGGAAGACCGGTCAGCCATCCCCGCCGCACCGTCCTGGCGGTAACGGCGTGCCCGCCGGTCCGCGGTCGAGTGCGAGACCTGGAACCGTTCCGCCGCCCGCCGCAGCGGCCAGCCATCCTCTGCGACGCACCGGGCCAGGCGCAGCTGCGGCCGGCAACCACGCGCCCGGCCCGTCCGGCCCGCGAACCCGCACCTGAACCGGCTGCTAAATTAGCAACCTCGATATGGCGGTCCCGCGGCTGGATTTCAAGAGGACGCGCTTTGGCGAAGCTCCGACCAGCCCCGATCACAAGATGTGACTGACCATGGCCATCCAGCGGGGCAGCCCTTGGTAGCGCTCACCGTTGTTCATCAGTGACGGACCAGCGGTGGCGGCTTTCCAGCGCGCGTGGAGCCGGCCGTTATCGATTTCATCTGTCATGACCGCCCGGTGGTCTTGATCTGCGTTGCCTTATCACGTATATGGCGATACCGATGATCAGCACGACGAGGATGACCGGGACGGCGCTGAGGTTATGCGAGCCGATTGTCATCGCCACTGTCATTGCTGGCTTTCCTTCCCTGGCCCCGCGGTGCGGGAGCCGGTGACGCTGCTGGTCAGGCGTCGCGGTTGATCATCTTCCAGGCGCCGATGGCTGTCCAGCCGGCAATCCAGGCGCCGATGACGGCGGCGACGGCCCAGGTGGGCATGGGCGGCAGGTGCAGCTGGCGCGGGCCGCCGCCGGGCCCGACCGTGATACCTCCGGCCAGCGCGGCGGGC
Organism: Actinomycetota bacterium; assembly: GCA_021324595.1. GTDB lineage: Bacteria > Actinomycetota > Actinomycetes > Streptosporangiales > Streptosporangiaceae > Chersky-822. Next base: position 2,189 of record JAJPIV010000102.1, on the reverse strand, counting down.
TTGAGCTGGTCCATGGCGACGCCGACGACGAGCCGCTCGCCGTTGACGAAGCCGGGCAGCGCGTGGTCGGCCAGCGCCGGGGTGATGATGATCTCCAGCACGATCAGCAGGATGACCGGGACGGTCCGCTGGCCCATGAGCGAGCCGAGGCCGGCCCCGACAGTGAACCCGACGATCAAGTCGAGCTCAAGCCACAGCCCGGCACCGGTCATAGCGCCGGGGGACGGGGTGACCGCGCCGGCTGGCAGCGGGCTATGCAGGAACCCGGTGACCAGGCAGGCCACGGTGAAGCCGGCTGCGGCCAGCGGCAGCAGGATGGACAGCCCGGCCGGGATGCGGGCGAGGTAGAGCGCGAGCCGGGACCGGCCGGTGATCACCAGGTGGCGGAACATGCCGTCGGCCAGGTCAGGTGTCCCGGCCGTGGCGCCGAGCATGACGGCCACGATGAGCCCGAACTCGTCCATCAAGGTGCCGGCCGTGGCGAACGCGCCTGGGGTGCCGGCCGGCCCGTACTGCGCCGGGTCGGCCAGGTTGTAGATCAGCCTGACGCCGTAGAAGAGGACCGGCAGGCCCACGGTGAACGCCGCGGTGACGGCCATCAAGATGCGGCGCTTGCGCAGGTCCAGAAGCTTGGCGCCGATCAGCGGCCAGGTAGGCAGCCACGATCCGCGCCTTCCGGCGGCAACGCTGCCGGCGGTCACTGGTCGTCCCCCAGCCGGCTTGTCACGGACAAGAACCAGTCCTCCAGCCTGGCGTGGGTCTGCCGGAGGCTGTAGACACTGATCCCGGCGTCGACCAGGCGGCGGTTGATCTTAGCTATCTGCTCGCGCGCCGGCGCTGCGGCCAGCGTGACGGTCAGCCCGAGCCCGTCCTCGGTCAGGGCGATGCGGGATCCGGCCGCGGCCTGGCCGAGGGCGCGTGCGGCGGCGGGCGGGTCGGAGCACTGCACCTCGACGGCGGCGCCGGCGCCTCCGGTCAGCTCGCTGATAGGGCCCTGGCGGATCACCTTGCCATGGTCGACGATGGCAACCTGATCGCAGCTGCGTTCCACCTCGTCGAGCAGGTGCGAGGACAACAAGACGGTGCGTCCCTCACCGGTCAGGTCGCGGAGCAGGTCGCGCATCTCGTGCATGCCGACGGGGTCCAGGCCGTTCATAGGCTCATCGAGGATCAGCAGCTGCGGGTCGGCCAGCAGGCAGGCGGCCAGGCCCAGGCGCTGGCGCATGCCCATCGAGTAGGCGGAGACCTTGTCACCGGCCCGCTGGGTCAGCCGGGTGCGGTCCAGGGCCGGGCCGATCTGCCTGTCAGCGTCCCCTCCCCGGGCCGCGGCCAGGATCTGCAGGTTCTCCCGCCCGGTCAGGTGGCCGTGGAACCGGGGCTCGTCGACGATCGCGCCCACCCGAGTCAGGGCACGGCCGCGCTCGGCAGGCACGGGCAGGCCGAGCAGCGACATAGTGCCGGCGTCGGCTCTGGTCAGGCCCAGCAGGACCCGGATCAGGGTTGTCTTGCCCGCCCCGTTCGGCCCCAGGTAAGCCGAACGCGCAGCCCCGCGGGACGAGCAGGTCCACTTTTGTCTACGGCGGCCCGGGCACCGAAACGCTTGGTGAGCCCGCGCACCTCGACAGCCCAGCCGCCGGACTGGCCCGCTGCGGGCTGGGCGGCGCCCGGGCGCCGACGGTTACTGTGGCCGGGGATCGTGGTCATGTGTCCACCATCATGATCACCGGGCCGCCTGTCAGCGGCCGCGGGAGCGAACCTGTTCGTCCGCAAGGATGAACCACAAGCCGCCTTGCGGCGGATCCGCAGGGCCAGGGCAGGCGTTACGTTCGGTGGCATGCAGGCAGTCCGGCGCGTCGTGGCCGCTGATCCCGGCATGCTCGCCGATGCGGGGGTAGCGGTATGCGGGGCCGTGCTGACTGCGCTGGCCGCGTGGGCGCCGGCCGGCCTGACCGGCACTGCGATCGCTGGGCCGCCGTGGCTGCTGGCGCTGCTGCCACCGCTCATGGGCGCGCCGCTGGCGCTGCGCCGCCGCGCCCCGCTATTGATGTGGATAGCGATATGGGCGGTCATCGCGCTGCAATATGAACCGTCCCGGGTTTCGTGCATACTTCCGAAGTTGGGAAGGAAGCGCGAACGATGCGGGTCAAGTACGACCAGGAGGCTAAGGCCAAGGCGATCCGGCTGGTGCG
>JAJPIV010000093.1 GCA_021324595.1 Actinomycetota bacterium | reverse complement strand
CCCGGTCCGGACGATAATCACTTAGCAATGATCATCATCCCAGGCCAGAGCGGCACCCATCAGCATCTACACGGCCAAGCCACCAGACCTATTCGCGGAATCGGGTCTGACATCAGCGACAACAACAACTTCGACGGCCCCGAAACCGTCAACCTCAACGGCGTCTACGCCTTCCAGATCAGCGGCCCCTGCACCTGGTACCGGACCGGGCCATGAACCCGGAACCCGCTTCAGCGGGAAGCGCGCAGACCGGCGCAAGTGAGACAGTAGGCCTCAGCAACACAGACCACGCAGGCGCGCTCACACTCGCCCGCGCGCAGGCGGCACAATCCGCACTGAGCTTTCCCCCGTTCCCCGGGACACCCGACCTGAGGTGGCCAGCGGCCGCCGGGAAGGATGTCCGTCATGCCCGCACCTCACCTCCCGGAGTTCCGGCTGCGCGCGGTCCAGCTCGCCCGCGAGGGCACCGCACCGGTCGCCAAGATCGCCAGGGATCTCGGCATCAGCGAGTCGCGCCCGCGGACCTGGATGGCCCAGGCTGACGCTGATGAGAATGGCGCCGGTCGGCGGCTGGCCGGCGCCGAGAAGCGAGAACTGGCCGAGCTGCGCGGGCGGGACAGGCTGCTGGAGCAGGAGAACGAGATCCCGCGGCGCGCCGCCGCTTGTTTCGCGCGGGAGAACGTCTTCCCCCAGATAGCGTTCCGGCTGGCCCGTGAGCTTGCCGCGGACGGGATGGATGCCGCGGCGGCCGGCCGGGCGCTCGGCGTGCCACGGTCAGGCTATTACGAATGGAAGGAACGACCGGTACCGGCACTGGTCAAGCGCGCTTGGTGGTGAGCCGGTCCTTGACCTTCTGGAGCCGTGTGTTGACTTGCGAGCCGGTGAGACCGGCGTTGCCGCCGATCGCCTGCTTAGCGATCTCACCGGTCCTGTCCAGCGCGGAACTTGCGACGTGATGGTGGCGGGCAGCCCGAACCGGGCGACATCGCGGCGCCCTCGACGGCCGGAGCATCACCCAGCGGCGCGGCAGCTCGGCGGTGGGGAAGTAGCCGGCCTCGCCGGTCCGGTCCCCGCGCAGCGACAGCACGGCCAGCGCCGAGGCCACCCCCCGCGCCGGTGGACGGATCGGCCGTGTAGCAGCCCGGGGCCAGCTGGCCGTTCGCCCGGCCGGGCCGGTGCCGCCAGCGTTCGCTGAACCCGAAGCCGACCAGGACCTCGCCGTCGGCCGCCGGCCCGCGGTACCAGCTCCGCAGCGGCGGCATCGCCCAGGTGGCTCCTCGGTGAGCAGGCCGGCCAGAGCGCCGACGTCGGCTGCCCGCAGCAACGCGTCCTGAAGGGCATCTTCAGCGTCATGCCAGGAGGACAGCATCCGGTAGCAGTGGGCGTGCAGCTCCGCCCGGTGGACCTCACCAGGCTGACCCATAACGAACATGCGGCGCTATTGGGGCATGCCGCGAAGCGCGCCCGCCAGGTGGCGGGCGCGCAGTGAGGCCCGCTCAGGACGGGCGGCGGGACACCAGCCGGTAGGCGACGGCGAGGGCGGCGAGGGCAAGCAGCAGGCAGATGGCTGCCTCGATGCCCTGGAACGTCCAGAACCTGTCGGCCGGCTGGTACGTGGCCACCTGAGTGTACCCGTGCGCGGTCAGCCAGTGGTTGAGCTCGGCGACGTAGGTCGCCTGCGACGCGGTGGCCCTGTTGATCGACGCTTGCGCGGTGTGCTCTACCTGGTCGAACTGCGCGCCGGTCAGCATCGCGTGGCCGCCGGGCGCGACCGGGCCGAGGCCGAGTTCCCAGTCGTTCCTTGCGATCCCGCTGCCCTCCGCGAACGGCAGGCCCCATTTCTCCACGGGCGGCAGGTAACGGGGGCGCAGCAGGTACTCGACCGGGAACCGGATCACGGCGTACCCGGCCAGCGTGACGGCCATCGCCGGGACGACCCGGCGCAGCGCGGTCCCGGCGAGCACCCCGATCGCGAAGGCCAGCAGCGCCCACGCGGCCGGCACGATCCCCGTGAAGTCGAACCCGTTGTTGGTGAACCGCCCGTTCACGTAGTTGACGGGCGACAGCCACCAGGTGAGCACGGCGGTGAACAGCGCCGCGCTGAGCGCGGTGACAGCCAGGGCGCCCAGCATCTGGCCGCGCAGCCAGGCCAGCCGGGTCACGCCCTGCGACCAGGCCAGCCGCCACGTGCCGTCCTCGTACTCCCGGGAGAGCAGCGGCGCCCCGATGAACGCCCCGGCCAGCCCGGGCAGGATGTTGAGCAGCGGCACGATGCCTTGCAGCGTGTGCGACGTCGCGTTGAACGCGTCCATGGCGGTGCCACAGCTCGCACCCGGGCTGCCGCCGAGGCAGCCGCCCTGCCGGAGCAGGGCGGTCACCTGGTACAGGTGCAGCGCGGTCGGCGTCACCACGACGGCGAGGACGGCAGCGACGGCCGCGGCGGCGAGGGCCTCCAGCCGGTGCTGGCGCCAGACAAGCCAGGTCATGATCCACTCCCGGAGACGGCGGAAAGGCGGGGTGAGGGCTGGTACCGCACCCCCGGTGCTGCCATGTACGCGAGCGCGATGTCCTCGACCGTCACTGACCGTGACTCCCAGCGGGGATCGGCGACCGGCCCGCAGAGCCGGGCGAGCAGCACGGTCTGGGCGTCGCTGACGGAGCGCTCAAGGACCGCGGCGACCCCGGCGGGCGCGGCTCCCTCGCCGCCGGCCGCCGCGCCGCCTGGGCCGATCAGCCGGGCGTGGGCGGCGATCAGGTCGTCCGCCGCGCCGGCGAGCTGCACCTGCGTGCGGGACATGACGACGAGGTAGTCACAGACCCGCTCCAGTTCAGCCACCACGTGCGAGGAGAACACGACCGTCGCCCCGGTCTCCGCGACCCGCGTCATGAGCACCGTCATCACCTCGCGGCGCGCTATCGGGTCCAGGCTGGCGACGGGCTCGTCCAGCAGGATGACCCTGGCCCGCTTGGCCAGGGCGAGCGTGAGGGCGACCTGGGCCTGCTGGCCGCCCGACAGCCGCCCGGCGGGCCGCCGCAGCGGGATGTCCAGGTCAGCAAGCCGGGCGCGGGCCCACGGCAGGTCGAACCCGGCGTTCAGCTCACAGCCCATGCGCAGGTGGTCGGCGACGGTGAACCGCTTGTACAGCGGGTGGTCCTGGCCCATGAACGCGACCCGGGCCAGGGCTCCGGGACCGCCGGCCGGGTGCCCGTCAGCCAGGACCGTGCCCTCGGTGGGCTCGGCCAGGCCCATGACAAGGGACAGGAAGGTCGTCTTGCCCGCGCCGTTCGGCCCGATGAGAGCGACGACCCGCCCCTCGGGCAGCGACAGGGTGCAGTCCCGCAGCGCCCATGTCCTCCCGTAGCGCTTGCCGAGGCCGGAGCACTCGATCGCGGCCGCGGAGCGCTCAGCGGCGGCCCGGCCAGCCATTGCGGTCATGCGATCCCCTCGTTCCGGTATGCGGCGTGCAGTTCCTGCTCGAACACGGCCGCGGCATCATCGCGGTCCAGGCCGGCCGCCCTGGCCCGCGTGATCCAGTCGGCGAGGTCGCGGGCGAGGCCCGCCGGGATGACCGCCGGACCGGCGGCGGCAGTCGCAAGGTCAGCGACGAAGGTGCCCCGGCCCTGCCGGGTGTCGACGAGGTGCCGGCTCTCCATCTCGCGGTAGGCCTTGGCCACCGTGTTGGGGTTGATGCCGAGCACGGCGACCACATCCCGCACCGAGGGCAGCTGATCGCCCGCGCTCAGGCGGCCCAGCCGGATGGCATGCTCCACCTGCCGCACGAGCTGCAAGTACGCCGGAACCCCGGAGTCGGGCTCCAAATAGAAGACGATCACACCTTGAGTGTACTAGTACAGTAGTAAAGCTGGCAAGCCGGTGCCGTCATCGCGGGCTGGGGAGCGAGCGCCGGAACACGACCCCGTCCCCGCGCCGGCCGGCAGCGGAAGCCGGACGCGGTGGCTGCCTTTGCCCCGGACGGGAGCCGAGGCCACCCGGCGGTAGCGACAGCGGCGTCACGCCAGTCCGGCCAGCAGCCCGTTCCCGTGGTCCCTACATGGTCCCGTACTGGTCGTCACTCCAGCCTGCGAGCAGCCGGAACACCCGGGCAGGCCGCGTCCGGCGTGCCGCAGCGCGGAGCCAGGCGGCGAGCTGAACGGGCCCGGCCTGCCTGGCCGACAGGCTGGCGATCGCGTGGCTGGTCCCGGTCCGCCACCTGCGGCTGCCAGGCCTTGCGGGTGACCTGGATCGCCTCGGCGGCGTGCGGGAACGCGACCCCGGCGGCGACGGTGACCACCTCGACGATCCGCTTCCCGATCCGCCCGTGACCGCGGCCGTCGGTGACGTGGCCGGGGACGCCCCTGCACGGCAGGGACCGCAACTGGGCGAGCAGGCCCGGACTGGTTGCCCTCGACGGTGACCAGGTAGTGCCCGCCGCGACCGCGCAGCCCGCTGGCATGCTCGCGCTGGGTGGGCAACGCCCGCAGTCACGAGGGCTCCCGTCAGGTCGTTAGATCGGCCCCTGGCCGCGACGCGGCGGCGAACTCACTGGACGCCCTTCGGTTCGGCGGCGCGCTGGAGCACTGCTTCGGCGCCGGGGCCCGGCGGTCTGGGTGGCTGGATGACGGTGTCGCGGGGGCGCTCGGAGGGGACGTTCCAGGCTTCACCGAGGTCCAGCTACAGGGTCTTAGGAGGGGATGCGCAGGCAGCGGCGCTCGTCGATCTCGGCTTGCCGCTTGCGGTGGTGCTTGGCGGTCTCGGCGACCTGCAAGGGCCGGGCTGGCCGCAGCCGAAAGTGAAACCGAGAACCTCCAGTGCCCGCTGTTCGCGCTCGGCCGGGGCCAGCGGCACAGGCTCGGGCTCGCGGACGAGCGCGGCGCGCCCGTCGAGGGTACGTTGGACCCGCACCTCAGCCGACCGCTCCGGCTGCTCGTATTGGAACCCTTCGGGCTCGGCGGACTTGAGATGGTCGCCCGGACCGAGGACGCCGTGACGTTTCACCATCGCGGCGACGCGCTGAGCCCGGGCATCGGCGGGCCTGGAGCCGTGCCCGGCCGTGCCACGGGCAGTCAGCCGCAGCCAAGCGGTCCCCCGCTCCGCCGACGCGATCGGGTACAGCCTCAACCCTGGTCCCGCGTGGAAAGTGAACCCGCCGGACTCGCCGACGGCCTCGGTGCACCCCTCGAACAGCTCCGATGCCGGGCAACCAGCCACCGGACACCGTCGGCGGCGGTATCCTCCTCGTCGGCGGTGAATGCGAGCACGATGTCGCGCCCGGGCCGCCGCCCCTCGGCGGCCCACTGCTGTACGAGGGCGACGACGACCGCGACAGCGTTCTTCATGTCAACGGCACCGCGCCCCCGGATGATCCCGTCGCGTATCTCGCCAGAGAACGGGTGGATCGTCCACTCGGCCGGGTCCGCCGGGACGACGTCGAGGTGTCCGTGCAGCAGCAGGGCGGGCGCGGACGGGTTCGTGCCGGTCAACCTGGCCACCACGTTCGCCCGGCCGGGCGCAGACTCCAGCAGCAGCGGCTCAAGCCCAGCCTCGGCCAGCCGGGCGGCCACGTACTCGGCCGCAGGCCGCTCCCGGCAAGTCTCCGCCGCCCCGGTTCGTGGTGTCGATCCTGATCAGGTCGGAGGCGATGGCCGCCACCTCGTCCTGCGCGGACGGCGCAGCCGGGCATTGAGCCGTCCTCACCCGAACTTCTCCTCAACGGCAGCCGAGATCATCGTGGTCACCGTCTTGAAGCAGCGGATCATGTCCCACGCGGTCGACGCCTCGAAGGCGACTGCCCGGTCACCGGTACGGCGCACGGTCGGGACGATCGCCGCGGCCTGGGCCAGCTGCGCGGCGTCAACCTCGATCTCCACGGTGAACGTCCTGGCGGTGGCCGGAGCGGTCCGGCCGGCCTTCTTGCCCGCCTCGGCGGCTGCCGCCCTGATCGCTGCCGCGGTGACCTCAGGCGGACGGCACACCGCCGCGTACCGGCTGACGCAGTCCTTGACCGCCACCGCTTGCGCGGCTGGCGCATAGCCCGCTGGCCCCGTCGCGTCCTCGCACGTCCTGTCATCGCCGGTGACCAGGAGCACCGGGACGCCGAACTCCGCCGCGACGTAGCTGTTCAGCCGTCCCTCGCTGCCATTCTCCCCGTTGACCCGCACGCTCGTCACTGAGTTGGCCAGGTAGGTGTGCGCGAGCACGCCCTCCGAGCCGGCCGCAGCGTGGTAGCCGACGAACGCCACGCCGGTGACCTCCGGGCGCTGGATCCCCTCCACCATCGACAGGTCCTTGTGCCGCCCGGTGAGCATGACCGCCCGCGGATGGAGTTCTTCCAGCAGCAGGTTGCGCATGGTCGCGTGGGCCTCGTTGACCAGGACGGACTCGGTCCCGGCGGCGAGGAACCCGGCGATCGCCGCGTTCACGTCCGAGGTGAGCATGCGGCGGCAGCGCTGCCATTGCTCGGTTCCGGGCTCCACGTCACCCGGCCAGGTAACACCGGTCGCGCCTTCCATATCAGCGGAGATCAGGATCGTCATGACGGCTCAGCCTAGCGGGCCGGGCAGGCGGGCCCTGACAGGGTCTCGGCGCCGGTGCGACGCCCCGGGCCTGGCTTGGCCGCCGCCCTTCGGCCCAGCCGCAGGAGGTCCCCCGGCCACGTTCCGGTGCCGATTACCCAAGACAGCAGGCCGGTTCGCTGGAGTTGGCGTGCCGGCGGGTGCCAGCGTGGCTGGCGCGCAATGCCGCTTGGCGCAGGTTGGTCATGCTGCCGGGGCTCCCCTCGGTCAGGTTGACCTAATCGATGGCGGGCGGCCCGTCGTGGCGGCGCCCGCGCCCACCGGCCCGCCGGGCCTCAGGCCCGTGGCACCAGCGGCGGATCTAGCAGCCGCAGGGTGCGTGCATCGGCATCTAGCTCGGCGGCGATGCCGATGGGG
>JAJPIV010000163.1 GCA_021324595.1 Actinomycetota bacterium | reverse complement strand
GGGCGGACGGCGCGGCCAGGGCGGACGGCGCGGCCAGGGCGGACGGCGCGGCCAGGGCGGACGGCGCGGCGGGGCCGGCGGGAGCGCCCGCCGGCGCGGGCACGGCGACGGCGAGGGAAGCGGGACGATGAAGCTGACGATCCTAGGCGGCGGCGGCGTGCGGATGCCCGCCTTCGTGCGCGCCGTGCTCGCCACGCGGCCGGGCGCGTTCAGCGAGATCTGCCTGCTCGAGCCGGACCCGGTGCGCCGGGCGACCACGTGCCGCCTGAGCGCCGAGGTCGCGGACGCTCTCGGGGTTCCAGGCGTGGTCACCGTGACCGACGATGCCGAGCGGGCGCTGGGCGGCGCCGCGTACGTGTTCTCCGCGATCCGGGTCGGCGGGGACCGCGGGCGGGTGATCGACGAGCAGGTCGCCCTGCGCCGGGGCATCGTAGGCCAGGAGACAACCGGGCCGGGCGGGTGCGCGATGGCGCTGCGCACGATCCCGGTCGTGCTCTCCTACTGCGACCTGCTCGCGCGCTGCTCGCCCGGGGCGGTGCTGGTGAACTTCACCAACCCGGCGGGCCTGATCACCCAGGCGATCGCCGCCCAGGGGAAGGTCACGGCGGTGGGGGTGTGCGACACCCCGGCGGGGACGATCGCCGACCTGTCCAGGTTCGCCGCCGCCCAGCTGGCCGGGGCGCCGCCCGGCGGCCTGCTGCCGGGCGTCCGGGCCGGGTACGCGGGGCTGAACCACCTCGGCTGGGTCGGCTCGTTCACCATCGACGGCACGGACCTGATGCCGCGGCTGCTCAGCCGCTTCGAGGAGGTCCAGGCCCGCGCCCCGCACCTGGCCGCGTTCGACCCCGACATGGTGCGGCGGGTGGGCGCGATCCCCACCGAGTACGTCTACTACTACTACGACCCGCGCCGGTACCTCGACGGCGTGGCGAGGGCCGGCTCCAGCCGCGGGCAGGACGTGCTCGCCCTCAACGAGGAGCTGATCGCCGCGATCGGGTCGGCGTTCGCGTCGGGCGGGGTGCGGGACGCCTGGGCGGCGTACGCCGCGCTGCTCGGCGTCCGCCGCGACACCTACATGAGGACCGACACCCAGGGGGACAGCGGGCAGGCGGCCGCGCGGGCGGCCCGCGCAGCCGCCGGGCCCGAGGCGATCGAGCCGGAGCGCATCGGCGGGTACGAGGGCCTGGCCCTGCGGGTGATCGACGGCCTGGCCGGGCGCGGCGCCAGCGACGTGATCGTCAGCATGCGCAACGGGGCCAGCGTGAGCTTCCTCGACCCGGACGACGTCGCCGAGGTCCCGGCCCGGGTGGACGCCGGCGGGCTGGCCCCGCTCGGCGCGTGCGAGCTGCCGCGCTCGGCCCGGGCGCTCGTGCTGGCCGTGAAGGAGTACGAGAGGGGCGTCGTGGAGGCCGCCCTCGCCGGCGACGCGGGCCTGGCGGCGATCGCGCTCGCCCAGCACCCGCTGGTCCCCGGGATCACGGCCGCCAGGGAGCTGATCGGTGATTACCGCGAGCAGCACGGCGAGCACCTCGCCTACCTGCGGTAGATGAACGCCGGACCGGCCCGCCCGGCAGCCCGGCCGGCGCGGCCGCAGCTGATCAGGGCGATGAACGAGCGGCTCCTGCTCGACCAGATCCGCAGGCTCGGGTCGGCGTCCCGGGCCGACCTGGCCCGGCTCTCCGGCCTGTCCAAGCCCACCGTCTCGCTCGCCCTGGCCAGCGTCGAGCGGTCCGGCCTGGTCCGCACGGCCGGGCAGCGGACCGGCGGGCCGGGCCGGTCGGCGGTGCTCTACGAGATCGCGCCCGACGCCGGGTACGTGCTCGGCCTGGACATCGGCCGGGAGTACCTGCGCGGCGCCGTGGCGGACCTGACCGGCGAGATCCGGGCCCGCGGCGAGGCCCGGTGCACGGCCGCGGGCGCGAGCCGGCGGGTCGGCGCCGTGATCGGGCTGGCCGACCGGATCTGCGCCCGGGCGGGGCTGGACCGGGCGGCGGTCACCCAGGTGGTGCTCGGCTGCCCGGGAGTCTACGACCCGCGGCGGGACGCGCTGGCGCTGACCGGCGGGCTGCCCGGCTGGGACTCGCCGGAGGTCCTCGCGGACCTGCGCGCGGCCTTCGGCGCGGAGCTGGTGGTCGAGAACGACATCGACGCGGCGGCGCTGGCCGAGCGGGAGCACGGGCACGGCGCCCAGGTCCCCAGCTTCGCGTTCGTCTCCATCGGGACCGGGATCGGGATGGGCCTGGTCCTGCAGGGGCAGCTGCACCGGGGGGCGCACGGCGTCGCCGGGGAGATCGCGTTCCTGCCGATCGGCGACGGCCCGGGCGGAGCGCCCGGGGCCGCAGCGGGGCCCGAGGCTCGCCGCCGCGGCACCCTCGAGGCGGCGGGCTCGGCCGCCGCGATCGTCCGGGCGGCCCGCCACGCCGGGCTGCGGGCCTCCTCGGCCCGGGACGTGTTCGCCGCCGCGGCGGCGGGGGACACGCGGGCCGCCGCGATCGTCGCCGCCGAGGCCAGGCTGGTGGCGAAGGCCATCTGCGCGGTCGTCGCCGTGGTCGACCCCGGCCTGATCGTGCTCGGCGGCGGGATCGGCCAGGCGCCCGGGTTCGCCGACGCGGTCACCGAGCAGCTGCGGGGGATGTCGCCCGCCCTGCCGCGGATCCTGGTCAGCGCGCTGGGCACGAGCGCGGTCGTGGACGGCTGCCTCGCCTCAGGCGCCGAGCTGGCCTGGCAACGGCTCACCGCGCGGGGCGGGCGGGGCGGGGCCGCCGGCGCGGACGCGGCCGGCGGCCTCCCTAGCTCCTCGCCGGCCGGGCCGGCGGCAGCGGCCCCGGCGGCTCCCGGTCCGCGGTGAAGAACGCGCTCGACGGCCGCTGCCAGAGCAGGATCACCGCGGCCAGCCCGAGCGCCCACATCGCGAAGCTGACCGCGAGTCCCGCCGCCACCCCGACCTTCAGCAGCACGGGGATCAGCAGCAGGCTGTCCAGGATCAGCAGGCCCGTCCCGGCCAGGCGGCCCCACGGGCGGCCGGCCCGGCAGGCCCAGGCGATGAGCAGCCAGAGCGCCACCTCGAGCGCGACCTGGATGATCGCGGCGGTGACCTGGGCGTGCACGTAGCCGCTCAGGCGCGGGGCGCTCCAGTGCGGGTAGGCCTTGTGCGCGGCGGCGCGCATCGCGCCCGCGGACAGCAGCGTGAGCGCCAGGGAGAGCACGGCCACGGCCGCCCCGGCGTACATGAGCCAGGCCGCGGCCGTCACGGTGAGCGGGCGCCGCCCGCCGGGCGCCGGGCCGCTCGCCGCGGCGGCGGGCACCGGCGCCCCGGGCCTGTCCCCCTGCCGTTCCCTGATCGCCACGTAGGAAGCTTACCGGCCCCCGGGGCCGGGACAAGGCGCCCCCGCCCGGGCCGGAGCCGGACGAGGCCCCCGCCCGGCTCAGGACCGGGAGTACCGCCAGATCCAGACCTGCTCGCTGGGATGGGACGGGCACTCGCGCATCGACCGGACGCGGACCAGGCAGGCGCGGCCCGCGAGCGTGAAGCCGGTCGCCCTCAGGAAGTCATCGACGTGGCCGTAGCGCGCGATCGGGCGGTGCAGCCTCCAGATGTCCCGCCACTCCACCACCCAGCCCACATCCAGGTGCGCCAGGTCCGCGCGGGCCAGCCTGACCTGCGCCGGCGTCGCGCCCTGGCCGAGCAGCTCGATGTCGGTGAGGACGCGGAAGAACGGGTGCGCGTACATCCGCTGGCTGGTCGGGGCCGGCACCCAGGCGGTGTAGGCGATCGCCCGGGGATGCCCGTCGCGGGTGGCGAGCACGAGCGCGTTCGGCGCGATCGGCGAGCCGGTCGTGCCCACCCCGCCGCGCAGGCCGAACGGCACGTCCACCACGATCGACCCGGAATGGTCGTGGGCGAGCAGGTGGTCCACGGCCGGCAGCGCGGTCGGCATGGTCGCGACGCCCGCGCCGTTCCACCCCGCCTCCAGGGCGCCCAGCCCGACGACGACGGCGATCAGCGGCATCGTCACCTTCCGTCGGCTCAGCCACTGGACGGCAAGGCCCGCCAGCAGCGCCGCGCCGACCAGGGCCGGGATGGTGAACCGGTCCGCCTCGCGCAGCCCCGCCAGCCCGGGCACGCGGACCAGCCAGGTGTAGGGCATCAGGTCGCTCGCGACCACCGGCCGGTAGCCGGGCGGGCCGCTCGGCGGGACGACCTTGGTGGCGTGCAGGTGGGTGAGCAGCGGCAGGTACTGGTGACAGGACCTGCCCCACATCGTGCCGGGGGCGCGCCAGGCGCTGATCTGGCAGTTGGCGCCGATCGTCAGGCTCGTCCCCAGGGCCAGCACCGCCCCGGCCGCCCACAGCCCGAGGAACGCCCAGGTGGCGCGCCGCCGCCAGCCGGCCAGCAGGCCGAGCAGGGCGAGGGCGGTGAGCACCGCGCCGAACGTGGGCACCGCCTCGGCCGCCTCCGCCGGCTGGTTGTAGCTGTAGGCGGAGGCGAGGGAGCCGAGGCCGAAGGCCGCCAGCCTGGGCGACGGCGCGAACATCGTCGGCAGCGTCACGCCGAACTCGGCGTAGTTGGCGGCGAGCGGGCCCGGCGGCGGGCTCGCGCCGCCGGCGGCGATCTGCTGGCCCATCGCGACCAGCTCCGGGGCGGCCACGACGAGCCCGACGGCCGCGCCGATCCCCAGGGGGACGAGCACGCGGCTGAGCCCGGCCCGGTTCCTGGCGAGCCTGGCCACGAGGGACGGGACGACGATGACCGCCGCGATCGCCAGCGCGGCCACCGTGCTCTCCTGGTTGACCAGGATCGACCCGCCGAGGGCCAGGCCCAGCGCCACCGCGGCCGCGGTCGCGCGGCCCGGGCGGGCTTCCCGCGGCCCGGCTTCCCGCGGCCCGGCCGCCGCGGCCGCGGCCGCGGCGGAGTTCCGCCGGAAGCGCACCGCGGCCTCGATCGTGAGCGGCAGGAAGACCGAGCCGAGCGCGATGTTCAGGTGGTACCAGTCCTGCCAGACCAGCATCGACGACAGGCCGAAGAAGGCGCCGGCGACCACCGCGCCGGCCCAGTTCAGCCAGAGCCGGGCGGCCCGGAACATCGCGTAGCACAGCAGGCCCGGCGTGACGATCGCGAGCAGGCTGAACGAGGCGGACGGGCCGTAGAGCACCGTGATCGGCGCGGTCAGCCACCCGGCCAGGGGGATCAGCGTGGAGAATCCCAGCCACATGCCGGCCGGGGCGGCCATGTACCTGGTGAAGAACGGGTTGCCGGGGTGCTGGAGCTGGTGGGCCACCCACCAGAGGTCCCACACGTAGCTGGAGACGTCCGGGGTCCTCGGCAGCCGGCCATCGGGCAGATAGCTGGCGCGCGGCCAGGTCACGGCGATCCCCGCGCCGGTGTAGCAGAGCAGCAGCGCGACGTGGCGCACCCAGGGGTGGCCGAACGCGCGCCGGGTCGCGGCGCCGGAGCGGGCCAGCGCGCGGCGCGGCACGCGGCCGACGCCGCCGGCCACGTTCCGCGCCCAGTGGCGGGAGCGGCCGCCGGGCGACTGGCCGCCGGCCGCGCCCGCGCTCCCGGAGGCGGGCGGGTCGGCCTCGAGGACGGCCCCGGCGGGGACGGCACGTTCCCCCTGCCGCGCCGCCTCGGCGGCGCTCGCGGCGGGGGGCGTGCCCGCGCTCCCGCCGGACGCGCGGGCCCCGGTGCCGGCGGGGGCCGGGCCTGCGGCGCCGGGGGCCGGGTCTCCCGTGCCGGCGGGAGCGGGGTTCCCGGCCGGATCCGGTTCGCTGCCCTGGCCACGACCAGCGTGGATCATCGGACCACCTTGTCAACGCTCGTTGTCGCCGCTCGCGCCGCCGCCCCGGTCACCGCCCTCGGGGCGCGGGTCATGACACGATCGGCCCGGCTGGACGGGGCCGCGGCAGGTGCCCGGCGGCACCGCGCCTTGCGCGCGCCAATTCGGCAGCGGATCGCGGCTTCCGGCACAAGCTAGAGTCCATCGGGTGGCACTCAGCCAGACCAGCCTACGCCCGCCGCCGCCACATCTGGCCAGGTGGGAGATATTCGCCGTCTTCGCTGTGTCACTCGGGGCCAGCGCGCTGAACGCGCTGCTCTCGCTGATCGCCGCGCTGCTCACCCCCCGGCCGCTGGCCAGCCAGCGGCGGACGCTCGTCGGCTCCTTCGTGCCGAACCACTGGCTGGACCTGGCGTTCCAGCTGGCCAGCGTCGCGGAGGTGCTGGCACCGGTGGTGCTGGTGTTCTACCTGTTCGCGCGGTCGGGCGAATCGCCGTCGGTGATCGGGTTCGACGCCCGGGAGCCGGGCCGCGACGCCCTGCGCGGCATCGTCCTCGCGGTGGTGATCGGCGGCGCCGGGCTCGGGCTGTACCTGGCCGCGTTCCGGCTCGGCGTCAGCGTGAACGTCGTGGCCGAGAGCCTGCCGCCGGTGTGGTGGCGGATCCCCGTGCTGCTGCTCAACGCCGTCCAGAACGGCCTGATCGAGGAGATCCTGGTCGTCGGCTACCTGCTCCGCCGCCTCGACCAGCTCGGCACCCGCCCGGCGGTGGCAGTCGCGGTCAGCGCGGTGCTGCGCGGCTCCTACCACCTGTACCAGGGGCTCGGCGGGTTCGTGGGGAACATGACGATGGGCGTGGTGTTTGCCCTGCTCTACCGCCGGTGGGGGCGGGTGATGCCGCTGGTGGTGGCGCACACCCTGATCGACGCGACCGCGTTCGTGGGGTACGCGCTGCTCAACGGCAAGGTCTCCTGGCTGCCTTAGGAGCACCGGGGCGCCTGGCCAGGAGATCGGCCAAGGGCGCGCGGCGCACGGGCTCAGCGGGCGAGGCCGTCGATCACCGTGACGCCGGGCAGGTCGGCGAGCGTCTTGCCGGACAGCGCGAGCTTGGACCCCCGGACGCCGCTGCCCACGACGACCTGGGGCGAGGCGGCGACGGCGGCGTCCACCAGGATGAGCCAGCCGGCGGGCAGGCCGACCGGGGTGATGCCCCCGTATTCCATGCCGGTCCGGGCCACGGCCACGTCCGCCGGGGCGAACGACGCCTTCCGCACGTCGAGCGCCCTCCGCGCGACGTTGTTCACGTCAGCGCGGGTGGTCGCGAGCACCACGCAGGCCGCGAACCTGATCTCGCCGTCGCGCCGGCCGGAGATGACCACGCAGTTGGCCGACTCCTCCAGCGGCACCAGGTAACGCTCGCAGAACGCTGCCGTGTCCGCCAGGGCCGGGTCGATCGCCGCGACGCCGACGGCCTCAGGGAAGGGGGGCCAGTGCGGCCCGCCGAGCGCCGCGGCCACCGGGGCGGCGAGCAGGTCCGGCCGGGATGCGGCCGGCTCGAAGCTCAGAGTGCCGATCATGAAGGTCACGCCCGCAGTCTAGAGGGGGGGCGCGCGCTGCCGGGCCGGGCGCGGGCGGGCGGCTCGCGCGCGGCGCGGCGCTCAGCCCGGCAGCCCGCCCAGCCGGACGGTGACCTGCCGCGGGTTGCCGTCCACGAGCACCTCGACCACGACCCGGGCGCCCGGCCGGTATCCGGCCAGGACGGCCTGCAGCTGGGCGAGGCTCGGCGTGGCCCGCCCGCCCACGCCGGCGACGATGTCGCCGGCCCGCAGGCCAGCCCGGGCCGCCGGACCGCCGCGCGGGACGGCGTCCACGGTCACCCCCGCCGGGACGCCATCGCCGTTGACGAACGTGCTGCCGATGATCCCGAGCGATGCCCGGCCGGGCCGGGTGACCGCGCCGCGCCCGACGATCTGCGCGGCGATGGCCCGGATCGTGTCGGCGGGGATCGCGAAGCCGACGCCGGTCGCCGGGCCGCCGGCCTGCGGGCTCCGCCCGCCGAGCACCGGGATGCCGAGGACCCGCCCGGAGAGCAGCACGAGCGCGCCGCCGTTGTTCCCCGGATTGATCGGGGCGCTGGTCTGGATCGCGCCCGCGATCACCGCACGGCCGCCGCCGGGCCCGGCCGGGACGACGACCGTCTGCCCGACCGCCGACACGACGCCCTGGGTCACGCTCGCGGCGACGCCGTACGGGCTGCCCATCGCGAGCACCACGGCCCCGGGCTGCACGGCGGACGGCTGCGCCCACACGGCCGGCGCCAGCTCGCTGGCGCCCCGCTCCACCCGGATCACGGCCAGGTCGTCGGGGGGGAACGAGCCGATCAGCCGGGCCGGGAGCGCCTGGCTGATCACCGGGGCCCTGACCCGGAAGCGCTTCGCCGAGCCGGCCACCCCGGCGCTGGTCACGATGTCGCCCCGGCGGTCGAGCACCACGCCCGAGCCCGTGCCGGCGGCACCGCTGACCTGGACGACCGAGTGCAGCACCGCGGCGATGACGCGCTGGTAACCCGTCGCCGGCGCATCCCGCCGGCCGGCCCCGCTGCCCGTAGCCCCGCTGCCCGTAGTCCCGCCGCCCGCCAGCGCGCCGCAGCCCGCCAGCGCGCCGCAGCCCGCCAGGACGGCGAGCCAGGCGACGCACCGCGCAAGCCCGGCCGCGGCGGCGCGGCCCGCCCGCGGCCTGGTCGCGACGCGCCGGACCCGCCCGGCCCTCCTGTTCCGCCGGTGCCCAGGACCCCGCCCCGCCGACGTCATGGCGCCCGCCCTCCTCGCGCCCCGCCCCCCGGTTCACCTAGTCTTCCACTCATGCCCGCTTGGCAATCTCCCGGCGAGACCATCGGCCGGTCTGGCCTCGGGCCGCACCAGGTCACCGTCGCCGGCCTGCGGCGCGCCCTGGACGACGGCATGCTGACCAGCGCCGAGCTGGTCCAGTACTACCTCGACCGGATCGGCCGCCTGGACAGCGAGCTGGGCGCGGTGATCTCGGTCGACCGGCACGCGGCTGAGCAGGCCCGCGCGATCGACGCGGCGCGGGACGCCGGGACCGGCCTCGGGCCGCTCGCCGGCATCCCGGTCCTGATCAAGGACAACATCTCGGCTGCCGGCTCGCCCGCCACCGCCGGCTCGCCCGCCCTGGCGGGCGCCGCCGGCGGCGACGCGTTCCTGGTCGCCAGGCTGCGCGCGGCGGGCGCGGTGATCATCGGCAAGGCGAACCTGTCGGAGTGGGCCAACTTCCGGTCCACGCACTCGGTGAGCGGCTGGTCCACCCTCGGCGGCCAGGCGGTCAACCCGCACGGCACCGGGCGCAACCCCTCAGGGTCAAGCTCGGGGTCCGCGGTCGCGGTCGCCGCCGGGCTGGCGCCGCTGGCGGTCGGGACCGAGACCGACGGGTCGATCATCTCGCCGGCCCACGCCTGCGGCATCGTCGGCGTCAAGCCCACCCTCGGGCTGGTCAGCCGCGCCGGGATCGTCCCCATCTCGCTGGAGCAGGACACGGCCGGGCCGATGACGCGGTGCGTGGCCGACGCCGCCGCGCTGCTCGGGGCGATGGCGGGCAACGACCCGGCCGACGAGGCGACCGCCGGCGCCGCCGGGCAGCTAGCGGACTACACGGCGTTCCTCGACCCGGGCGCCCTGGCCGGGGCCCGGATCGGGATCTGGCGCTCCGGCTCCGAACGGGCCGCGCCCGCCGTGAACGCCGTGCTCGACGCCGCGGCCGCGCTGCTGGCCCGTCACGGCGCGGTCGTCGTGGATCCGGTGGAGCTCGGCGGCGCCGACCGGCTGGGCGAGCCGGAGTTCCTCGCGCTCACGCACGAGTTCAAGGATGACATGAACGGGTACCTGGCCGGCCTGGGCGGCGAGCACCCCGGTTCGCTCGCCGGGCTGATCGCCTTCAACCGCGATCATGCCGGCCGGGTGCTCGCCCACTTCGGGCAGGAGATCTTCGAGCGCGCCGAGGCGTCGGCCGGCCGGGCCGACCCGCGGTGCCGTGCGGCGCGGGCCACGGCGCGGGCGCTGGCCCGGGCCAGCCTGGACGGCGCCCTGGCCGCGGACCGGCTCGACGCGGTGCTCGCGCTGAGCGGCAGCCCGGCGTGGCTCACCGACTACGTGCTCGGCGATCACTACCACGTGAGCACCACCTCGCCCGCGGCCGTGGCCGGGTACCCGTCGGTGACGGTTCCCGCAGGCTCGGTGAGCGGCCTTCCGGTGGGCGTCTCGTTCACCGGGCCGGCCTGGAGCGAGCCGCGCCTGCTCGCGCTCGCCTACGGGTTCGAGCAGGCCCGCGCCGGCTCACCGCCGGGCTGACCGCAGCCCAGGATCGCCGGTCAAGGCTGCCCGGATCCAAGAAGGTGAGGGGGTGTTCAGGGCTTCCGAGCGTCCGCCCATTCTTCCGCCCCCCTGCGACAGCAGCCCAAGAAGCTGCGCATGGCCGCGCCCGCGCACCGTGCCGTTCCCGAACTCGCCCGCGACGCGCGCGAACAGCTCACCGAAAGACTCCGGCCGCCCGGCATGCGCCTCACCGGCCTGCACCCGCGCCTGCTTTCCGCTTGGCTGCTGCGGGCGCGGGGACAGTCAGGCGATGTGCTTGCGGAAGTAAACCCGGCGGAAGCCGTCCTGTTCTGCGCGGTGTGTCTCGGCATACCCGTGGCGGGGGTAGTAGGCGAGGTTCTCAGTCATCATCTCGTTGGTGTAGAGCCGGATCTCGGGCAGCCGCAGCCTGCGGGCTTCGTCCTCAGCCAGGGCGAGCAGCCGCGAGCCTGCGCCGCCGCGCTGCCGGGACGGCCGCACCGCCAGGCTTTCGAGAAGCAGGTGGTCCGGTTGCGCGATGAGCACTGCGAAGCCGATGACGTGGCCCTGGTCGACGGCCACCCACGCCTGCCCGTCGCGGACGGCCGCGCTGTAGTCAGCGGACATGGGCGCGGGCTCGCGGCCGATCCGCGGAACGTAGCGCTGGTAGGCCTCGCGGGCGATGGCATGCAAGGTGACGGCTTCGGGCGGTGCCGCGAGCCTGACGGTAACCATGAGCCTCAACGTAATAGCCCGGGGGCCGGGCCGGCAAACCGGATGCGGGGCCGGCAGGGCCTGCATGCGCCTGGGCCGCACGCCCGTCAGTAACCCGGGAAACGGCTGATAACGATTTGTTCGGAAGCGAAGTGCCAGGTCCTGGCCTTCGATGATACCGTTAATCCGTATTCGATAGGTTGTCCTCTCGACGCGGCTGGCTGATCTTCCGGAGAGTGGGCTGCGGCAAGAGCAGCGCATAGGTCGGAGGCGGTAAGTCTGAGCATGGTGGTCGTGGTTGGCGCCGTGATAATTCCGGGAGCGGTCTCGAGCTGCGCGTCAGCAATGCAACATGTGCGGGTGCCGCGAGTGGACGGATTGGAGCTGGCGGTCGCGAGAAGGAAGCTGGGGCAAGTGGGCCTGCGGGCCAGGGCCGTATCGCCGATCCTCTCGCGGACATCCTCACCGGTGCCGTCGCCAGCCTCCCTGCGAAGGTCCGCGGGTCGCTGACGATGAAGGCGGCGTTGTGGCGCTTGCCCTCGGCTCGCTTGCGGCCGTAGAGCGCCTTGGAGGCCGGGTCGCGCAGGGACGCGAACGCGGCGAGGAACACGTTCTTGGGCCTGTGGGTGCCGCGGCGGCTGCGCGATTCACCGCCGAGGAACTTGCCGGACTGGCGGGAGACCGGAGCCAGGCCGCGTAGGCGGCGAGGGTACAGGCGACGTCCACACGCGCCAGCGCGCCCGGGGGCAGCACCCCAGGCCATAACAACTGCCGCGGGCAAGAGGCCGTGCCAGCGCCGCCGGACTTCCCAAGCCCAGCATCGCCGGTCAAGGCTGCCCGGACCCGGGGAGGAAGGTGAAGGGCCGTGGGGGCCTCGGCGCCAGCGGGCGGCTCGCCGCGGTTCGGTACCCTTGCGACCATGGAAGCTTGGCCCGCCGTGACCGTCCCGTCGCTTCCCGGGCAGGCCCCGGAGATCATGATCTGGGACACCGCGAGCGGCGGGCTGGCCGTCGCCTCGCGCGGGCCGCGGGCGACGCTCTACGCCTGCGGGATCACGCCCTACGATGCCACGCACATGGGCCACGCGGCCACGTACGTCGCGTGGGACCTGCTCGTGCGCGCGTGGCTGGACCGCGGCTATGAGGTTCGCTACGCGCAGAACGTGACCGACGTGGACGACCCGCTCCTGGAGCGGGCGCGGCGGGACGGCCGGGACTGGCGGGAGCTGGCGAGCGAGCACATCGGCCGTTACCGCTCGGACATGGCCGCGCTGCGCGTGCTGCCGCCGGGCGATCTTGTCGGCGCGGTGGAGGCGCTGCCCGAGATCGAGGAGTTCAGCGGGGTGCTCGCGGAGCGGGGGGCGCTCTACGACCTGGAGGGGGACACCTACTTCTGCCGATCGTCCGATCCCGCGTTCGGCTCGGTGTCCGGGCTGGACCCCGCGACGATGGCCGCGCTGTGCGCCGAGCGAGGCGGGGACCCGGGGCGGCCGGGGAAGAAGGACCCGCTCGACCCGCTGGTGTGGCAGGCCAGGCGCCCCGGCGAGCCCTTCTGGGAGTCCAGGTTCGGCCAGGGACGGCCCGGCTGGCACGTGGAGTGCTCGGCGATCGCGACGCGCTGCCTCGGGGCGAGCTTCGACGTCCAGGCGGGCGGCTCCGATCTGATCTTCCCGCACCATGAGATGAGCGCCTCGCACGCCCGGGTGGCGTTCGCGGGGGCCGGCGAGCCAGCGTTCGCGCGCCGGTACTGTCACGCGGGCATGGTCCGCCTCGGCGGGGAGAAGATGTCCAAGTCGCTGGCGAACCTCGTCTTCGTCTCCGCGCTGCGCGAGGACGGCGTCGATCCGATGGCGATCAGGCTGGCGATACTGGCGCACCACTACCGCTCGGACTGGGACTGGACCGACTCGGGGCTCGCGGAGGCGGAAGGGCGCCTGGCCCGCTGGCGGGCCGCCGCGCGATCGGCCGGCGTGGCGGGAGGCGCCGCACGGGACCAGGCGGCGGCCGAGCCCGTGCTCGGCGCGCTGCGCGCGCGGCTCGCAGATGATCTCGATGCCCCGGGCGCGCTGGCCGTCGTCGACTCCTGGGCGGACGCCGCCCTGGCGTCGGGAGCGGCGGACGGGGCGGCGGGCCTGATCGCGGACGCGGTCGACGCGCTGCTCGGGATCGCGCTCTGGTAGCGGGGAGGCCGCCCGGCCGACGAGGGCCGCCCGGCCGACGAGGGCCGCCCGGTCCCGGCGGCAACGCCTCCCCGGGCGCTCCTCAGCTGGCCGCTCCCGCCCAGATGGCCGCCAGCAGGACGAGGGCGGCCGCGGCGACCGCCGCGAGCGCCCAGCGCCAGTAGGCGTTGAAGCGCCGCCACTCCCGGGCGAGCATGTCCATCCGGAGGGCCGGGCTCTCGCGGTCGGCTGCCCGGCGGGGCCTTCTCGTCGCCGCAGGAACCTCCTCACCCGCCGGCGCGCCCTCGGCCAGGTGCCGCGCGTACCTGAGGGCGGACCATGCCTGGGCGATGAGATAGCCCGCCGCCAGCATGAGCGTGATGAACAGGGCGACCAGCCAGCGAGGCGCTGACCGCAGGGTGAGGGCGGTGACGTCACCAAGGCCGAGGACGAGCAGGCCCGCGCCGTAGCCCGCGGCGACTCCGCGGACCAGGTCGTCGGCTCGTGCCAGCTTCCGGGCCAGCTCCTCGACGGTCATCGCGTCGTCCCGCCGGGTCGTCGATCCGTGTCGTCACGCCCCCGGATTCCAGCGCGGCCGGATTCCAGCGCGGCCCGTCGATGAAGTCCTTCAGCCACTCCCAGACGGCCCCGCTCAAGCTCCGGACCTGCTGGTAGGCGGCGTCAATGCCGCCGACCTCGGCGCGGGCGGCCAGCGCCATCGTCAGCAGCTCGCCGCCGAGCGCTTGCATCCCGGGCGGCAACTCCCCGGCGCCCCATTCCCCGACCAGCTGGGTGGTGAGGTCGCGGGCCGCATCCTGCAGAGCCATGCTGAGCTCCCCGGGCGGCACGAAGCCCTCCCGGATGGCCCTCGCGGCACCGCTGGCCACCCCGGCGGCGATCTCCTGCTCAGCGACTGCGGCCACCATCGCCTCCCCAGTCCGCCAGTTCCCGGCGGGTGCAGTCATTGTGTCCGGGCGGGTGAGGGCTCAGGGGCCGATCCGGCGAATCGGCGCGGCGTCAACTCAGCAACTCAGGCGCGCGCCTTGTGGACATCCCCGGCAATGTCCACAGGGGCACGATCTGCCGGTGGAGTGGCGATGGCAGCCGCAGCCAGCCTGGGCGCA
Source organism: Actinomycetota bacterium (assembly GCA_021324595.1). Classification (GTDB taxonomy): domain Bacteria; phylum Actinomycetota; class Actinomycetes; order Streptosporangiales; family Streptosporangiaceae; genus Chersky-822. The sequence continues at coordinate 6,071 of JAJPIV010000163.1, read as the reverse complement.
TGACGAATCTCAGCCCGATCGAGCCGGCGCCCGGGGAAGGCGCGCCGCCCCAGAGCGAGTCCGCGGCGCGCTGCCGGGTCAAGGTCGGCTCGGCCGACGGCGTGCTGGCCGTCGTGCCGCATCTGCTCGGCTTCCATCCAAGCCGCAGCCTGGTCATTCTCGGCGCGGGCGGCCCGCACGCGCGGGTCAGGCTCGCGTTCCGTTACGACCTGCCCGACCCGCCCGAGGAAGGGCTGGCCGCCGACATCGCCTCGCATGCGGTCAGCGTCCTGGGCAGGCAGCACCTGCCGGTCGCGGTCGTGATCGGCTACGGTCCCGGCCCGATGGTCACCCCGGTCGTCGACGTGGTCAGGCCGGCGCTGCGCGAGGCCGGAATCGGGGTGCCGGACATGCTGCGGGTGCAGGACGGCCGGTACTGGTCGTATGTGTGCCAGGATCCCGCATGCTGCCCGCCGGACGGCGTCCCGTTCGACCCGGCGGCCCACCCGGCCGCCGAGGCCCTCGCGGCCGCGGGGCTCACCGTGCGCGGAGGCCGGGAGGAACTGGCCAGCACCCTCGATCCCGACGTGTCGGTGGCGGCCGCGATGAGGCAGGCTATCAGCCGGGCCAGGGACCGGGCCGGGCGGCTGATCACCGCGACGGCCGCCCGGTCGCCGGGCGGGGACCTGTTCCAGGACCTGGCCGACTCCGGGCGGCGATCGGTCCGGCTCGCCGTGACCACGTACCGGCGAGGTCAGCGCCTCGCGGACCTCGACGAGGTCGCCTGGCTCGGGGTCACGCTCACCGACCTGCGGGTCCGCGACGATGCATGGGCCAGGATGGTTCCGGCGCACCGCGCGGCGCACCAGCGCCTGTGGACCGACCTGGTGCGGCAGCTCCCCCGGGAGTACGCGGCGGCGCCCGCCTCGCTGCTGGCGTTCACCGCATGGCAGGCCGGGGACGGGGCGCTGGCGAGCATCGCGATCGAGCGGGCACTGGACTCGGACCCCCGCTACTCGATGGCGTTGCTGCTCGCTGAGGCCCTCCACGCCGGCCTGCCGCCGGCTGCCGCACGGCTGCCGATGACCCCGAAGCAAGTGGCCGCCAGCTACGCGGGGCGCCGGAATCGGCCCGTTGCCAGGCCGGCCGACCGCGTCGGTCCCGGCACGCCCGGCCTCGCCGGCTGCGGCAACGCGGGAGGACCCGGCCGGCGGGCGCGGTCACGGGCACGGCGATGAGCCGGCGCCCGTGTCAGCGAGCCGGCGGGCCGGGATCTCACCGGTGCGCAGGCCTGCCAGTTCGCGGCCCTGGGGATAGAGGACCGCCGTGGCAGGCAGGCTGGCTGGGCGGCCGCTGAGCAGGACGCGCAGCGTGCCGCTCACGGCCGGGCCGGGCGGGCCGGCCGTGAGCCCGGCCTGGACGGCCCGGCGCACCGCCTGCGCGGCGACGGCGGCTGCCGATCCGAACAGCACGGCACCCGGGACGGCGGCGCTGATCTGATCCGCCGCGAGCTCGTACTCCGTGCAGCCGAGCACGATCGCGCCGCACCCCCGGGGGGTCCGGCCCGCAGCGTCCGCGATCGCGGCGCTGGTGGCCTCCCGGTCGCCGGCGTCGATCGCGTCGGCCAGGCCGGGGCAGGCGACCGGCGTGACGGTCGCCCGCCCGCCGAACTCCTCGATCAGCCGGCGCTGGTACTCGCTCGCCGTCGTCGCGACCGTTGCCCAGATCGCCACCGACCTGGCCGCCGCGGCGGCAGGCTTGATCGCCGGAACCGTCCCCACCACGGGGATGCCCGGCTCGAACTCCGCCCGAAGCGCGCTGAGCGCGTGGACGGTGCCCGTGTTGCAGGCCAGCACGATCACGTCCGGGTCGTGCTCCGCGGCGGCCCGGGCGAGAAGCAGGGAGCGCTGGATGATGTCCTCCGGGCTCCGCGGCCCCCACGGCATGCCATCGGGGTCCATCGCGATCACCAGGTCCGCCTCGGGCTGAAGGCGGTGCAGCTCGGCGGCGGCGGCAAGCAATCCGAGGCCGGAGTTGAGCAGCGCGAACCGCATGCGCCCACTGTAGGAGATCGCGGGCCGCCGGCGGGGCACCACCCGCATGCTGGCCCGGCCGGCGATCCGGCCGGCCGCCGCCACGATGATCCCCTGCTGGCTGCCCCGGCCGCGGCGGGCCCTCCGGCGCCGGCCCCAGCGGGGCGCGGGGCCGGGCCAGGGCCGCGGCCGGCCGCCCGGGGTAGTGAACGCCGCCGCGCCGGCCGGTAAGATCGTGCTTCGCATGTCAACACCACGGCGCGCCGCACGGGCCGGACTGCGGTCCTCGCCCGGGAGCGCCGGGTCCGGCGGCCGTGCCACTCGGCTCGCAGACGGCCGGGGGAGGGCACCGTGACCGAGGTCGCCGACCAGGGCCGGCAGGCGGGCGCGCCCCCCGACGGCAGGTACGCCGCCGCCGCGCGGCTGCGCCGGGCGTATGCCGCGATCCCCGGCGGCAGCCGGGTGCGGCTGGCCAAATCGACGTCGAACCTGTTCCGCTTCCGGGACGCGGGCGGCCCGGGACTGGTCACCCTGGACGTCTCCGCGTTCAGCCGGGTGCTCGAGGTCGACCCGCCCGCCCGGGCCGCGGTGGTGGGCGGCATGACGACCTACGAGGACCTGGTCGACGCGACCTTGCCGCACGGGCTGATGCCGCTGGTCGTCCCCCAGCTGAAGACGATCACCCTCGGCGGCGCGGTCTCCGGGCTGGGCATCGAGTCCACCTCGCTCCGCAACGGCCTGCCCCACGAGTCGGTGCGCGAGATGGTGATCCTCACCGGCGACGCCCGGGTCATCACCGCGGCGCCTGGGACCGAGCACGAGGCCCTGTACCGGGGGTTCCCCAACTCCTACGGCACGCTCGGCTACGCGCTCTGGCTCACGATCGACCTGGAGCCGGTCGCCCCCTACGTCCACCTGCGCCATTTCCGGTTCGGCGGCGTGGCCGAGGCGATGGCCGCGGTCGAGGAGATCGCCAGCGACGGCTCCTACCGCGGCCACCGCGCCGACTTCGTCGACGGCACGATCTTCAGCGCCGAGGAGGTCTACCTGTCCGTCGGGGCGCAGAGCACCGTCGCCCCGTGGCGCAGCGACTACACGGGGCAGCGGATCTACTACCAGTCGGTCCGCGGGCCCGCCGAGGACTTCCTCACCATCCGCGACTACCTGTGGCGCTGGGACACCGACTGGTTCTGGTGCTCGCGCCCGTTCGGCGTGCAGCACCCGGTCGTCCGCGCGCTCTGGCCGCGGCGGTACCGGCGTTCGGACGTCTACCGCAGGCTGGTCGCGCTCGACCGCCGCTACGGGCTGACCCGCCGGCTCGGCGAGCGGCGCGGCGCGGCGCCGAGCGAGGCGGTGATCCAGGACGTGGAGATCCCGGTCGGGCGCGCGGCGGAGTTCCACCGGTTCTTCGCGGCCACCGTGGGCATGAGCCCGGTCTGGCTCTGCCCGCTGCGGCTGCGCTCCGCCCGGCCGTGGCCGCTGTACCCGCTCCAGCCCGGCCAGGTCTACGTGAACTTCGGGTTCTGGGGCAACGTGCGGCTCCCGCCGGGAGCCGCGGACGGCCACTTCAACAGGCAGATCGAGGACAAGGTCACCGAGCTGGGCGGGCACAAGGGGCTCTACTCGACCTCGTACTACTCCAGGGACGAGTTCTGGCGGCTCTACAACGGGCCGGCCTACTCCGAGCTCAAGCGGGAGTACGACGCCGACGGCCGGCTGGCCGACCTGTACGACAAGTGCGTCGGCGGGACGTGAGGAGGGAGGCGCGCATGTCGCTGGCAGAGGTGTTCGAGCGGGTCGCCGGGCCGGACGCGAACGTCGCGTTCACCGCGTACGACGGCAGCTCGGCGGGGCACCCGGGCTCGCCTCCAGTGACCATCAGCGTGCGCAGCCCGGTGGCGGTGTCGTACCTGGCACAGGCGCCGGGCGCGCTGGGCCTGGCCAGGGCGTACGTCGCGGGCCACCTCGACGTGGACGGCGACATGTACACCGCGCTATCCCGCCTGTCCGGGGTGCAGCGCATCGACCTGTCGCCGCGGGAGAAGCTGTCGATCCTGTCGTCGCTGGGCGGCCCCTCGCTGCTGCTGCGCCGGGTCGCCCCGCCGCCGCAGGAGGTCAGGGTCAACCGGAGCTGGCTGGGCGGCCGGCGCCACTCCCGGCGGCGGGACGCGACCGCGATCTCGCATCACTACGACGTGTCCAACACGTTCTACGAGTGGGTGCTCGGGCCGTCGATGGCCTACACCTGCGCCTGTTACCCGCGCGCGGACGCCACGCTCGAGCAGGCGCAGGAGCACAAGTTCGACCTGGTCGCCCGGAAGCTCGCGCTGCGGCCCGGCATGCGCCTGCTGGACGTGGGCTGCGGCTGGGGCGGCATGGTCATGCACGCGGCGAGCAGGTACGGCGTCAGGGCGCTCGGCGTGACCTTGTCGGCGCAGCAGGCGCTGTTGGCGCAGCGGGCGATCAAGGAGGCCGGCCTCGACCAGCTCGCCGAGGTGCGGCACATGGACTACCGGGAGGTCACCGAGACCGGGTTCGACGCGGTCAGCTCGATCGGCCTGACCGAGCACATCGGCAAGGCGAACCTGCCCGGCTACTTCCGGTTCCTGCGCGAGCGGCTGCGGCCCGGCGGCCGGCTGCTCAACCACTGCATCACCCGGCCGGACAACCGCGGCAAGGCGAGCGTGCGGGGCGGGTTCATCTTCCGGTACGTCTTCCCCGACGGCGAGCTGGAAGGCCCCGGCTACATCATCTCGGCGATGCTCGACAACGGCTTCGAGGTGCGCCACGAGGAGAACCTGCGCGAGCACTACGCCATGACGCTCGCCGCCTGGTGCGCGAACCTGGAGCGGCACTGGGACGAGGCCGTGGCGGAGGTCGGGGAGGGCACCGCGCGGGTCTGGCGGCTGTACATGGCCGGCTCGCGGCTGGGCTTCGAGCGCAACGACATCCAGCTGCACCAGGTCCTGGGCGTGAGGCTGGCCGATGGCGGGGCCTCCGGCATGCCGCTGCGGCCCGACTGGGAGCCCCCCGCGCCGGGGGCTAGGGGCGGCGGTAGCTCTCGGCGACGGTGAAGGCGAGGTCGAGGGCCTGGCCCCGGTTGAGGCGCGGGTCGCAGGCAGTCTCGTACCGCTGCGGCAGGTCCGCGGCGAGGACGCCGTGGCTGCCGCCCACGCACTCGGTGACGTTGTCCCCGGTGAACTCGATGTGAATCCCCCCCGGGTGCGTCCCGGCCGCGCGGTGGACCTCGAAGAACCCGGCCACCTCGTCGAGCACGTCGTCGAAGTTCCGCGTCTTGTGCCCGCTCGGCGCCTCGAACGTGTTCCCGTGCATGGGGTCGCACACCCAGGCGACCGGCGTCCCGTCCGCCGCCACCGCGCGGACCAGCGGCGGGAGCACCTCGCGCACCCGCGCGGCGCCCATCCGGGTGATCAGCGTGAGCCTGCCGGGAACCCGGCGCGGGTTCAGCGCGGCGGCCAGCGCCAGCACCTCGCCGGGCGTGGCCGAGGGGCCGATCTTGACCCCCACCGGGTTGGCGACGGACCGGGCGAACTCGACGTGCGCGCCGTCCAGCGCACTGGTCCGCTCGCCGATCCACAGGAAGTGCGCGGAGGTGTCGTAGGCCCGCCCGCTGCGCGAGTCGATCCTGGTCAGCGCGTGCTCGTAGTCGAGCAGCAGCGCCTCGTGGCTGGAGTACAGCTCGACGGTCCGCAGCTCCGCCGGGTCGGCGCCGCAGGCCCGCATGAACGCCAGCGCCCGGTCGATCTCGCCGGCCAGCCGCTCGTACCTGCGCCCGGACGGGCTGTCGGCGACGAAGTCCTGGTTCCAGGAGTGCACCTGGTGCAGGTCGGCGTAGCCGCCGGTGGTGAACGCGCGGCACAGGTTGAGCGTGACCGCCGAGCAGTGATAGGCGCGCAGCAGCCGCGCCGGATCGGGCGTGCGGGCGGCGGCGGTGAACTCCAGGCCGTTCACCGCGTCGCCCCGGTAGGCCGGGAGCTCCGTCCCGCCGCGCGCCTCGGTCGGCCGGGACCGCGGCTTGGCGAACTGGCCGGCCAGCCT
>JAJPIV010000162.1 GCA_021324595.1 Actinomycetota bacterium | reverse complement strand
GTACAGCATCCGCTCGCCCTCGTAGATGCAGTCCACCGGGCACTCCTCCACGCACGCCCGGTCCAGCACGTCCACGCACGGCTCGCCGATCACGTAGGTCATCGCGCGTCCCCTCGCCCCGGTCCCGTCCCTCGCCCCGGTCCTGTCCCTCGCCCCGGTCCTGTGCTTTAAATCATACTCGTGGTAAAAACAAGCGTCAGCTGCCGGGTGCCCCCGGCCCGGCGGGCCGGCCGCGCGGCACCGGGGCGGGCGAGCCGGCGCCGGCGAGCGAGCGCCGGTAGCGCCGCAGCACGGCCGCCGCGTTCCCGTCGGATGCCACCGCGCCGTCGTCGAGCCAGATCACCCGGCCGCACGTCCGGGCGAGCGCAGCCAGGTCGTGCGAGACGACGACAAGGGTGGTCCCCGCCGCGGCGGCCTCGCGCAGCCGGGCCAGGCAGCGCTCCTGGAACGCGCCGTCGCCGACGGCGAGGATCTCGTCGACGAGCAGCACGTCCGGCCGGAGCAGCGCGACCAGCGAGAATCCGAGGCGCATCCGCATTCCCGTCGAGTAGTGCTTGACCTGGCGGTCGACCGCCCCGTCCAGCCCGGCGAAGCCGACGATCTCATCGAGGCGGCGGATGGCGTCGCGGCGCGCCCAGCCCAGCAGCGCGCCGTAGAGCAGGATGTTCTCCCGCCCGGTCAGCTCCTGGTGCAGCCCGGCCTGGACCTCGATCATGGCCCCGACCGTGCCCGTCACCGCTGCGCTGCCCGCGTGCGGGCACATGACCCGGGCGAGGATCTTCAGCAGCGTCGACTTCCCCGACCCGTTCGGGCCGACGATCCCGATCGCCTCGCCCGCGCCGGCCGTGAAGCTGACGTCGCGCAGTGCCCACCGCCAGCCCGGGCCGCCGGGGCCGGCCCGGCGGCCGGTCAGCAGCGGGCCGCGCTGGCCGGCGCGGAAGCGCTTCCACAGATGGCGCACCTCGATGGCCGGCTCAGGCGACATCGGCGATGCCCGGCTCGAGCCGCTTGAACACCGCGTAGCCCGCGGTCATCAGGGCAAGCGAGGAGATGCCCGCGACGCCGAGCAGCCGGATGTCGGGCGCCTGGCCGAACAGCACGCAGCGGCGGTAGCCGTCGATGACCGGCGCGAGCGGGTCGACGGCGCAGTACAGGACCCGCAGCCGCGCGGGGACGGCCCGCAGGCCGTAGGCGACGGGCGTGGCGAAGAACCCGAGCTGCAGGACGGCCGGCAGCGCGTGGCTCAGGTCCCTGGCGCGCACGGTCAGGACGGCGGCGAGCAGCGCCGCCCCGGCGTTGAGCGGGAGCTGGGCGAGCACCAGGGCGGGCACCCACCAGGCGGCCGCTCCCGGGGAGCGGCCGGCGACGGCCAGCAGGACCACCACGACGAGCGAGGCGAGCGCCGTGTCGAACCCGGCGGCGACGACGGCGGCCAGCGGGAAGGCCTCGCGCGGGCAGTAGACCTTGGTGATCACGCACAGGTTGCCGGTGAGGCTCTGCCCGCCGCCGGTGAGCGAGCCTGAGAAGAAGTTCCACGGCAGCAGACCCAGGTACAGGAACAGCGGGTAGGGCGCGCCGCCCGTGCCGGCCCTGATGGCGCGGGAGAACATGGCGGCCAGGACGAGCATGAGCATGGCAGGCTTGAGCAGCGCCCACGCCGTCCCGAGCCGCGCCTGCTTGTAGCGGGCCCGGATGTCACGCTCGGCCAGGGCGCGGATCAGGGGGCCGGCGCGGCGCAGCTCGCGCATCGAGGAGGCCCACCGCACCCCCGGGCGGAACAGCGAATCCGGCGGCGGGCCGGCGGGCGGGCGCGCCGCCTGCCGCCGGGGCGCGGCGCGGTCCGCAGCGGCCGCGCCCGGCATGGAGGCGCTCACACCGATCCGGAGAGTAGGGCGTCCGTGAGGAGCCCCGTGGCGCCGAGCGTCACCTCCAGCACCGTTCCGAGGACGCGGATCCGCGGCGGCTCGTAGGGCTCCGCCGCCTCAGTGGCGTCGTGCTGCCGGCGTGTCATCGTCGCGCTCCGTGGTCGTCGGGCCTGCCGGGCCGCCGAGCGTCAACAGCATAACGCCGTCGCGCGATTACGTAACGTAATTGACGCCGCCGCCCGGCGCGGAGTCCTGCCGGGCGGCGAGCCACGCCGCGTGCAGGAGAGTGGCGCTGGGGAACGGCGGCCGGCCGGAGAGCCACGCGGCGCGCAGGCCGGCGGCGTCGACCAGCCGCGGGTCGGCGCCCGCCAGGTTCCAGCTCTCCGCGAAGGCGCGCGCCCGGCCGCGCCAGATGGCGGCGCCGAACTCCGCCTTGGTGGGCCGGGCCAAGATGGCCTCCGGCAGCAGGTCGCCGACGATCAGCCGCATGATCGCGGTGCGGTCGCCCAGGCCCGCGGCCCCGCCCTGGGCCGCCAGGGCGGCGACGAACGGGCGCCCGAGCAGCGGGTGGATGATCGTCACGTCCCTGGCCCCCGCCAGCAGCGCCAGGCTGTGGACGGCCAGCCGCAGGTGGCGGCGCCCGGAGAACCACGGCGCGCGCCGGTCCCAGCGCCGCGGCTCCGCGGCCGCCTCGGCCGCCAGGAGGGCGTCGACCGCCGCGGCGCCGGGCTGCCGCAGCCACGGGAACCACCGCGCCGCGGCGCCGGCGAAGCGCCTGCGCCGCCAGGCGGCTGGACCCACGGCCAGGCCGATCCGGAGCGCGTCGCGGGGCCGGGGCGCCGCGCGGCAGTGCAGCACGCTCTGCACCCGCAGCCAGCGCCAGCCGCCGAACAGCCCGTCGCCGTCCAGCCCGGTCAGCAGCGAGCCGCCCGCGGCCAGGTCCAGCATGGGCACGTGCAGGTAGGCGTTCGGCGGCCAGAGCAGGCCGTGGGACGTCAGCGCGTCGCGCGCGACCGGCCCCAGCAGGCCGAGCTCGTCGCCGAACGCCAGCCGCTGCCACGATCCGAGCCGCAGCTCGCGCACCACCATCTCCTGCCAGGCGGATTCCTCGGCCGAGGCGACGCCGGGGAAGCGCTCGGTCACCGGCACCGGATCCGGCAGCCCCTCCCGCCGGGCCACTGCGGTGGCCACGGCGAGCACGGCCGAGGAGTCCCGCCCGCCGGAGAAGCTGACCAGGCACGGCGGCCGGAGCAGCCCGGCCAGCACCTCGCGCTCCAGCTGCGCACGGGCGTCGGCGCGGCCGCGCGGCGCGGAAGGCGGTGGCGCCGGGTCCGGATCGGCCTGCCCCGGCCGCTGGCCCGGCAGCGGGTCCAGCTCGCCCTGGCCCGGCAGGGCCACGCCCGCGGCGAGCTCGAGCGGGCTCAGCGGCAGGGCGCGGGCCGGGTTCCCGGCCCCGCCCGGCCCCGCGCCTGGTGCCATCGCCCGCCTTCCCGGTGACGAATGGACGAGAGCGAAATCGCGTCGCGGCCGCCCGGCGAGGGCCGCGAGGCCAGCGGCGAGCCTTTACTATGAATGCCATGATGCGGGCGCGCGCCAGGGCGCGCCCGCGGGCGGGGGAATCGTCCGGTAAATGGCGGCGTCACCGCGAAGCCGCGGCCGGGCATTTCCGGGAAAGACGGAAGGGGGCCGCGGCGCCGGTCCGGCGGGCCGGGCCGTCCTGCGATGCCGGTGGAATCGGGTGCCCTCGGGATGAGCCCGGCGCTCGCCGGGATCGCCCGCGTGCTGGCCATCGACGGCGTCACCGCGGAGGTCGTCGCGGCCCTGCGGCGCGCGGGAATCGACCCGATCCTGCTCAGGGGGCCTTCGGTGGCCGGGTGGCTCTACCCGGATGGCGGCCGGCTGTACCGGGATACCGACCTGCTGGTCCCGGAGCGGGCCTTCGGCCCGGCCCGGGAGGTGCTCGCCGGCCTCGGCTTCGCCGACTGGCACGCGGGCTACTCGGCGCTGGAGCGCCCGCGGCACGCCGCCGTGTACTGGCGCCGGCCGCCGGGAGGCTGGCCGTTCTTCGTCGATCTCCACAAGGGCCTGTCGCCGGTGGCCGGCCGCCGGGCCGGGACCTGGGAGCTGCTGCGGGCCGGCGCCGAGCCGCTCGCCGTGGGCGGGCTCGCGGTCCTGGCTCCCGGCGTGCCGGCCAGGGCGCTGCTCGTCGCCGTCCACGCCGCCGCCCACGGCGTGGGCTGCTTCCAGACGATGGAGGACCTGCGCCGGGTGCTGGCCGTCACCAGCGAGCAGGAGTGGCTGCGGGCCGGCGCCCTGGCCACCCGGCTCGGGCTCGACGGCGCCCTTGCCGCCGGGCTGAGGCTGCTGCCGGAGGGAGCCGGGGTCGCCGGCCGGCTGGGACTGCCCCGGCGGGCGTCCCCGGCCCTGCGCCTGGCGTCGCTGCCCGCGCACCCGCCGGGCATCGACGCTCTCCTGTCCGTCGCCGCCGCGCCGTCGCTGCCCGGGAAGGCGGCCGCGATCGTCCGGCGGGCGTTCCCGTCCGCCGCGCTGCTGCGGCACCGGCACCCGGCCGCCCCGCCCGGGACGCGCGGGCTGGTGCTGGCCCGCCTGCGGCACCTGGGACGGTGCGCCCGGTTCCTGGTCCCGGCGCTCGCGACCTGGCTCAGGCTGTGCAGGGGCCGATGAGCCAGGTGCTGCGCCTGCGGGCCGAGGACCTGCACTGGCGGTCGGCCGACGGCGAGATCGTCGTGCTCGACCTGCGTGAGCAGCGCTACCTGGCCGTCAACTCCTCGGGCGCGCCGCTGTGGGAGGCCCTGGCCCAGGGGGCGAGCGCCGGCGAGCTGGCGATCGCGCTCAGCACCGCCTGCCGGATCCCGCTGGAGCGCGCCAGGGCCGACGTCGAGCGGTTCGTGGCCGCGCTGGCCGCCGAGTCCCTGCTGGCGGGCCCCGGCGAGGCGCCGGAGGGACCGGGTGGGCGGTGAGGGAAGGCGCCGGCCGGGCCCGCCGGCGCTGGCGGCGGCGCTGTGGGCCGCCGCCGCGCTGGCGGCCTGCGCCCGGCAGCTGCGCCGCCGGGACGTGCGCGACGTGCGCCTCCCCTCGTCGCGCCGGATACCGGCGTCGGGCGCCGCCGGGGTGAACGCGGTGCTCGGACGACCGGGCGTCACGTGCCTGCTCCGGTCCCGCGTGCTGCAGTCGTGGCTGGCCGACCACGGTCGCCCGGTCGACCTGGTCATAGGCGTGACCAGCCCGGCGCGGGGATTCTCCGCGCACGCCTGGCTGGAGGAACCGGGCGGCGGGCCCGGTCGGCGCCCGGGGGCGTACCTGCCGCTACTGCGCGTGCCCGCCCGGCCCGGGACCGCGCGGGCGCGCGCGGCGCGTGATCTCGCTCACCGCGGCGACAACCTCGGGAAGGGCATCCCAGGCGAGCGGGCGGCCGATGCGGTACGCGGGCCGGCTGGCGAGGTCCAGGAACGCCGCCGGGTCGGCCGGGACCAGGCGCACCGCCAGGTGCTCGGCCAGGACGGCCAGGCGCTCGGCGGGCCGGACGCGGGTCACTGAGAGCCTGGGCGCCTCCTCCAGGAGGATCCAGCCCGCCAGCGGGGCCGAGGCGACCGCCGGCCCGAGGGCCAGGCGGCGGCGCTCCCCGTCCCGGACCGCCACCGTGCCGACGCCGCCGGGCAGGCGGGCGGCGGCGGCGGGGCGGAGGTCGAGGGCGCGCGGCCCGCTCAGGACGCGGCCGCCATCCAGGACCACCAGGTCATCGGCGAGGACCTGATGGCCGAGGCGGCTGAGCGCGGCCAGGGTGGTCGTCTTGCCGCTTCCCTTCGCGCCGACCACCCCCCACGCCTGCCCGGCGGCCAGCACGGCCCCGCCGTGGAACGCCGAGCGGCCCAGCCATCGGGCGAAGATCACCCCGACGCCGGCCAGCCCGGGATGCACCACCAGATCGGGGGCCGGGCGGGCCGGATCGCAGAACGTGGCCGACATGGCCCGGCGGTCCGCCGCCAGGTGGCCGCCGAACAGGCAGTGCACGATCGCGCGGTCGTCCCCGATCTCCTCGCGGGCGCCGCCCAGGGCCGCCGGTGCCCACGCCACGCGCACGTCCGGCCACGGCCCCGGGTCGTCCGGCAGCAGCGAGCGGACCCGCGCGCCGATGAGCGGGCCGTGCAGGCGCAGCCCGTAGGCGGCGCGCGCGGGCCAGTTCCGCTCCGGCATCGTCAGCCGGCCCGCAGCAGGAGCGCGGCCCACGGCCCGCCGGCGGACGGCACCGCGGGAGGGCCGGCCAGGCGCAGGCCCGCCCGGCCGGCGAGGGCCTCCCACTGCCGCAGGTCCCGCGCCCGCCCGCCCATCGCGAGCAGGCTCACGTCGTTGACCTTCGCCGGGTGCGGGCCGGCCTCACCGGGGATCACCTGGTCGATCACGAGCAGGACGGCCTGCCGCCCCATCGCCCGCCGGCAGGCGCCGAGCAGCGCGGCGGCCTGGTCGTCGTCCCAGTTGAAGACCACCCGCGCGAGCAGGTACACGTCCGCGCCCGGCGGCACCCACGCGAAGAAGTCGCCGGCCACCGCCCGGGCCCGCCCGGCCACCCCAGCCGCCGAGAAGATCCGGGCGGCGCCCGCCACCACGCGGGCGGCGTCGTAGAGCACCCCGCGCAGGTGCGGGTGCCGTCGCAGCAGCGCGGCCAGCAGGGCGCCACGGCCGCCGCCGACGTCAGCCACCAGCCGGACGGCCGGCCAGTCCACCGCGCCGAGCAGGCGCGCGTCGTCCAGCCAGGCTGCCGCGGTCTCCGCCATGGCCGCGTTCCAGTGGTCGTCCAGGTCGGGGCGGGCGGCCAGGTGGTCGTAGAAGGGGCGGCCGAAGACCACCGACGCCGCCGTGCGCCCGGACCTGACGGCCGGGAGCAGCCCCGACCACATGGGGGCCATGAGCTGGCCCTGGACCACTGCCCAGGAGCGCAGCGAGCGGGGGTGGCCGGCGCGCAGCAGGTGCCCCATGCCGGTGAGGCGGAACGTGTCCCCGGCCAGCTCCTCGGTCACGCCGACCGAGGCCAGCCCGCGGAGCAGCCGGCGCACGCCGTCGGGGTCCGCGCCGCACCGCCCGGCCAGCGTCTCGCTCGCCTCGGCCCCGCCGGCCAGGGCGTCGGGCAGCCCGAGCGCGGCCGCGGCGGAAATCATGTGGGTGACGAGCGCCCCCGCGAGCAGGGCGCTCAGCCGCCGCGCCGCGACGTCGTCCAGGTCGCGCACCGTCCTGATGGTAGCCTCGGCCTGCCGGGGTGACCGGCCGATCGCGCGCCCGGGGCGCGCGGGGCGAGGGTGCGACGGTGATGTCCGGACGGTCCGAGGCGCCGGAGCGGGCGTTCGTCGGCGGCCTCTGGTCGGCGGGCGAGAGCGCGATCTGGCCGCTCGCCCGGCTCGAGCTGCTCTCCTGGGGGGTCCGCGTGGGCCCGAGCGCCGGCGCGCTGCGGCGGCTGGTCACGGGGTGGGTGGCTCGCTATGAGGACATCTCCGTGGCGCGGCGCGTCTTCGTGCCGGTGATGAGCCGGGGCGTGCTGCTGGAGTCGGGTGCTGGCGCGATCGTCTTCTGGACGCGGCGGGGCGCCGACATCCTGACCCGCCTGCAACTCCACGGCGTCCCGGTCGACTGGACGGTGGGCAGGGGGCCGTGGGGCGCCCACCTGGAGCATCCGTGACGCTCTCGCCCGGGCCGGGCGCGCCCCGGCGCGGCGGCATGGGGTGGTTGACCGCCTGCGCACCGATTCGTTACCCCTTGCGCAAGATCATGAACGGTGTTCCCATATATGAGCAACACCGCTTTCATATAACAGCACTGCCTCGCGCACGCTTCGGATCCTCGAGTTCCACGCGGATCACGACACGCCGGTCACCCACGCCGCGCTCGCGCGCGAGAGCTGTGTGGCCGCGCAGGCCTTCGACGTGGCCGGCCGGGCAAGAGGTGGGCACAGGGAGGGAAGGCGATGACGATGCCGGGCAGCACCGAGCGCTCCGGATTGGTGGAGCGGCGGGCGATCGAGATCATTCCCGCGGCAGAGCGGCACGGCAGGCCCAGCACGCTCCTGACGATCTGGTTCGCCAGCAACGCCCAGATCACCGCGGTCGCCACGGGCCTGCTGGCCACGGCCGTGTTCGGCCTGAGCCTGGCGTGGGCGATAGCCGCCATCCTCATCGGGAACCTGGTGGGGTGCCTGTTCATGGCCTACCACTCGGTACAGGGGCCGCGGCTGGGCATCCCGCAGATGATCCAGAGCCGGGCGCAGTTCGGCATGTACGGGGCGGTACTGCCGATCATCGCGGTGATCCTCATGTACGTCGGGTTCTTCGTGAGCAGCGCGATACTCGGCGGCGAGGCGATGGCACGGCTCGTTCACGTCTCCACCGACTGGGGAATCGTGATCTGCAACGCCATCACGCTGCTGATGGCCTGGGTCGGCTACGACCTGATCCACCGCTACGACCGGTGGGCGTCGCTGCTGTTCGCGGTGGTCTTCCTGGCGATCACCGTGAAGATGCTGACCCTGCCTCACCCCGCCTACCACGCCACCGGCGACACCGCGGCGACGATCCTGCTGGTGATCTCAATCTTCGTGTCCTGGCAGATCACCTGGGCCCCGTACGTCTCCGACTACTCGCGCTACCTGCCGCAGGACACCCCGGCCGCGCGCACCTTCTGGTACACCTACGCCGGCTCGGCGATGGGCGCGTGCTGGTTCATGAGCATCGGCGCGCTGGGCGGGGTGCTGGCCGCCCCGGCGATCTCGGCCAACACCGCCGGGTACTTCGCCGGGCTGTTCCCGGCGGTGCGGTGGCTGATCCTGATCACCGCGATCCTCGGGATCTTCGCGGCCAATGTGGAGAACCTGTACGGCCCGTTCCTGTCTGGGGCCGCCGCCATCTCCCCCAGCGGCCGGGTGGGCTCGGCCTCGGTGGCCCGGCTGCTCTCAGCGGGTGCCGTCGCGGCCGTGGGGACCCTGCTGGCGATCCTGGCCAGCCCGCACTTCCTCACCGACCTGTCCAACTTCGTGCTGTTCCTGCTGTACTTCATGATCCCCTGGACGGCCATCAACCTGACCGACTACTACCTGGTGCGCAAGGGCCGTTACCAGGTCGAGGAGATGTTCCAGCCGCGCGGGACCTACGGCGCGGTGAACTGGTGGGCGGTCTGCATCTACGCCCTCACCATCGCGGTGGAGATCCCGTTCGTGAACTCCTCCCTCTACGAGGGCCCGGTCGCTAGGTCCATGGGCGGCGCGGACATCTCGTGGATCGTGGGCGCGGTCCTGTCGGGGGCGCTGTACTACCTGGCGGCCACCCGGGTGCTGCGGATCGGCCCGCAGGCGGCGGAGGCGGCGGCGCGGTCGGCCGGGGCCAGCGCCTCGTGAGCGGCGCCCGCGTGGCCAGGTCCGGCACACTGCCGCGCCGTCCGCCGTGGCCGCATGCGATGCTCGGAGGGTGCTCGACTTCCCGCCGCGCACGCCGATGCCCGGGGCCAGCAGCGCGGCCGGCCATCTCACCGTGCGGAAGGCACTCGCCCGCACCGCGTCCCGCACGGGCGACTGGCGGTTCTTCAGCTGGTACTGGGGAGACGCGATCGCCATCGACGGGTTGCTCGCCGCCTCGGCATCCCTCGGTGACGGCCGGCCACGGGACCTCGCCGCCGAGGCGCTGGATCGCTGGGCGTCCCGCTGCCCGCCCGGCCTGGACGACGCCCTGGCCCCCGGAGCGGCGATCGCCAGCCTGGTCGGCGACGGCACGCTGAGCCCGGCAGCGGCCGGGCGCTTCCTGGAGGCGGTCGAGCGGCTGCCCGTGGTGGCGGGCCGCGTTCCCGCCCTGGAGCCGCACCGCCCGGCCTACCGCTTCGGCGTGTGCATCGACGCGCTCTACCACCTTCCGACCGGGCTGGCGGCCATCGGCCGGCTGCGCGGTAGCGCGGACCTGTCCCGTCGGGCCGTGGCCATGGCCTCCGGCATCCTGGACCTGGTCCGCTGCCCGGACGGCTGGGCCCAGTGGTACGATGCCGCGCGCCGCCGCAACAACGGCATCGCCTGGACCCGGGGCATCGGCTGGGCGCTCCTCGGCTGCCTGGACACCATCGCACTCGCCTCGGGCCAGTGCCCGGTCGCCGGGCTACGGGACGCTGCCGCGGAGATGATCGAGGCGCTCGCCGGTTCCCAGCAGGACGACGGGCACTGGCCCGTGGTGCTCGGCCACGACGGCGCGCCCAGCGAGACGTCGACGGCGGCGTTCTTCACGGCCGCCGCGCTGCATCCCGAGGCGCCGCCCGGCGCGTGGGCCGGGGCCGTCGGCCGGTCGATGCGCGCCTGCCTGGCCGCGGTGGACGAGGAGGGAACGTATCGCGGGGTGTCGGCCGACGTGCTGCCGAGCTGGGCGCTCGGCGATTACCTCTCCGTCGCGGTGGAGCCCTCCCCGTGGGGGCAGGGATCGGCCCTGCGGGCACTGGCCGCCGCCGCGGACAGGTGGCCTGGATAAGTGATTCCTTATGGATTCAATGGTCAATGGGTTCAATGGTCACGGGCAGCCGCGGTCCCGGCCGTGGCGCTCTGCGTCCGAGCACCACACCAGCGCTCCCGCATGGTCGCCTAGGCCGGTTGCGGCCACTGCCAGCAGGCATGACAGCCACCCTGCAGCTACGTCGGCGTCAAGCCCTGACCCGGTGCCGCCGTGCGCGCGACCGCGGATCAGCAGCTCGCTCGCGAACGACCGCGCGGCCAGCAGCTCGTCGTAGATGCCCGCCGCTTTGTACCGCCCGCCCCTAGCACATCGTCCAGACGGCCCGCGAGCACGCCAGCTCAGGTCGGTGGTGCCTTGGTCTGATCCCGGTGACACCTCCCCGGCGTCCGGACCCGCCAGCTGGCGCGCGTGGAAGGGCGTCGCCGCAGCAAATATTCAGGTTCCCCGGCGGCGTTCTTCACGCATGCAGGGCAGTACCTGGGGCGCGCCTCCCCGGCCGGCGCATTCGCCACCGCGCGATCAGAGGGTGAACCGGGTGCCGACGGCATTGGGGACGAACGCGTCCGGGAAGCGGCGGCCCATCGCGTGCTGCGCCCTCCATCCGGTGCAGTGCGCTGGCACCAGCACCTGAGGGGCCATCTGCGCCAGGTCGTCCAGCACCCGCGGGATCAGCGGCTCGAACAGGGGCCCGTTCAGGTGGAACCCGCCCATCGCCGCGTACAGCGGCTGGTCCCCGGTCAGCCGCCGGGCGTGGCGGCAGATGTTCACGATCCCGGCGTGCCCGCACCCGGTCAGCACCACCAGGCCCTTGCCGGCGACGTTGATCACCAGCGCCTGGTCGTCCAGCACGAGCGGGTCCGGCACCCAGGCGCCGTCCAGCCAGGCGTCCTGCGGCGGGAACCCCGGCTCGTACCCCGTGGTCCGCGCGACCTCGCCGGTCACCAGC
>JAJPIV010000066.1 GCA_021324595.1 Actinomycetota bacterium | reverse complement strand
CGCCCCGGCCCGGCCGGCGGCCGGGGCGCGCGCGGCGCGCCTCACTTGGTGAAGTACCAGTTCTCTGGCATCGGGTTGGCGAACACCTGTTGCGGCTGCCACCCGGACAGCCTGTCGCTCACCACCGAGATCGCGTTGTCGACGGTCGGGAACCACAAGGCGGCGACGTCCCGCGACAGGTAGTTCTCCTCGGCGTACAGGTACCGCAGCCCGGAGTGCGTGGCGGCGGCGCGGATCAGCCGGTCGGCCACGGGCGACGAGTAGCCGCCGCCCCAGTAGTTGCCCGCGTCGAACTCGCCCTCGGACGTCGGGTAGACGTCACCTTGGCCGTAGTTCCACATCCACGAGGAGTAGATGAGGATTCCCCAGTTGCACGGGCCGGGCGGGCAGGTGCCGCCGATCGAGAACATCGTGTTCTCGGTCTGCGGGTTGAGCGTGATCTGGATGCCCGCGCTCTTGGCGGCCGTCTGGTACGCCTCGACCTCCGAGACCAGGGACGGGCTGCCGGTCGAGTACATCATCGAGAAGGCGAGCTGGCGGCCGGCCGCGATGCCCGCGCCGCACTGGCCGCTGCCGCTGCCGGGGCGCTTGCAGACCAGGTAGCCGCCGGGGCCGGGCGCCCAGCCGTGGGCGGCGAGCAGCGAGCGGGCGGCGGAGACCGAGTACGGGTACGGGTCGACCTTCTCCTGCGGGCTGACGTACGGCGACCCGGGCAAGTTCGGCACCGGCCCGTAGGTGTACTGGCCGAGGCCGTGGAAGAGCTGGCTCATGTACAGCGGCTCGTCCACCAGGTGCTGCAGCGCCTGCCTGATGTACAGCTGCCGGACCAGCGGCCCGTAGACCGGGCTGGTGTAGCCGAGCTCGGCCCACTGGACGTACTCCGGCGCCCACGGCGCGATCGTGAAGCCCTGCCGCTGCAGCGTCCCGGCGAGCCCGTAGTCGCTGAACGGCAGGTACCCGTAGGTCACCTCGCCGGAGCGGAGCGCGTCGAGCTCGGCGGTGTTGCTCGGGAAGCTGTCGATCACGAACCTGGCCAGGTGCGGCCTCACCGGGCCGGAGTAGTTCCGGTTCGGCTCGAGCGTGGTCTGGAAGGTGGTCGGGTCGTACCCGGTGAGCCGCCACGGCCCGTCCACCACCTGCCACAGCGGGTTCGTCGCGTACGTGGACACCTGCCTGGACTGGGCGAACAGGAAGCTGAAGACGGCCCTGGCCCCGGCCGCGGTGCGGTCGTAGTTGCCGACCCTCCCGGTCAGGCTGGTCTTGTCCCAGGCGTGCTGCGGCAGCGGGAAGATCCAGGTGAGCTGGTTGTCGTCGAACCACTGCTGGCTGAACGGGCGGGTCAGGTTGATGACGACCTCGGTGGGGCTCGGGTAGCTGACGCTCCTGATGTCGTCGGGCATCGCACCGGGCGTGTACCAGGCGTCCTGGGCCTTGTTCACCCGCTCCAGGTTCAGGAAGAACTCGACGTCCCGGGAGGTCACCGGCTGGCCGTCCGACCACAGGTAGTGCTTGAGCCTGATCGTCACGGTCTGGTCGTTGTTCGACCAGGCCGGCGGATAGGCGAGGCTGAGCGCCTGGTCGATGACCGGCCTGGCGCCCTGCCCGGCGAAGTACAACGGCCGCCAGATCGCCTCCTCGACGTTGAGGTCCCACGGCTCGTTGTTGGCCTGGTTCTCGATCGGGAAGATCCAGCTGAAGTCCTCCCCCACCGGCAGCGCGAACGTCGCGGTGCCGCCCTGCACCGGCGGCCCGGACGGCCCCTTCTGCCCGGTCGCCTGGCTGGTGCAGGCCGCCGCGGCGAGCAGGCAGGCGGCCCCGACGGCGATCAGGCCGCGCCGCGCGCGCAGCCGCCCCCTCCCCGCTGAACCGCCCGCCCGGGCCGCTGGCTGGGTCATCGTCGGCCTCCCCTCACCGTCGCCGGTCACCTGCCTGGCGCGGGCCGCCGCGGGCACGGCATTCGTGCCGCCCTGCGTCCGCGGCCATGGATGCGTCGGCTCAGCCGCATATTCCTACTGATTCAGTGGCAATCAGATGGAATAACGATGAAAATAGACTTCCTTGCGAGCGATGTCAACGGCGGCCGTTCCCGCCGGGGCGGGGGATCGCCGGCGCCGGACCGGGCCGCCCGGGCCGGGCGCCGCCAGCCGGCCAGCAGCCGGCCGGCTTCCTCCGGTCAGGCGCCCAGGCCGGCCTGGCCTACGTCGTCGGCGTCGCCGGCGCCGTCGGCCTCGGGAGCCGGGTCGCCGGCCAGCACCCGGAGCGCGTCCGAAGGCAGGTGCAGGTGGACCGGGACGCCCTGGGCAAGGGAGGCCGCGAGCCCGTCGCGCCCCCCGTCGTTCTGCACCAGCGCCTGCACCTGGGGTCCGGCCGCCAGCCGGAGCAGGACCTGGGTCGCCGACCCCAGGTACACCAGGCGCTCCACCATCGCGGGGACCCGGTTCGGCCCGTCCGATCCGTGCTCCTCGAGCCTGACGCGCTCCGGCCTGATGACGGCGCGCGCCCGCGCGGGCGCGTCGTGGCCGCCGAAGTCCGCGGCGAGCACGCGGTCGCCCAGCCTGACCCGGCAGCGGGCTCCCGGGCCGCGCTCGACGACCTGCACCTCCATGAGGTTGGAGACCCCGAGGAAGTCGGCCACGTAGGCGTCGGCGGGCTCGTCGTAGATCTGGCGCGGCGCGCCGACCTGCACGATCCGGCCGGCCCGCATGACGGCCAGGCGGTCGGACATGGTGAGCGCCTCCTCCTGGTCGTGGGTGACGTAGAGGAACGTGATCCCGACCCGCTCCTGCAGCGCCTTGAGCTCGACCTTGAGCGAGCGGCGCAGCTTCGCGTCCAGGGCGCCCAGCGGCTCGTCGAGCAGGAGCACGGCGGGCCCGAGCACGAGCGCCCGGGCCAGGGCGACCCGCTGCTGCTGGCCGCCGGACAGCTGGGCCGGGCGGCGCCTGGCGTACGCGGTCATCCGGACCAGGTCGAGGGCCTGGCCGACCCGCCGGCGGATCTCCTCGCGGCCCGCGCCCCGGCTTCGCAGGCCGAACGCCACGTTCTCCTCGACGGACAGGAACGGGAACAGCGCGTAGCTCTGGAACACCGTGTTGACGTTGCGCTTGTTCGGGGGGACCCGGGTGACGTCCGCCCCGTCCAGCAGCACCGTGCCGGAGGTCGGCTGCTCGAAGCCGGCGATCAGCCGCAGCGTGGTGGTCTTCCCGCACCCGGACGGGCCGAGCAGGG
>JAJPIV010000114.1 GCA_021324595.1 Actinomycetota bacterium | reverse complement strand
GCCGGTCGACATCTACCTGCCCGGCTGCCCGCCCCGGCCGGAAATGCTGCTCGACGCCATCGTCAAGCTTCACGACAAGATCGAGAACGCCAAGCTCGGCGTGCACCGGGAGCGGGAGATCGAGGATCTGGAGCGGGCCAGGCTCGCCCGGCTGCCGCTGCGCACCGCCGGGGCGCCGCGGTGACCGGGAACGAGGCGGGCGGCGAGGTCGCCGGGGGCGGGGAGGACCTGCCCGCGCTGGCCGGGCGGGAGCGGCTCGCCGCGCCGGTCGTGCGCACGGGCATGTTCGGCACCCACACCACCGGGGACACCTCGGGCTACGGCGGGCTCCAGGTGCGCCGGCCGCCGGTGCGGTCGAGCGAGCCGCCCTACGGGTCGTACTTCGACGATGTCGCCGGCGCGCTCGCCGGCGCGCTGGAGCGCTCCGGCGGCAGCCTGCGCGCCGCGGTCGAGCGGGTCGAGGTCTCCCACGGCGAGCTCACCTTCCACGTCCGCCGGGAGCACCTGCGCGAGGTGGTCCGCGCGCTGCGCGACGAGCTCGCCTTCGAGCTGTGCCTGGGCGTGAGCGGCGTCCACTACCTGGGCGACGCCGGGCGGGAGCTGCACGCGGTGTACCACTTCCTGTCGATCACCCACAACCGCCGGGTCCGGGTCGAGGCGACCGCGCCCGACGCCGACCCGCACATCCCCTCGGTCACCGACATCTATCCCACGTGCGACTGGCACGAGCGGGAGACCTGGGACTTCTTCGGGATCATCTTCGACGGGCACCCGGGGCTGACCCGGATCGAGATGCCCGACGACTGGAAGGGCCACCCGCAGCGCAAGGACTACCCGCTCGGCGGCATCCCGGTCGAGTACCGCGGCGCCACGGTGCCGCCGCCGGACGAGCGGAGGTGGTACGCGTGACCGAGGGGCGCGTCTACACGGTCGGCGGGCAGGACTGGGACGAGATCGTGGCCGCGGCCGACGAGGCCCGGGAGGAGGGCGACGGCGAGCACCTCGTCGTCAACATGGGGCCGCAGCACCCGTCCACCCACGGCGTGCTCCGGCTGGTCCTCACCCTGGACGGGGAGACCGTCACGCAGGTCCGGCCGGTCATCGGCTACCTGCACACCGGCATCGAGAAGAACATGGAGTTCCGCACCTGGACGCAGGGCGTGACGTTCTGCACCCGGATGGACTACCTCTCGCCGCTGTTCAACGAGGCCGCGTACTGCCTGGCGACCGAGAAGCTGCTCGGCATCACCGACGAGATCCCCGAGCGGGCCAGCGTGCTGCGCGTGCTGATGATGGAGCTCAACCGGATCGCCTCGCACCTGATGGCGGTCGGCACGTTCGGCATGGAGCTCGGCGCCACCACCGTGTTCCTCTACGGCCTGCGCGAGCGGGAGAAGGTGCTTGACCTGTTCGAGCTGATCAGCGGCCTGCGGATGAACCACGCTTACATCCGGCCCGGCGGCGTCGCCCAGGACATGCCGCCCGGCGCCCTGGAGCGGGTGCGCGAGTTCCTCGGCGTGATGCCCCGGCTGCTCGGCGAGCTGCGGGCGCTGCTCGACGCCAACCCGGTCTACCTGGCCCGGACCCGCGACATCGCGCACCTGGACCTCACCGGCTGCATGGCGCTCGGCGTCACCGGGCCGGTGCTGCGGGCCACCGGCCTGCCGTGGGACCTGCGCAAGAGCCAGCCGTACTGCGGCTACGAGACCTACGACTTCGACGTGGTCACCCAGGACACCTGCGACGCCTACGGCCGGTACCTGATCCGGATGGACGAGATCGACCAGTCGCTGCGGATCGTGGAGCAGTGCGTCGACCGGCTGGCCGGCAGCGCGGGCCCGGTGATGGTGTCCAACCCCAAGATCGGCTGGCCAGCCCGGCTGTCGGTCGGCCCGGATGGCCTGGGGAACTCCGCCGAGCACATCGCGCACATCATGAGCCAGTCGATGGAGGCGCTCATCCACCACTTCAAGCTCGTGACCGAGGGCTTCCGGGTGCCCGCCGGGCAGGCCTACGCCGCGGTGGAGTCCCCGCGCGGCGAGCTCGGCTGCCACGTCGTGAGCGACGGCTCCACCCGGCCCTACCGGGTCCACTTCCGCGACCCGTCGTTCACGAACCTGCAGTCGGTCGCGGCGATGTGCGAAGGCGGCATGGTCGCGGACGTGATCGCCGCCGTCGCCAGCATCGACCCGGTGATGGGAGGGGTGGACCGGTAATGGCCTTCACCGAGCAGGAGCGCGCCGGCCTGGCCGAACGCGCCGCGCGGATCATCGCCCGGTACCCCAGGCCGCGGTCGGCGCTGCTGCCGCTGCTGCACCTGGTGCAGGCGGCCGAGGGCTACGTCTCCGCGGACGGGATCGCGTTCTGCGCCGAGCAGCTCGGGCTGTCCGAGGCGGACGTGACCGCGGTCATGACCTACTACTCCATGTACAAGCGGCACCCGGTCGGGGAGTACCACATCGGCGTGTGCACGAACACGCTCTGCGCGGTGCTCGGCGGGGACGCGATCTACGCGAGCCTGCGCGAGCACCTGGGCACGGCCGGGGACGAGCCGACGCCGGACGGCAAGGTCAGCATGGAGCGGATCGAGTGCAACGCGGCCTGCGACTACGCCCCGGTCGTGCTGGTGAACTGGGAGTTCTTCGACAACATGACGCCCCAGTCGGCGCGCGAGCTGGCCGACCGGCTGCGGGCGGGCGCCGAGGTCGCCCCGACCCGCGGGGCGCCCCGCCTGGTCACCTGGAAGGAGGCGGCGATGATCCTGGCCGGGTTCCCCGACGACCAGGCGGCCGGCGGTGACACGGCGGGCGGCCCGACGCTGGCTGGCCTGCGGATCGCCAGGCAGAACGGATGGGCGCCGGACGAGGGGGCCGGGCGGTGACCGCGGCGCTCACCCCGAGGCTCACCGCCCACTGGGACGAGCCGGACTCGTTCACCCTGGCCGGGTACCGCCGGGCCGGCGGCTACCGGGCGCTGCCCGCAGCCCTGGCCATGCACCCGGACGAGGTGATCGCGATGGTCAAGGAGTCCGGCCTGCGCGGGCGCGGCGGCGCGGGCTTCCCGACCGGGGTCAAGTGGGGGTTCATCCCGCAGGGCGACGGCAAGCCGCACTACCTGGTCGTCAACGCCGACGAGTCCGAGCCGGGCACCTGCAAGGACATCCCGACCATGCTGGCCAACACGCACGCGGTGATCGAGGGCGCGATCATCGCCGCGTACGCGATCCGGGCCAGCACCGCGTTCATCTACGTGCGCGGCGAGGTGCTGCACGTGGTCCGCCGGCTCCACCACGCGGTGGCGGAGGCCTACCGGGCCGGCTACCTCGGCAAGGACATCCTCGGCTCGGGCTTCGACCTGGACATCGTCGTCCACGCCGGGGCAGGGGCCTACGAGTGCGGGGAGGAGACCGCGCTGCTCGACTCGCTGGAGGGCTACCGGGGCCAGCCGCGGCTCAAGCCGCCGTTCCCCGCGATCGAGGGCCTGTACGCCTGCCCGACCGTGGTCAACAACGTGGAGTCGATCGCCAGCGTCCCCTACATCGTCGCCGGCGGCGCGCAGGCGTTCGCCGCGCTCGGCACCGAGCGGTCCAAGGGGTTCGGGATCTTCTCGCTTTCCGGGCACGTCACCACGCCCGGCCAGTACGAGGCGCCGCTCGGGGTCACGCTGCGCGAGCTGCTCTCCCTGGCCGGCGGCGTGCGCGCGGGCCACCGGCTGAAGTTCTGGACGCCGGGCGGGTCGTCCACGCCGATCTTCACCCACGAGCACCTGGACGTGCCGCTGGACTTCGAGTCGGTCGGCGGGGCCGGGTCGATGCTCGGCACCCGGGCGCTGCAGATCTTCGACGAGACCACCTGCGTGGTCCGGGCGACGCTGCGCTGGATGGAGTTCTACCGGCACGAGTCCTGCGGCAAGTGCACCCCGTGCCGGGAGGGCACCTACTGGATCGTCCAGGTGCTCGACGAGCTCGAGCGCGGCCGGGGCAGCGAGGACGACCTGCAGAAGCTGCTCGACATGTGCGACAACATCCTGGGCCGGGCGTTCTGCCCGTTCGGCGACGGCGCCGTCAGCCCGGTGATGTCGTCGATCAGGCACTTCAGGGACGAGTACCTGGAGCACTCCAAGCACGGCGGCTGCCCGTTCGACCCCGCGCTGTCCACTGTCTTCCCGGGAGCGTCGCGATGACCGTGCAGCCGGCCGGGCCGCCCGATGGGGTGCGGGTCACCATCGACGGCTTCCAGATCACCGTCCCGAAGGGGACGCTGATCATCCGCGCCGCCGAGCAGCTCGGCATCCAGATCCCCAGGTTCTGCGACCACCCGCTGCTGGCCCCGCTCGGCGCCTGCCGGCAGTGCCTGGTCGAGGTCGAGGGGCAGCCCAAGCCGCCGGCCTCGTGCACCACGGTCTGCACCGACGGCATGGTGGTGCGGACCGCGCTCACCTCCCCGGTCGCGGAGAAGGCCCAGCGCGGCGTGATGGAGTTCCTGCTCGTCAACCACCCCCTCGACTGCCCGATGTGCGACAAGGGCGGCGAGTGCCCGCTGCAGAACCAGTCGATGTCGTCCGGCGCGGGCGAGAGCCGGTTCACCGGGACCAAGCGGCGGTTCCGCAAGCCCATCGCGATCTCCGCCCAGGTCCTGCTCGACCGGGAGCGGTGCATCCAGTGCGCCCGGTGCACCCGGTTCGCCGAGCAGATCGCCGGCGACCACCTGATCGACCTGTTCGAGCGCGGGCCCGCCGAGCAGGTCGGCGTGGCCGAGAGCATCCCGTTCAGCTCCTACTTCTCCGGCAACACCGTGCAGATCTGCCCGGTCGGCGCGCTCACCGGGGCCTCGTACCGGTTCCGCGCCCGCCCGTTCGACACGGTGTCCACGCCGGGAGTCTGCGAGCACTGCGCCGCGGGCTGTCGGCAGCGGACCGATCACCGCCGGGGCGCGGTGACCAGGCGGCTCGCCGGGAGCGAGCCCGAGGTCAACGAGGAGTGGAACTGCGACAAGGGGCGCTGGGCGTTCACCTACGCGACCATGCCCGACCGCCTCGCCCACCCGCTGGTGCGCGACGCGGACGGGGCGCTGCGGCCGGCCTCGTGGCCGGCCGCGCTGGACGCGGCCGCGCGCGGCCTGGCCGGGCGCCGGGCGGGGGTGCTGGCCGGCGGGCGGCTGACGCTGGAGGACGCCTACGCCTACGCCAAGTTCGCCAGGGTCGCGCTCGGCACCAACGACATCGACCTGCGCGCCCGGCCGCACAGCGCCGAGGAGGAGCGGTTCCTGGCCGCGCGGGTCGCCGGGCGCGCCGGCCTGACCTACGCCGACCTGGGCCGGGCCCCGGCGGTGCTGCTCGCCGGGTTCGAGCCGGAGGAGGAGTCCCCGATCGTCTTCCTCCGGCTCCGCAAGGCGGTGCGGGCCGGGCGCACCCGGGTCTGGTCGCTGGCCGCCCTGTCCAGCCCGGGCCTGGCCAAGCTGGCCGGCGCGCTGCTGCCGGCCGTGCCCGGCAGCGAGGCAGCCGCGCTGGCCGCCATGGCCGGCGCGGGCGGCCAGGCGGCGGATCCGGCCGCCCGGGACGCCGCGGAGGCGCTGCGGCAGCCGGGCGCGGTGATCCTGGCGGGCGAGCGCCTCGCCGAGGTGCCCGGGGCGCTCAGCGCCGCGGCCGCCCTCGCCGAGGCGACCGGAGCCGGGCTCGCCTGGATCCCGCGCCGGGCCGGCGAGCGCGGCGCGATCGAGGCCGGGGCGCTCCCCTGCCTGCTGCCCGGCGGCCGGCTGGTCACCGACCCCGCCGCCCGCGCCGAGGTCGCCCGGGCCTGGGGCGTCGCGGCGCTGCCCGCCGAGCCCGGCCGGGACGCCGGGCAGATCCTCGCGGCCGCGGCCGCCGGGGACCTCGGCGCGCTGGTGATCGCCGGCGTGGACCCCGGCGACCTGCCGGGGGACGCCGCCGGGGCGATCGAGCGGGCCGGGTTCGTGGTCAGCCTCGAGCTGCGGGCCAGCGCCGTCACCGACCGCGCCGACGTGGTCTTCCCGGTCGCCGCCGTCGCGGAGAAGGCGGGCACGTTCCTGAACTGGGAGGGGCGGCCGGGGGCGTTCGAGGCGGCCTTGGAGGTCCCGGCGATCCGGACCGACCTGGAGGTGCTCGCCGGGATCGCCGACGCGATGGACGTCCACCTCGGGCTGCCGGACGCGGCCGCGGCGCGCCGCGAGCTCGCCGCGCTCGGCACCCGGCCCGGCCCGGCCGCGCCGCTGCGCTGGCCCGCCGCCGCCCCGGCCGCGCCGGGACCCGGCCAGGCCGTGCTCGCGACCTGGCATAATCTGCTGGACGCCGGCCGGATGCAGGACGGCGAGCCGAACCTGGCCGCCACCGCGCGCCCTGCCGTCGCGCGCATGTCGGCCGCCACGGCGGCCGAGGCGGGCGCCGCAGACAAGATCACGGTGGCGACCGAGCACGGCGCGGTCACGGTCCCGGTCGAGGTGGCCCCGATGCCGGACCGGGTGGTCTGGCTTCCGTCGAACTCCGCGGGGTGCGCGGCGCGGCGGGAGCTGCGGGCCGGCCACGGCAGCCTGGTCACCGTGTCGGCCCCCGGGGCGGCCCCCGGGTTCCCCGCGTGAGAAGGAGCGCGAGATGACGGTCCTGGCGGCAGCCGCGCCGGCGATCACCGCGTCGGTCGACCCCGACCCCTGGTGGCTGGTCGCGATCAAGGTGCTGATCGTCTTCGCGTTCCTCATGGTCGGGACGCTGTTCATGATCTGGGCGGAGCGGCGCGTGATCGGCCGGATGCAGCAGCGGCCCGGCCCGAACCGGGCGGGGCCGTTCGGCCTGCTCCAGGCGCTCATGGACGGCCTCAAGCTCCCGCTCAAGGAGGACATCGTCCCGCGCCGGGCCGACAAGGCGCTCTTCGTGATCGCCCCGGCGATCTCGGCGATCCCGGCCTTCATCAGCTTCGCGATCATCCCGTTCGGCGCGGTCGTGTCGATCGCCGGCCACCGCACCCCGCTGCAGCTGACCGACATGCCCGTCGCGGTGCTGCTGGTGCTCGCCATGAGCTCGATGGGCGTGTACGGGATCGTGCTGGCCGGGTGGTCGTCGAACTCGCCGTACTCGCTGCTCGGCGCGCTCCGCTCGTCCGCCCAGGTGATCAGCTACGAGATCGCGATGGGCCTGGCGTTCGTCCCGGTCTTCCTGTACGCCGGGTCGCTGTCCACCGCCCAGATCGTCGCGTCCCAGGCGAACGGCGCGCCGTTCCACCTGTTCGGGACCGGCATCATCTGGCACTGGCCGTCCTGGTACGCGGTGCTGTTGCTGCCGTCGTTCGTGATCTACGTGACCACGATGGTCGGCGAGACCAACCGGCTGCCGTTCGACCTGCCCGAGGGCGAGGGCGAGCTGGTCGGCGGCTACCACACCGAGTACTCCTCGCTGAAGTTCGCGCTGTTCTACCTCGCCGAGTACGTGAGCATGTTCACGGTCTCGGCCCTGGCCACGACGCTGTTCCTCGGCGGCTGGCACGCCTTCTGGCCGATCTCGGTCTGGCCGGGCGCGAACGCCGGCTGGTGGACCGTGCTGTGGTTCCTGATCAAGGTCGCCGCGTTCATGTTCGGCTTCGTCTGGCTCCGCGGCTCGCTCCCGCGGATCCGCTACGACCAGCTCATGCGGCTGGGCTGGAAGATCCTCATCCCCGCGGCGCTGGCGTGGGCGCTGCTGGTCGCCACGCTGTCGGTGTGGCGGCGCCAGGGCGGCAGCGCGGGCGTCTACGTGATCGGCGGCGCGATCGTCGCGGTGCTGCTCGCGCTCGCGATCGCCTGGGACTTCTCGGCGGAGCGGGCGGGTCGGCGCCGCGCGGCGCTGGACGCCGAGGAGGCCCAGCGGTACGGCGGCGCGTTCCCGGTGCCGCCGATGGACCTGCCGCACTACCATGGCGCCGCCGCCGGCGCCTCCGGGCCGCGCCCCGAGGTCAAGGAGGTCACCGGTGCCTGAGTTCCTCAAGCCGGTCATGGGCTTCGCGGTCACCTTCCGGCAGATGTTCAGGAAGGTGGACACCGTCCAGTACCCGGAGGAGAGGCGGCCCACCGCGCCCCGGTTCCACGGCCGGCACCAGCTCAACCGATGGCCGGACGGCCTGGAGAAGTGCATTGGCTGCGAGCTGTGCGCCTGGGCCTGCCCCGCCGACGCGATCTACGTCGAGGGCGCGGACAACACGCCGGAGGAGCGCTACTCGCCGGGCGAGCGGTACGGCGCGGTCTACCAGATCAACTACCTGCGCTGCATCCTGTGCGGGCTGTGCGTGGAGGCGTGCCCCACCCGGGCGCTGACCATGACCAACGAGTACGAGCTCGCCGACGACGACCGCGAGAGCCTGATCTGGACCAAGGAGCAGCTGCTCGCCCCGCTGGCGCCCGGCATGGAGGCGCCGCCGCACCCGATGCGCCTGGGGGAGACCGAGAAGGACTACTACCGGCTCGGGCCGACGTTCGCGGAGAGCCCCGGAGGTGCCCGGTGAGCCACGTGCTCGCGTCCAGCGCGGCGCAGACCACCCAGGCGGCGGCGTTCTGGGTGCTCGCGGTCGTGGCGGTGCTGGCGGCGCTCGGCATGATCGTGACCCGGCGCGCGGTCTACTGCGCGGTCATGCTCGCGGTCGTGATGCTGGTCCTCGCCGCGATGTACGCGATGCAGGGCGCCCCGTTCCTGGCCTTCGTCCAGGTGATCGTCTACACCGGCGCCGTCCTCATGCTGTTCCTGTTCGTCATGATGATCGTCGGGATCAGCGCGGCGGACTCGATGACCG
>JAJPIV010000087.1 GCA_021324595.1 Actinomycetota bacterium | reverse complement strand
TCACCGCCGCCCAGCTCCGCGACCGCACCGACCGCCGCGCACCGGCCCCCGAACGCCCGGGCCAGGCACCACCGCCCGGCCACTGGCTGATCCCGCTCACCGTCCCCGAGATCCGCCGCCTGCTCGCCGCCACCGCGGCCCGGCTCTGGCCACCAGGTCACATCGAGCACTGGCCGGCCTGGATGAGGACCCACCAGGCCCGCGCCCGATGGTTCCACCAGCGCGCCCGCCTGGAACGAGATCAGCAGAACACCATGAACCCGCTGGTTATCTAGCCATTGGCGGCTGCCGTACTAGAGGGCCGCGGGCGCGTGCGTCAGGGTATGGCGTCGCGGCTGTTCGCGCTGGATGGCGCGGAGGTCGTGGAGGTTGATGAGGGGCCCGGCGGCGGGCGGATGGTGTGGCTGGTCACGGCGGGTCCGGCTGCGCGGGTGTGCCCGGGCTGCCAGGCCGCGCCGGGGCATGTCCGGGGGCGGGTGGTGAGGAGCCCGGCCGACATGGGCTATGGCCAGGGCCGGGTCAGCGTGCTGTGGGTGAAGCGGCGGCGGGAGTGCCGGGTGCCGTCTTGCCCGCGCCAGGCGTTCACCGAGTCGCTGCCGGCCATCCCGGCGCGGTGCCGGGTGACGCGGCGGCTGGGTGATCACGCGGGGTGGCTGGTGGCTGAGGGCGGGCGGGCGGTGACGGCCGCGGCGCGCGAGTGCGGCTGTCATGGCCGGTGGCGCATGCCGCGTTCGCGCGGCGTGCGGACCCGGTGCTTGGGCAGCCGCCCGCGCCGGTGGCGCGCCCGGGGACCGGTGAGCACCGGCGCGGCCGGCCCCGGTTCGCTGGCAGCCCCGGCACGGGCGAGTACACGCTGCTGGCGGACAGGTGGCACGCCTGCTTCTTGGACCTGTCCGGGGATCAGGGGCTGATAGGGCAGGTGGAGGGCCGCACCGCCGATGATGCCGCGTACTGGCTGGCGCAGGCGCGGCCGGCCTGGCGCGGCGCCATCGAGGTCGTGGCCATCGGCATGTGCGCCATCTACGCCTCGGCGGTGCGCCGGATGCTCCCGGGCGCGACGCTGATGGCGGGCCTGTTCCACGTCGTGCGGCTCGCCGTCAAGGCCACCGGGGACGTGCGCCGGCGGGCGGTGCGGGACAAGCACGGGCGGCGCGGCCGTTCCGGTGATGCCGGATACCGGGGTCAAGGGCCTGCTCGTGCGCAACCCGGAGCACCTGCGGCCAGGCCAGCTCGCCAAGGTCATGGACACCCTGACCGCCGGCCGGCATGGCCAGGAGACCGCCGCTGCCTGGACCGGCAAGGAAAAACCGCGCGACGCGCTGAACCTGCGCGCCCGCATCACCCGGTCCGCGCCGTGCGAGCGGGCCGTCCGGGACCGCCTGTCCTCCTTCTACGACTGGCGTGCCCGGAACGACGACATCCCCGAACTGCTCACCCCGGCCAAAACGATAGCCAAGCGGGAGAACCAGATCCTCGCAGCGGCCCTGGCCGGCGTGACGAATGCCCGGTCACAGGCCCTCAACCAGCTCGCCAGGCCCGAAGCCCGCATGGCCTATTCCTTCCCCAACCCCGCCAGCCAGCGCCGTCGCGTCCGGGTCGCCCGCACCCGGACCACCCGGCGAACCCGAGCCATCACACCACGGCGATCACATCAGGCAACCGGACTGGGGGGTCCGTGGAGTCTTCCCCAAGCTGGCCGAGCTGTCCGGCCGCCGGGCCGGGCTGCTGTCAGGCGGCGAGCAGCAGATGGTCAAGATCGGGCGCACGCTGCTGGCCCAGCCCACGTGCTGTTGCTCGACGAACCGACCGAGCGTGCGGCGGCGCGGCGATGTGATGCACGTCATAGCGCCCGTTTCGGCGATTCCGCGTGCGAACGGCGGGCGTTTCCGGCAGTCTAGGAAGACGTAAGCACCCTGCGTGCGCGAAGAGTTACTTAAAGTAACCGCATTCGCCGCCCTGAACCCGCGCGAGCCTCGCACGCCGCCGTCACGCCGATCACCGAGCCTCGGCGGGCAGGATGCCCGGGGCGGACGGTCGCCGGGTGGGAGTTGAGCACGCCGCGCGTGCCCGACCGGAAGTTCACCTTGTTCACCACGCGATCGCAGAACCGTTCGATCACGTTCCGATACACCATCATCGCGGGTGCATCCGCGCTCGCCTTCGCGGCGCTCCTCGCCACGGTCACCCACTCGCCGGCATCGCGCCCGCCGACCCATCCGGCCGTCGCGGCCGACGTGGCGGGCGCCGCGCACCTGCCCGCCCGGATCGTCGCGGCCGGGCTCGTCCCCGCCGGGCACTCGGCCCGCGGGCCCCTCCCCGCGAGCCACGTGGCTCTTGGCCGCGTCGGCGGCGCGGCGGCGGCGCTGACGGTCACGACGGCTCACCAGATGGTGGCCGGGCAGATGGTCCCGGCCGCGTCGTCGAGCCCGCGGGCCCGCCGCCTGGCCCGGCGGATCGCCTGGCTCATGATGTGGCGGTTCGGCTGGCGGGCGCGCAGGCAATTCCCCTACCTGCTCCGCCTGTGGATGCGGGAGAGCAGCTGGAACGTCTACGCGACCAACCCGTACTCCGGTGCGTACGGGATCCCGCAGGCCGTTCCGGGGTGGAAGATGGCCTCGGCCGGCCGGAACTGGAGGACGAGCGCGCGCACCCAGATCCGGTGGGGACTGCGCTACATCAGGGCCAGGTACGGCTCGCCGCGCGCCGCCTGGGCGCACGAGTGCGCCTACGGCTGGTACTAGCGGTCACCGGAGCTCCCGTACGGCCCCGGGCCGCCGCCTGACCCCGGCGGCGGCCCGGGGGGCGGCGGGGGCGCCCGGCCGGAGAGCCGTCACGCTTCCTGCCCGGGCGCCTCATCGGCGCCCGCGGCATCCTCGCCCGGGCCGGCCTCGCGGCCGGCGCGGAAGGCGCCCGGATCGATCGGGGGCGTGCCGCCGGACATCGCCGCGGGCTCGCCAGGCGCGCGCCACCCGGCCGGGTCGACGCCCCCGGGGACGGGCGCCGCGGGGTCATAGGGCGCGCGGGTGTAGATGAACGAGCCCACGTCCAGGGCGATCACGCTGCCGTCGGCGGCGCGCACCGGGGTGAGCGGCTCGCCGGCCTGGTACCCGTCGACGCCCCGCCAGGCGCCGGCGCCGTCGCGGCGGAACCGGAACGCCCGCGCGTCCGCTCCCGCCCCGCGCAGTTCCAGCACCCCGCCGGACAGGCTGAGCGTGTAGGGGGCGGGCCCCCAGTACCAGGTGCCGAGCATCGCGAGCAGGCCGGGATCGACCGGGGCCGGCGCCCACTCGGCGGGGCAGTACGGCTCGGCATCGCGCAAGATGGCCAGCAGGTCGGTGCCGAGCGACCGGGAGAAGCCCGCGGTGGAGTTGCACATGGCGATGGCGGTGTCGGCCCCGGGCGCGTCGGTGACCTGCAGCACCGCCACGAACCCGGGCATCGACCCGGTGTGCCCGTAGTACCTCACGCCGTCGGCGTTCCACAGCTGCAGGCCGAGGCCGTGCGCGGCGGTCCACGGCTGGCCGGCCGCCTCGGCGACCACGATGGGCTCGCGCATCTCGGCGAGCGTGTCGGCCGCGATGAGGCCGCCCGTGTCCCCGGCGAGGAACCGGCCGAACGCCGCCAGGTCGCTCACCGTCGTCCACAGCTGCCCGGCGGGCGCCATCGCCCCCGCGTCGTGCTCCGGCTCGGGCAGCAGGACGTCGGCGTGCGGGTGAACGGCGTACCCGGTCGCGTGCCGCCCCCGCGGCCTGGTCGTCGTCCGGCGCATTCCGAGAGGGGTGAACAAGCCGTCGGCCAGCACCTCCTGCCAGGGCCTGCCGTGCTTGGCCGCGATCAGGGCGCCGAGCAGGGCGTACCCGACGTTGGAGTAGTGGTGCCGCCGTCCGGCCCGGAACCGCGCCGCGCCCTCCCCGAGCGACCCCGCGGCCAGGTCCTCCAGCGGCCTGCCCGGGGTGCGCTCCCACCACGGCCCCGCGGTCTCGGCGCGCAGCCCCGCCGAGTGGGAGAGCAGCTGGCCGACGGTCATGGCGCGCACCTCGGGCGCGGCGCCGCGCGCGACGGCGTCGACGTGCTCGCCGATCGGGTCGGACAGGCTCAGCCGCCCGGCGTCGCGCAGCATGAGGACCGCGACGGCCACGAACGTCTTCGTGATCGAGCCGGCCCGGTACTGGGTGTCCTGATCGGGCGGCGATCCGCCGACCCGGCCGCGCCCGCCGGCCCAGGCGAGCCGCCCGTCCCGCGCGACGCCTGCGGCGACCGACGGCAGCCGCTGCGCGGCCTGGTCCCTGGCGAGCCTGATGTCCAGGAGGCGGCGGGTGCGAGCTTCGAGCATGGCGGCCAGGGTACAGGCCTGCCCGCGGCGCCCGGCCCGCGGCGCGGTCCGCATAGGATCTGGGCCGGGTTCACCCGGAAGATCCCGCCTCGCCCACCCGGAACATCCCCGCCCCCGCGGGCCGCCCGCACGAAGGAAGCCCGGTGCCGTACCTTCTGCCCGACCCCGACATCGTCGCTGCGATCGACGCGCCGCCGACCCCGCTGGTCCTTCCCTCGCCGTGCGGCCGGCACCTGATCTGCGTGCGCTACGAGGCCCACCCGCCGGTCGCGATGCTGGCCAGGCCGGTGCTGCGGCTGGCCGGCCTGCGCCTGGACCCGGCCATCGGCGGCCGTCAGCGGACCAGGCGGTTCCACGGGCTGTCGGTGCTGCGGGTCGCCGACGGCACCGAGCGGCCGCTCGCGCTCCCCGACGGCGCGCAGGTCAGCGCGCCCGTCTGGGCACCCGATGGCGAGCGGTTCGCGTTCACCGTGGACGAGGAGGACGGGATCGGGGTGTGGACGGCCAGCGTGGCCGGCGGCGACCCGGTCCGGATCCCGGGCCTGCGGGTGCGGGACGTGCTCGGCGCCGAGCCGCCGGCCCTGGGCGGCACGGTCCGCTGGTCGCGGGACGGCCGCTCGCTGCTCGCGCTCGCCGCGCCGCCCGGAGCGCCCCCCGGGGACGGCGGCCCGCCCCCGGCCATCGAGCCGCGGACCGAGGAGACGTCGGGGAAGCGATCCCAGATGGCCACCTTCCAGGACCTGCTCTCCTGCCCGGCGGACGAGGACCGGTTCGAGGAGCTGGCCACCACGGTGCCGGTCCGGGCGGACCCCGACGCCGGGACCGTGCTCCCGCTCGGGCCGCCCGGCCTCTACCAGCACCTGGACGAGTCACCAGACGGCCGGTACCTGCTGGTGCGCCGGCTCACCCGGCCCTTCTCCTACCGGGTGCCGTTCGCCTACTTCGCCCGCAGGGCCGAGATCTGGTCGCCGGCGGGCGGCCTGGTCCGGGTGGTCGCGGACCTCGGCGTCAGCGACGAGGTGCCCCGGATGGGCGTGCCCACCGGCCCGCGGCAGGTCAGCTGGGACGAGCGCGCACCCGCCAGGCTGATCTGGGCCGAGGCGCTCGACGGCGGCGATCCGGTGGCGCCCGCGGAGTCCCGTGACGCGATCATGTGCCTGGCCGCGCCGTTCGACGGCGAGCCCCGGCTGGCGTTCAAGGTCGCGCACCGCTGCATCGGCTGGCTGCACCTGGACGCGCCCGGCACGCTCCTGCTCACCGAGCACGACCGGGACCGCCGGTGGCTGACGACCTGGTGGTGCGACCTGGCGGCCCCGGAGCGGAACCGGGTCGTCCTCGACCGCGCCGAGGACGACGCCTACGGCGATCCCGGCGCCCCCCTCATGACGCTGCACGCCGATGGCACCTGCACCGTGCGGCAGGACGGCAGCGCGATCTACCTGCGCGGGGACGGGGCGACGCCGGACGGGGAACGTCCCTTCCTCGACCGCCGCGACCTGGAGACCGGAGAGTCGGCCCGGCTCTTCCTCAGCGACCCGCGGGCGCGCCAGTCCGTGCTCTGCTTCGCCGGCGGCCGCACCGACCAGGCCGTCATCTGGCATGAGAGCCCGGCCGAGCCGCCGAACCTGCGCGTGATCGGGCTGGGCGGGCCCGGGCGGGAGCCCGCGGCGCGGCCGCTCACCGGCTGGCCCGACCCGCACCCGGAGCTCACCGGGATCGCCCGGCAGCTCGTGGTGGCCGACCGGGGCGACGGGGTGCGGCTGTCCGGGATGCTGCACCTGCCACCGGGATACGACCCGCGGCGGCACGGCCCGCTGCCGCTGGTGATCTGGGCCTACCCGCTGGACTACGGCAGCGCGGGCACCGCAGGCCAGGTGCGGGCCAGCACGACCCGGTTCACCTGGCTGACGGCAGGCAGCCCGGCGTGGTTCGCGCTGCGCGGCTACGCGGTGCTCGCGGACGCGACGATGCCAGTGATCGGCGCACCGGAGACCAAGAACGACAGCTACGTCGAGCAGATCACGGCGGCGGCCGCGGCGCACGTGCGGCATCTCGCCGCGCGCGGCATCGCCGACCCGGCCAGGGTGGCCGTCGGCGGGCACAGCTACGGCGCCTTCATGACCGTGAACCTGCTGGCTCACACGGACCTGTTCGCGTGCGGGATCGCCCGCAGCGGAGCCTACAACCGGTCGCTGACGCCGTTCGGCTTCCAGACCGAGCGGCGCAGCTTCTGGGAGGCGCCGGATGTCTACGACCGGGTCTCGCCGTTCAGGTACGCGGACCGGATCAGCGCCCCGCTGCTGCTCATCCACGGTGCCGACGACGCGAACTCGGGCACGTTCCCGATCCAGTCCGAGCGCCTGTACCAGGCGATCGCCGGGCTCGGGGGCACCGCGCGGCTGGTGCTGCTGCCGAAGGAGAACCATGGCTACGCCGCCCGGGAGTCGGTGCTCCATGTGCTCGCCGAGCAGCTGGCCTGGCTGGAGCGCTGGCTCGGGCCGGGCTGGGCGCCGGTCAGCTCTCCGGCGGCCAGCCGCCCCGATGCGGGGAGCGCGCCCGCAGGTCATCGGTGAGCATCCGGCCGAGCTTGCGCGTCTCATGCCGGTTGAGCGCGGCGCCGGCGACCGCGCCGGTCAGCAGCGGGCCGAGCGAGGCGACGCTGCGGCCAGCCCGCCCGGACAGCCTCCGCCGGAGCTGCCTGGCCAGCGGCGAGCCGGCCGAGACGACCAGACCGCCGGGCGCCAGGGAGACGCCCCGCCGCTGCGCCCAGGCCGCCACGTAGGCGGTCATCCGGTCGATCACCCCGCCCGGCGCCCGCAGCCCGTACACCTCGTGGAGCTCGGCGACCAGCTTGACCTCGATGCCCACGACCGCCAGGGTCTCCGCGGCGATCTCGGCACCCGCGGCGGGCGGGAACGGCAGGACCGCCCACGCCCCGACCGCGACGCCGACCATCGCCGACGCCCGGGCCGCCCCGGCGATCAGCGCCTGCGCGACCTCATCGGGGCTGCGGCCGGGGAACTGCGCCCGCAGCGTGGCCAGATCCCGGACGGGCAGCCGCGGAGCCATCGCCAGCACCTGCTCGCTGAGCCACCGGCCGCCCGAGGCGGCCCGGCGCCCGCCGGCCCGCGCGCCCTGGCGCGCCGCCTCGCCGACCGCGGCGCCGATCCGGCGCACTCCCCGGGCGCGCCGCGCCCGGCGGGCCGCCCACGCGGCCAGCCACCCGGTCGGCCCGTGCCCGCGCGGCGACGGTGCCCGCCGCTGCTCGTCGGCGAGCTCCACCGCGTCGGAGACGGCCTCGATCGCCGCCCGCGTGACCTGGTCGGGCTCCGGGCCGGGCTCGGCCCCGTTCACGCTCATGTGACCGGCCTACCACATGCCGGGGCCGGCCGCACGGTCCCGGCCGGCCGGCCCACCGCCCGCCCTCTGCTACTGTTCACACTGGCCTGAATCCGACGACGCCTGCCTGGAGCCCATCCTCAATGCGTGAGCGCACCCTCGTCATCGTGAAGCCGGACGCCTACGAGCGCGGGCTGACCGGCACGATCCTCGCCCGGCTCG
Organism: Actinomycetota bacterium; assembly: GCA_021324595.1. Lineage (GTDB taxonomy): Bacteria > Actinomycetota > Actinomycetes > Streptosporangiales > Streptosporangiaceae > Chersky-822. Next base: position 8,862 of record JAJPIV010000087.1, on the reverse strand, counting down.
AGCGGCTGGGCCTGGTCCTGGAGGCGATCCGCGTGTCGGCGAACGAGCGGGAGATCGTCGAGGACCACTACCCGAGGTCGGAGGAGTGGCTGTCAGCCGTGGGGCAGAAGACCCTGGATGACTACGCCAGGCTCGGCATCTCCGCCAAGGACCGGCTCGGCACCGACGCCGCCGTCGAGATCGGCCAGATGGTGCGCAGGTGGCTGACCGACTTCCTGCTCTCGTCGCCGGTCGTGCCGATGGTGCTCTCGGGGAACCGGGCCATCGAGACCGTCCGCAAGGTGGTCGGCCACACGCTGCCGGTCCTCGCCGCGGCCGGCACGATCCGCGGCGATTACAGCTCGGACTCGCCGGACCTCGCCAACGCCGAGCAGCGCCCGGTCAGGAACCTCGTGCACGCCTCCGGCGACATGCAGGAGGCCGAGCGGGAGATCAAGCTCTGGTTCCCCGAGCTCGGCTGAGGCAGCGGCCCCCGCTCAGCCCCGGTCCAGCGCGGCTCGGATCTTGCCCGCGTACAGCTCGGCCGGGTGGTCCGCGTCGTAGGAACGACGCGGACCGAGCCAGAACCGCAGGCCGTCCTTGAACCGCCGGGGGATCACGTGCAGGTGAAGGTGCGGGACGGACTGGCTCACCACGTTGTTGACCAGCACCAGGGAGCCGTCGGCGCCGAGTCCGTCCTCGACCGCGCGCTCCAGGCGCTGCGCGGCCGCGAAGAACTCTCCGACCAGGTCCGGCGGCAGGTCGCGGAGCAGCCTGACGTGGAGCTTGGGTATCAGGAGCGTGTGCCCGTGGAACAGCGGCCGCCGGTCGAGGAACGCCAGCAGCCGGTCGCTCTCCAGCACCGTCGCCGCCTGCGCCTCGCCCCGGACCACCGCGCAGAACGCGCAGCCCGCGCCGCCGTCCCGGCCCCGGACGGGCACGGGATCGCCCGCGCCGAACAGGGCCTGCTGCGATCCGGTCGTCCCGTTGGTCATCATCCCTCAGTCTGGCCGGCGGCGGGCGCGCGGCGACGGCGCTCCCCCGGTCGCGGGCGCCATCGCCGGAAACTCTCGGTGATCGGCGCGCGTTGTCCCGGTGTGCCGTGCCGCCGGGGCGGCGGGGCGGGGCGGGAGCGCCGGCTCCGGCAGTGCCTGACACGCCTTACCGCGCCGGATAGTCTGCCATCAGGTCACACAGTGACCAACTGGTGCACCGGGGCGGGGCGGCGCCCGTCCGCCGGGGCCGGGAACCGGGCCCGCGTACAAGCGAGGAGGATCGTGTGGCTCGACCTGTAGCACCAGCGAGGCAGTCGCGGCAGGTCCCGCCTGGGCCGCGGCGGCGGCGTTCCCGGCCTCGCCCGAGGCTCGTCCTGCGCGTGGTGCTCGCGGTCGTCACCACCTTCGTCTTCATCGTCGGCTGGTCGCTCGGCAACGCCATCACCGCGCCGGGCGGCGGCACGCTGCCCGAGCGGATCGCCGAGTGGGCGCGCAACCACTATCTGGGGCCGCTGGTCACGTTCGGCGAATGGCTGACCTACAGCCCGCCGAAGGTGGGCGGCAAGCCGAACGTCTCGTTCGTCAAGCTCGGCGGCAAGGTGGTCAAGGACGTCAAGGGCAGGCACCATCACGGTCTGCTGGCGATCGTCCCGGCCGACATCGGCTCGCCGGCCGGCCAGCCGTTGCCCGGCGAGGGGGTGTGGCGCGCGGTGGTGAGCGTCCACGGGATCCCGGCCGTCTTCAAGACCTATGTGCGGGAGAGCAAGGTCTACTCCTCCTACTACGCCGGGATCGTCTCGATGGACCAGCGGCTGCTCAAGTTCTCCCTGCGGCCGGGCACCGAGGACCCGGGCCCGGGCAACTGGGGCGCCCCGATGAACATCCCGCCCGGCCAGCGGCGAGGGCTGGTCGCGACGTTCAACAGCGGCTTCCGGGTCTACGCGGCCGAGGGCGGCATCTACCTGAACGGCCACTACGACGGGACCCTGGTCAAGGGCGCCGCGTCCGAGGTCTACTACAAGAACGGCCGCATGACGATCGGCTCGTGGGGGTACGGCGGCCTGCACATGGGCCCGGACATCGCCGCCGTGCGGCAGAACCTCAAGCTGATCGTCATCCACGGCCGGGTCCCCGCGTCGGTCAACCAGAACGTGATCTCCAACTGGGGCGCCACGCTCGGCGGCGGCTACTACGTGTGGCGCTCTGGCATCGGCATCACCAAGGACGGCCGCATCATCTACGTGTACGGCCCCGCCCTCGACGTGCGCACCCTCGCGGGCCTGCTCAAGCGGGCCGGCTGCGTGACGGCCATGGAACTGGACATCAACCCGGACTGGATGTCCTTCATGTACTATCTGCCGAAGGGCCACCCGGCGGATCCGACTCCGGTGAACCTCCTGCCCAACCAGCTCCAGCCCGCGGACAGGTACTACTACATCTCCAACCGAGACTTCACGGCGGTCTACGCTCGATGACAGCTCCGACGCCGGCGGCGCAGGTCACGCGGCCGCGCAGTGGCACGACGGCGCGCCTGCCCGGGCCGGTCCGCTGGCTCTGGGCGGTCATCCAGAGCACCAGGCCCCGCCAGTGGCCGAAGAACCTCCTGGTCTTCGCCGCGCCGCTGGCCGGGGACACGCTCGGCCGGCCGGGCGGGTTCTGGTACGCGGTCGTCGCCGGCGCCGCGTTCGTGCTCGCGTCCTCGGCCGTCTACCTGATCAACGACGTGGCCGACGCCGAGCGCGACCGCCGGCACCCGTACAAGAGGTCGCGCCCGGTCGCGTCCGGGCGGCTCCCCGCCGCGCACGCGGTCGCCCTCGCGGTCATCTTCGTGCTGGCCGCGGTCGGCGCCGGGTTCGCCATCGGCGAGCCGTGGCTGGCCGCCACCGTCGCGGCCTACCTGGCCGTCTCGTTCCTGTACTCGGCCGGCCTGAAGCACGTGCCGGTGATCGAGCTCGCCTGCGTGGCGTCGGGCTTCGTGTTCCGGGTGGTCGGCGGCGCGGCGGCGACGCACGTCCCGCCCTCCGGCTGGTTCCTGCTCGTGTGCAGCCTCGGCGCGCTCATGGTCGCGACCGCCAAGCGGTACACCGAGCTGACCGTGCTCGGCGCCGACGCGGCCCGCCACCGGCCGGCCATGCGCGGCTACTCGCCGCGCGCGCTGCGGCTCGCGCAGCGAGGGGTGTCCGGGGTGATGGTCGTCTCCTACGCGCTGTGGGCGGCGACCGAGCCCGGGGCGCGGATGCGCGTCTTCCACCTGCTCAGCGCCCTCGCGCTGGGAGCGGCGCTGGTCCGGTTCGACCGGCTGACCGCGCGGGCGACGAGCAAGCCCGTCGAGGACCTGATCTCGCGGGATCCCGTCATGATCGGCTGCGAGGCGGCCTGGCTGGTCCTGTTCGCGAGCGGCCTGTAGCGCCGCGGTCCGGCCCGGAGGGAGTCGTGGATGCTGGAGAACCTGGGCCGGCCCGGCCGGGTCCTGCTGCTCGGGGGCACGAGCGAGATCGGGCTGGCCATCCTGGCCGCGCTGCGCGCCCCGGCTGACACCCAGGTGCTGCTGGCGGGACGAGACGAGCAGCGGCTGGAGGCGGCCGGGAAGGACCTGCCGTTCCGCTGCGCGGTGCTGCCGTTCGACGCGCTGTCCGCTGCCTCGCAGCGCTCGGTGATCGACCGGGCGTTCGCGGACGGCCCGGTGGACGTGGTGATCGCCGCGACCGGCGTGCTCACGCCGCAGGAGGAGCTGGACCGTGATCCCGCGCTGGCGGCGAGGATGATCGACGCCAACTTCACCAGCCATGTCACGACCCTGCTCGCGGCGGCTGGGCGGCTGCGGCGCCAGGGCAGCGGCACGATCGTGGTGCTCTCCTCGGTCGCCGCGGTCCGGCCCCGGAAGGCCAACTACGTGTACGGGGCCGCCAAGGCGGGGCTGGACGCGTTCGCGCGCGGCCTGGCCGACGCGCTGGCCGGCACGGGGGTCCGGGTGCTGCTGGTCCGCCCCGGGTTCGTCATCGGCCGGATGACGGCCGGGATGCCCGCCGCGCCGCTGTCGTCCACGCCGGCTCAGGTGGGAACCGCGGTCGCCGCCGCGCTCGAGTCGCGCGCGTCGCGGGTGTGGGTGCCGCGGGCGCTCGGCCCGGCGGCGCTGGCCCTCCGGCTCGTGCCGCGCCCGCTGTGGCGCCGGATGCGCCGGTAGCCAGGCGGGGCGGCCCGCCGGGCTCAGCCGGTTTGCGCGGCGTGCGGCCCCCAGCGGGCACCGCTTTTCACTACCATTGACGCAAAACGGCGCGGCGGCTGCGGCATTTCCGCGGCAGCCCCGGACGCGACGCGGCAGCGCCCAGGACACAGCCAGGCGGTCATGATCGATCAGCGTGCGAGGTGGCGGAGTCGTCACGGCCCGGCGCCCCGGGCCGCCGGGCCGGTGACCTGCGGTCGGCTGCCGGCGCTCGCCGACGCGTTCATCCCCCGCCCGGAGACCGGCTACGGGCTCGACGCCGCCGGATCCCCGGCGGCCCGTGCCGACCAGGCCGAGCCGGAGCAGTTCGCCGCGACCGTGCTGGCCGGCCCGAGCGGCTACGGGAAGACCAGCCTGGCCGCGGCGCTGGCGACCGGGCTGACGCGGTCCGGGGCGACCGATGTCCAGGTGTGGATCACGGCTTCCAGCCGGGCCGCCGTGCTGGCGGGCTACGCGCGGGCGGCGGCGGCGGTCGGGCTGGCCGGCTGGGCGACGGCCGAGGAGGCCGCCCGGCAGTTCATCGAGTGGCTCGGCCGGTCGGGCGCGCGCTGGCTGGTCGTGCTCGATGACGTGCGGGACCTCGCCGACATCCGGGGCGTGCTCCCGGCCGCCGCGGCGGGCCAGCTGCTGGTCACCTGCCCGCAGGCCGTGGACCTGGCGGGCCTGGCCGAGCTGCTCGGCGCCGAGCCCAGGGTGTACCGGATCGGCCAGTTCAGCCCGCGCGAGGCGCTGAGCTTCCTGACCGCCCGGCTGAGCGACGACAAGGACCAGCGGGTGCAGGCCGTCGACCTCGCCGAGGACCTGGGCTACATGCCGCTCGCGCTGGCGCTGGCCACCGCGACGATGGCCGGGACCTCGCTGAGCTGCCGCGAGTACCGGCTGAGGTTCTCTGACCGCCGGGAGGAGCTGGCCGGGCGGGTCTCCCCGGGCACGGTGTCGGCCGCGGAGGTGGCCTGGTCGCTCGCCCTGGACCGCGCCGATCAGCGGGCGCCCGCCGGCCTGGCCAGGCCCGTGCTCGCGATGATCGCGCTGCTCGACCCGGCCGGCGTGCCGCTGCAGGTCCCCGCCAGCCAGACCGGCTGCGACTACGTGGCGGCGCGGGGCTCGATCCCGGTCATCGACCCGGGCCAGGTGCTTGCTGCCATCGGCAACCTCGCCCAGGCCGGCCTGGTCACGGTGGACCAGGACGGCGCGCCCGGCCTGGTCGTGGTGCACCCGGTCGTCCAGGCCGCGGTCCGCCGGCTCGTTCCCGCCGCCGTGCTCGAGGAGGCGGCGAGGTCCGCTGCGGACGCGCTCATGGAGGTCTGGCCGGCGCTGGAGGCGGACGAGGCGCGGGCACAGGCGCTGCGCGACTGCGCGGCCCGTCTCGGGGCGGTGGCGGGCAGCCTGCTGTGGTCGCCGGAGCCGCATCCGGTCCTGACCCAGGCGGGGACGAGCCTGACCGGCGCCGGCCTGGCCGGCCCCGCGGTGACGTACTGGGATACCCTGCTGCGGACCAGCGCGCACGTGCTCGGCGCCGCCCACCCGCACACGCTGGCGATCCGCGAGCAGCTCGTCGGCGCGTGCCTGGCGGCCGGCCAGTACAAGGACGCGGTCGACCTGATCACGGTCGTGGTCGCCGAGCGCGAGCGGGCGCTGGGCGCCGATCACCCCGAGACCCTCACCGCGCGCGCCAGCCTGGCCCGCGCCTACCGCCTGGCCGGCCTGCCGGAGGTGGCGGTCGAGCTGTACGAGCAGACCGTGGCGAGCTGCCAGTGGGTGCTCGGCGCCGACCACCCGGAGACGCTGGCCACGCGCAGCGAGCTCGCCCGATCGTTCCGCGACGCGGGCCAGATCGACCGGGCGATCGCGACCTACGAGCGCAACCTCGGCGAGTGGGAGCGCGCCGCCGGCCCGGGCGACCCGCAGGCCCTCGCGGAGTGCATCAGGCTGGCGCAGGCCTACCAGGCGGCGGGCCGCTTCGACGACGCGATCGCCGCCCTCCACCGGGTGCGCGCGATCCAGGAGCAGGGCCTGGGCCGGGAGCACCCCGACACGCTGGCGACCTGGGCGCTGCTGGCCTACGCCTACCGTTCCGCGGGACGGCTCAAGGAGGCTCTGCCGTTCTACCGCCAGGCCCTGTCCGGGCGCCAGGCCGTCCTGGGCGCCAGTCACCCGGACACGCTGACCACGATGGCCAACCTCGCCTCGTGCTGCGCCGAGGCTCGCCAGACCAGGGAGGCGATCACGCTGTTCGAGCGGGTCCTGGCGGCCCGGGAACGGGCGCAGGGCCCGGACCACCCGGACACGATCACGGCACGGGGGATGCTCGCGGGCGCCTACCACAGCGCCGGCCGGCTGGCGGAGGCGCTGCCGGCCTACGAGCAGACGGTGGCCGACTTCGACCGGGTTCTCGGCCCGGACCACCTGGACACCCTCACCTCCCGGGGCAACCTCGCGTATGCCTACCACGTCGCCAGGCGGCACGCCGACGCGGTGGCCATGTACGCTCGCGCCCTCGCCGACTGCGAGCGGGTCCTCGGGGCCGACCACCAGCTCACCCGGACGATGCGGGCCAACCTCGCCCAGGCGAGCCGCTAGCCGCCGCTCCGCCGCCGGCAGGCGCGGCCGCCAGGTTGCCCGCCCGCGGGCCCAGTGATGACCGGATCGTGCTTTGTCGTTTATGTGAGTTTTATGCTGCTTCATTGTGTTATGATGGGGCATCGCCGATGAGCGCCGGGCCAAGTGTGCCATCTGCGCAACGATCACTGGTCATGATAGGTAAACTCTTTACCAGGCCATTGGCATTTTCTTAATTCAATAACAGCATCGGCGCCACCGTCGGCGGGCATGATCATTTACAGCCGGACAGCCAGACGGGCGCCTCACCGGTGCCCCGAGCCGCGCCGGTGAACGAAGGTAAGGAGGCGTTCACTGTGAGCACGACAGGCTCGACCCTCACCCGGACCCAGCAGGTTCCCGCGGGAGCGCAGAAGCTGCACATCGCCATGGTGGCCCCGCCGTACTTCGACGTGCCGCCGACGGCGTATGGCGGGATCGAGACAGTCGTCGCCGACCTGGTCGACGCGCTCGTGGCGCGCGGCCACAGGGTCACGCTGATCGGGGCGGGCACGCACGCGACGAAGGCCCAGCGGTTCTTCGCCACCTACGACGCCGGCCCGGCCGACCGTCTCGGGGAGACGATGCCTGAGCTGGTGCACGCGGCGAAGGTGGCCAGCATCCTGGACACGCTGGACGCGGACGTGATCCACGACCACACGATGGCGGGCCCGCTGATGGCCCGGGGACGCCTGACCCCGACCGTGGTCACCGCCCACGGACCGGTTCACGGCGATCCGGGCGAGTACTACCGCGCGCTCGGCGACACGATCAAGCTGATCGCGATCTCCGGCGCGCAGCGGGCCAGTGCTCCCGACCTGCCGTGGACCGCGACCGTGCACAACGCGATCCGCGCCGAGACCTTCCCGTTCCGGGCGCGGAAGGAGGACTACGCGTTCTTCCTCGGCCGGTTCCACCCGGAGAAGGCGCCGCACCTGGCAATCGACGCCGCCCGGGCGGCCGGCCTGCCGATCGTCCTGGCCGGCAAGTGCTCCGAGCCGATCGAGCGGGCCTACTACGCCAGGGAGATCGAGCCGCGAATCGGGCCGGACACCACGATCGTCGGCGTGGCGGACTCGGCGGCCAAGCGCCAGCTGCTGTCCCGGGCCGCCTGCCTGCTGTTCCCGATCGCCTGGGAGGAGCCGTTCGGCCTGGTCGTGATCGAGGCGATGGCCTGCGGGACCCCGGTCGTGGCGCTGCGCCGCGGCGCGGTCCCCGAGCTGATCGTCCAGGGCCAGACGGGGATCATCGTGGACGCTCCCGAGGAACTGCCGGCGGCCATTCCGCTTGCCCGGGAGCTCGATCCGTACGTGTGCCGCAAGCACGTGGAGTCGAGCTTCAGCGTCGAGGTGATGGCGGAGCGGTACGAGGCCGCCTACCGCACGGTGCTGGCCACGGCCCCCGACCCGTGGCTGGCCACCACCGAGACGCCGCTGATGCGGTGAACGCCCGCGGGGCCTAGCGCGCGGCCCGCGCTGTGCCCGGCGCGGCCCCCGGCTGCGGTGAGCGCGCGGGGGGCCTAGGCTTTCCGTCGTGGTGGCACGCGGCACCCGGGCGACGGAGCACCTGGCCAGGCTGGGCGTCGCGTTCACCGTCCACGCCTATGCCCGCGGCGGCCGTCCCGGGTCGTACGGCGCCGAGGCGGCCGCCGCGCTCGGCGTGCCGCCCGAGCGGGTGCTCAAGACGCTCGTCGCGAGCGTCGACGGGGCTCTCATCCTGGCCGTGGTCCCGGTCGCCGGGCAGCTCGACCTCAAGGCGCTGGCCGAGGCCTGCGGGGGCAGGCGCGCCCGGCTGGCCGACAGCGCGGCAGCCGAGCGCGCGACCGGCTACGTGACCGGGGGGATCGCGCCGGTCGCCCAGCGCAGGAGGCTGCCCGTGGTCATCGACTCCTCGGCGCTGGGCTGGCCGTCGGTGTTCTGCAGCGCGGGCCAGCGGGGCCTGCAGGTCGAGCTGGCGCCGGGCGACCTGGTCCGCGCGGCGGGCGCGGCCGTGGCCCCCATCGCCCGCCCGGGGCGGTGAGGCCGCGGGCCGCCGGCGGATCAGCCGCGCCCGCCGTCCCGGGACGGG
>JAJPIV010000056.1 GCA_021324595.1 Actinomycetota bacterium | reverse complement strand
CCGCTACGACAAGCGCGACTTCGTCTACCGCGGCACCATCGACGCCGCCACGATCCGGATCTGGCTCCGCGACCTCACACAAAATGATCTACAAGACACGCCCTAGCCAGTGAGCAGCTATCCGTATGTATCGGGGAACTCCAGCCCGCTGTCGAAGAAGGCGACCGGCACGTTCGGCTCAACGGCCAGGGCCATGTGCAGGACGGCCAGGCTGTCCTTGCCACCGGAGAACGCCACATAGCCGTCATGAGCGGCCACGTGCTCACCGATCCGGGAACGGATCAGCTCCTCGTCGTGGACTGGGCGGCGCAGCGCAAGAAGCTGCTCGCGGTCCAGGCCGGGCGGGAGGTTGCCGGCGGGTTCCCGCCCGGTCCCCTGCCACCGTTCATCCGGATCGCCGCTCATCACTGCTCACGTTAGTGGCCACGCCAGCCGCCTGCACTGCCTGGCACTACCGGCGCTGCCGTGGTTCAGCCCGGCAGCTGGTAGTGGGATCCGAGCACGAATCCGCCGCGGCGGACCTGGTCAACGACCGTGCCGTCGTGGTGCCGCAACCAGGCGCGAAGGTCGGCTACCGGTGGCCGCACCGGCGGGTCGAGCAGGTCCGCGAGTTGCTGCGCGGACAGCGATTCCTCGGCCAGCGCCAGCTCCCGCAAGATCGTCGACACGATGGTGCGCTGCTCTGGCCGGGGCACGACGCAGGCCCGCAGCAGCAGGCGGCCCCGGTAGGCGACGTCTGCGGCCGCCCCGTACTGCTGCAGGTAGCTGGCACCGATGTCACCGGCCACCTGCTTGATCCGCTCCCGGCGTTCAGCTGGCTGTTTGCAATACCAGTAGATCCCGCCGCCGATGAGCACGCCGAGAATCACCCAGGTGGCGGGCCCGATCCGGTCGTAGCTCCACTTGAACGCGGCGCCGGCGGCCCTGGCCGGGGCGGCGGGGACCATCATGACGGCGTGCACCCGCATCTCGCCTATGTTGATCGCGACCACGGCCATCACGCCGTCGACGCCTTGCTTGCGCGTGTGCACGCCCAGCGCGGCGAAGTGCTTGTAGTTGTGGGTGAGCAGCAGGCACGGCGACAGCAAGGCGGCCAGGGCGGCGGCCGGGTAATCACCGGGGTCGCCGTCGCGGACCTGGGCGGCCCGGTGGTCAGCTTCCCGCAGCGAGCCGGGCAGTTTCACCACGTCAATGTGGGGCAGCCAGTCCTCGTTGAGCACCCGCCGCAGCTCCGCTGCGGGCACGCCCAGCTGGCCGGCGAACCTGGGCAGCCTGTCCCCGGTCTCGGCCAGCGTGTCGTACTCCATGAACAGGCGCAGCAGCCCATCGCGTGCGGTTCGCACCGACTTCGGCGGGGCGCCGTTGCTGAGTTGGTAGTGCAGCCCGGTCCGGATGAAATCGGTGTCCAGCACGGCGGGCAGGGGCCTGCGGTTCAGGCCGGGCCAGCTCGGGTCGGATGCTTCGGCGAGCAGCGCGGCCAGCTCCTCCTCGCTCAGCACCTGTGCGGCTGTCATCGCCGCGAGACCGCCGTGTCGATCATGCAAGAAACGGTAGCGGGCGGCCCGGACAGTGCGGTAACGGTTATCGCCGCCGGGCCGTGAGAAGAACCCGAGGGTGGTGTTGCCGGGCGCGTACTGTTGAGGCGCCGCGGCCGAGGGGGCCTGGACGCGGCCCCTGTTCGTGACGGGAGGTTCTGCCCTGTGGATGTGCCGGTTTCGTGGACCGGGCCAAGCGGTCACCTGCTGCATGAGCCGTGGGTGCCTCCGCAGGTTCGTGATGCCCTGGCGGCGCTGATCACCGAGCTGGAGGCGGCCCGGCCGGCCGGGCTTGCCGACCGGCGCACCGCGTTCCGGCAGCAAGGCCAGATCGCGAACGGCTCGGCGAAGGTCATGGCGCTGTCGCCGAGACTGCGGCAGGAACTTGCGGTGGACCGGCTGCTGGAGCAGCGCCCGGAGCTGCTGGTGGGCGTGAAGCTGGTCCGCGCGAGCGTGCTGGCCAGGATGGGGAAGGAGACCCCGGACTTCGAATGCCGGTGGCGCGTGACCGAGTTCGGGGTCGAGGTGACCACCCGGGCGCGGCCCGAGGCCGCCTCAGCCATGCATGATCTGCTCGAGCAGGGCTTGTGGGATGGGCCGGATGTCGGCGTCACGCTGATCCGGTCCGGCCAGCTGCTGTTCTCTGAGGACCCAGTCAAGACAGCCGGGATCGCCGGCACTGTCATCGCCGCGATCAAGGAGCACGTGAAGGCCGCAGCGGGCCAGCCGGTGACCGGCAGCGTGCCGATCCCCGAGCTCGGGCTCACCGCCACGCTTCATCCCGCCGGGCCCGTCTCCGGGCCCGGCATGCGGGTGACCTACCAGCCGCCGCTGACGGCCGCTGAATGGGACCACCACTGGTCGATGGCCGCCTTGCAGAGCAAGGATCCCGTCGAGAAGAAGGGCGCCAAGACCTACACGATGCCGAGCATCCTGGTGCTGGATGTGTCCCGGCTCGGTGCGGCGGGCCAGCAGCCTCTCCGGCCGTGGACCGGCAAGTTCCAGGACGTGCTGGATCGCTGTGAGCTGGGCCACCTGGGCGGCGTTTTGATGGTCCGCTCGGACCTGAGGTCGCTGGAACTGATGCCGCTGTGCTGGCGGGGCGACAGCTCCCTGGCGGTGGCCGCCGGAGCGGTGCTGCTCGGCGGGCAGATGCCGAGGGCGGCCTGAACATCCCGGTGTCCAGGCCCGCGCTTGCCTGCACGGTCTGCGCTCAGTGGACCGCCGCGATGGCCGCGGAACCCGGCTCCGGGCCCGCCCCGCTGCTAGGGCCTTCCGCGGCCTGAGTGCCGCTGATTGCCCGTCACCGGGCGCCCGCGGTCATGCCCGGACAGGCGGCCCGCCGACCTGGCAGTATCAGAACGACGTTAACGTTGACCGGGCTGGAACAGTGGCTCACCGTCGCTGCCACCGACCTGGCTTCCGCGTAATTCGGCTCGGCTAGAGCGATGATTGCACGTGTGATCTGGGGAAGCGGCATGCCGGGCAGTCCGGGGGCGTGTCTTTAGGCCCGCGGTCGGG
>JAJPIV010000020.1 GCA_021324595.1 Actinomycetota bacterium | reverse complement strand
GGTGACCGGGGGCGGGGCGGCCGGCGCGGGGGTGACCGGGGGCGGGGCGGCCGGCGCGGAGGTGGCCGGCCCGGAAGAGATGCCGGCGAGCCCGGCGGGCACCGGGGGCTGGCGGTATCCGTAGTCGCCGCCGTTCGCGGCCTGCGCCGTCTCCGGCGGCGGCAACGGCGCATATCCGTTGGGCACCGCTTCCGGCGGCTGGGACGCGGAGTGTTGCCGGGCGTCGGGACCCGGGCCGAGGACCGCCGGCGGCGGAGGCGGCGGGAATGGCAGCCGCTGCTCCACGATGTCGGTCACCTCCTGCCGGGGCGTGATCAGCTCGAAGACGCCGCGGTCGACCTCCCAGTAGCCGAGCTGCTCGGCCCGGAGCGCGTCGTGTCCCAGGTAGGCGATGTGCAGCCGGTCGCCCAGGTCATCGAGGACGACGCAGCGGTCGCCGCGGAACAGGCCGACCGGCCGGGACTCGTGCAACGCCTGGACCTCGGCCCGGCTGACCGGCTTGCGCCAGTGCCCGGTGGCCGGCTCGAACTGCAGGTCCTCCGGCGGCGGGCAGGCGGCGAACAAGACGACGTCAGAGCCGGTTGGCCCCACGCCCACCTCGTAGGGGGCGCCCTGGTAGCTGGCGAGCAGTCGGTATCGCATCGTTCTCAGATCCCCTCGGCGGGTCGCAGCCAGACCTGGCCGTCATAGCGCGCGATGAAGTCTGCCTGGGCGGCGGTGATCCGGTGGATCTCGGTCCCGACCGGTATCGGCATCAGGTCGATGTAGAACTCCGGGATCGGGCGGACCGCCCATGAGGTGTAGCCGGTGCCGGTGAACGGCGGCTTGCCCGTCCAGTCGCCGCCGTGCTGGACCGAGTACGGCACCAGGTAGCCCCCCGGTCCGGTCGCCAGCCAGCGCAGCAGGTACAGCTCGGGCATGTCGGGAAGGAAGTCCGAGCCTTCGTATCCCAGATCGAGCGCCTCGTAGTACTCGCCCGGCCCGCTGAACGCGCAGTCCGCCGCGCGGTAGGCGAACCCGGCGATGACCGTCCTGCGCCCGGTCAGGTAGGGCTCCACCAGCCGGGGCGGGACCGGCTTGCACATCGGCGTCCCCGCCTCGATGAGCAGTGGTTGCCGAGGGATGTTCCGCACTCGCTCCCCTGTGATCATGCTTGGATGCGGCTCCATGAGGTTCTCATCTCGCTCGTCACGGACTCACACGTCCGCGAGAGGCGCTGCCTGCTGCTGGAGCCAGGGTACTGGCGCCTGATCCGGGCCGGATGGCACGACCAGATAAAGTGCCTGGTTGCCATCCCACGGCCCTCCTGCCACAAGTGCCCGGATGGCGCCCGGGCGCTGGCGCTCAGCTACAGGCGCTGGCGCTCAACTACAGTTGCCCCGTGCCTGTGATCAACGGCGCTGGCCCGCCGCGAGGTTCCGACGACGGCTCCGCGGACCCCGCGGTGACCGCCGCGCTCGCCGCCTACGCCGCCGGCCGGAGGCCCGAGGCTGACGCGCTGGCGGCCCTGAGCGCGGCCCGGCTGCTCGTCCCCGTGGTGCCCGTGACGGCCACGGCCGCCGGGCCGGCCTCGCCGGATCCGGCCAGAGCCGGCGATCCAGGGTCGCTGCGGCCGGCCCGGCGCGGCGAGAGGGCCACCGACGTGGCCTTCGCCACGCTGATCGGCCGCGACGGCCGGCCGGCGCTGCCGGCGTTCACCGGCCTGGACCCGCTGCGCCGCTGGCAGGAGAGCGCGCGCCCGCTGCCGGTGGCCGCGCGCCAGGTCTGGCAGGACGCGGTGGCGCGGTCCTGCGCGGTTGTCATCGACGTGGCAGGGCCGGTCCCGCTCGCGGTCGAGGGCGCCAGGCTGGCCGCGCTGGCCAGGGGCGAGGCTCCGCCCCCGCTGTGGTCCGATCCCGACGTGCGGGAAGTCGTCGCGCGCGCCGTGGCGGGCCGCCCGGAGATCGGGTCGTTCGAGCTCTGGCCGGAGCCCGGCGGAGGCGACCTGGTGATCGCCGTGTCCCCCGTGCCGGGAAGCGACGGCCGCCGGCTGGACGGCGCCGCCGCGGGCATCGGCAACGCGGTCATGACCGGGCTCGGCGGCCGGATCCGGCGCGGCGTCGCGGTCGTGGTGGCCCCGGGCGCGTGACCGGGAACGCGCCCGTCCGTGGCAGGATCGGCACATGCTGCGCTGGCTGACCGCCGGGGAGTCGCACGGCCGTGCGCTGGTGGCGATCTGCGAAGGGCTGCCCGCCGGGATCGAGGTCACCACGGCGGACGTGGCCGCGGCGCTGGCCCGCCGCAGGGCAGGGCACGGCCGCGGCGCCCGGATGGCGTTCGAGCAGGACGAGGCCGAGATCACCGGGGGGGTCCGGCACGGGCGAACGCTCGGCGGCCCGGTCGCGATCCGGGTCGGCAACGCCGAGTGGCCGAAGTGGGAGCGGGTCATGTCGCCCGATCCGGTCACTCCGGAGGACCTGGCCGGCCTGGCCCGCGGTGAGCCGCTCACCCGCCCCCGTCCCGGCCACGCCGACCTGGCCGGCATGCAGAAGTACGGGCACGCGGACGCCCGGCCGGTCCTTGAGCGGGCCAGCGCCCGGGAGACGGCGGCGCGGGTCGCGATCGGCGAGCTGGCCAGGAGGTTCCTCGCCCAGGCGCTGGGGGTGCGGATCCTGAGCCACGTCGTGGCGATCGGGACGGTCCGGGCGCCGGCGGGCACGCTGCCCGGGCCGGAGGACCTTGCCGCGATCGACGCGGACCCGGTCCGCTGCTTCGACCCGGCCGCGAGCGCGGCGATGGTCGCGGAGATCGACGCGGCGCGCAAGGACGGCGATACGCTCGGCGGGGTGATCGAGGTGATCGCGCACGGGCTGCCGCCCGGCATCGGCAGCCACGTCCACGCCGACCGGCGGCTGGACGCGCGCCTGGCTGGGGCGCTGATGAGCATCCACGCGATCAAGGGCGTGGAGGTGGGCGAGGGATTCGCCGCCGCAGGCCGGCGCGGGTCGCAGGCGCATGACGAGATCGAACCGGGACCAGGTGGCCTGCGGCGCCGTACCAACCGGGCGGGGGGCATCGAGGGGGGGATGAGCACCGGGGAGCCAGTCCTGGTCCGCGCGGCGATGAAGCCGATCTCCACGGTGCCGCGCGCCCTGCGCACCGTGGACGTGCGGACCGGGGAGCCGGCGCGGGCCATCCACCAGCGCAGCGACGTGACCGCGGTCCCCGCCGCGGGCGTGGTCGCCGAGGCGATGGCCGCGCTGGTGCTGGCCGACGCGGCGCTGGAGAAGTTCGGCGGCGACAGCGTGCCCGAGGTGCGCAGGAACCTGGCCGGCTACCTGCAGGCCCTGGTGATCCGGTGAGCCCGGTCGCGGTCCTGATTGGCCCGCCGGGCGCGGGCAAGTCCACGGTGGGCGCGCTGCTCGCGCAGCGCCTGGCCGTCGCCTTCACCGACACCGACGCGCAGGTCGAGGCGGACGCGGGCAAGCCGGTCAGCGACATCTTCATCGAGGACGGCGAGCCCGCGTTCCGCGCGCTGGAACGCGCCGCCGTCGCCCGCGCCCTGGCCGGCAGTGACGGGGTGGTCGCGGTCGGCGGGGGCGCCGTGCTCGATCCGCGCACCCAGGAGCTGCTCGCCGGGCTGCCGGTGGTGTACCTGGAGACCGGGTTCGCGGAGGCGGCGGCGCGGGTCGGCCTGAGCCAGGCGCGGCCGCTGCTCCTACGGAACCCGAGGGCGACCTTGAAGGCGCTGCTCGACCAGCGGCTGCCGGTCTACCGGCGGCTGGCCAGGATCACGGTGCCCACCGACGGCCGCGCGCCGCAGGAGGTTGCCGCCGAGATCGCCGGCCGGCTGGCGGGCCTTGCCGGCGGCGCGGGCGGGCGATGAGCGTCACCCGGATCGCCGTCGGCGGCGAGCGCCCCTATGAGGTCCTCGTGGGCCACGGCCTCGCCGGAGCCCTGCCAGACCTGGCCGGCCGGGCGCCGCGGACCGTCGTGATCATCCACGCCGAGGGCCTGGACCGGCTCGTCACCCCCGCCCGCGCGGCCCTCGCCGCCGCCGGGCACGCGGTGCACGCCGTCGCCGTGCCCGCCGGCGAGCGGGCCAAGGAGATCACCGTGGCGAGCCGGCTGTGGTCGGCGCTGGCGGCCCTGCGGGTCGGCCGGTCCGACCTGATCGTCGGCCTCGGCGGCGGCGCCGTCACCGATCTGGCCGGGTTCGTGGCGGCGACCTGGCTGCGCGGCGTGCCGGTCGTGCTCGCGCCGACGACGCTGCTCGCGGTCGTCGACGCCGCCATCGGCGGCAAGACCGCCATCAACCTCGCGGCGGGCAAGAACCTCGTCGGCGCGTTCCACCCGCCGGCCGGCGTCATCGCCGACCTGGACGCCCTGGCCACGCTGCCGCGCCGGGAGTACGTCAGCGGGCTGGCCGAGGTGGTCAAGGCCGGGTTCATCGCCGACCCGGCGATCCTCGCCCTGATCGAGGACGATCCGGCCGGCGCCGCGCGGCCGGGGGGTCGGCACGAGCGGGAGCTGGTCGAGCGGGCGATCCGGGTCAAGGCCGCCGTGGTCGCCGCCGACCTGCGCGAGGCGGGCCCGCGGGAGATGCTCAACTACGGCCACACGCTCGGGCACGCGATCGAGGCGGCCGAGGAGTACGCGGTCCCGCACGGCGAGGCGGTCGCCGTCGGCATGGTGTTCGCGGCGGCGGTGGGCCGGCTGGCGGGGCGGCTCGACGCGGCCACCGCCGGGCGCCACCGTGAGATCCTCACCGCCATCGGCCTGCCGGCCGCCTACCGGGGCGCCGCGGCGTGGCCGAGGCTCCGCGAGGCGATGGGCGTGGACAAGAAGACCAGGGGCCGGCGGCTGCGGATGGTGGTGCTTGATGGCCTGGCCCGGCCGGGCATCCTCGCCGACCCGCCGGAGGACCTGCTCGAACGGGCCTACCGGGAGGTGACCGATGCCGACCGTGCTCGTGCTTAACGGGCCGAACCTGTCCATGCTCGGGTCGCGCGAGCCGGACGTGTACGGGACGGCGACCTTGCAGGACGTGGCGAGCGCGTGCGCGGCGACCGCGGCCGAGCTCGGGCTTTCGACCGACTTCCGGCAGACCGACGACGAGGGCGAACTGGTCGCCTGGGTTCATGAGGCGGCGGGCAGGCGGTTGCCGGTCGTGCTGAACCCGGCGGCGTTCACCCATTACTCGTACGCACTGCGCGATGCCCTGGCGATGCGGACCGCGCCGCTCGTCGAGGTGCACCTGTCCAACCCGGCCGCGCGCGAGGAGTTCCGGCACGCCTCCGTGGTCGCCGGCGTGGCGGACGGGACCATCGCGGGCTTCGGCGTGGCCTCCTACCAGCTCGCGCTCCGCGCGATCGCCGGCCTGCTCGCCGCGCGGGGCTGAGCAGCAGGCTGGCGGGCGCGGGGCTGACCGGCAGGCCGGCGGGCGCGGGGCTGACCGCCCCGGCCGCCCGTTACGATGCCCTCGTCCGCCGCGTCCCCGCCAGCCTGGAGTGCCCGTGCGCATCGGAATGTCACTGAACTACGCGGGCGGCTTCGCCGAGACCGTGGCCGAGCTCGCCGACTTCGAGAAGGCGGGGCTGGACATCGTGTTCGTGCCCGAGGCCTACAGCTATGACGCGGTCAGCCAGCTCGGCTACCTGGCGGCCAGGACCGGGCGGCTCCAGATCGCCTCGGGGATCCTGCAGCTGTACAGCAGGACCCCGACCCTGGTGGCCATGACCGCGGCCGGGCTCGACTACGTCTCGGACGGCCGGTTCAACCTGGGAATCGGGGTCTCCGGCCCTCAGGTGATCGAGGGATGGCATGGCGTGCCCTACGACCACCCGATCGGCCGGACCAGGGAGACCATCGAGATCTGCCGGGCCGTGTGGCGCCGGGAGCGCCTGACCTACCAGGGCCGGCATTACCAGATCCCGCTCCCGCCGGGGCAGGGCACCGGGCTCGGCAAGGCCCTGAAGCTCATCAACCACCCGGTCCGGGAGCGGATACCGATCTTCCTGGCCGCCGTCGGCCGCAGGAACACGGCGCTGGCCGCCGAGCTGGCCGAGGGCTGGCAGCCGATCTTCTACTTCCCGGAGAAGGCGGCGGCGGTCTGGGGGGACGCGCTCGCGGAGGGCACGGCGCGGCGCGACCCGTCGCTGCCGCCCCTGGACGTGATCGCGCAGGCGAGCCTGGCGATCGGCGACGACGTGGCGGACCTGGTCGACCTCGGCCGGCCGGCGCTGGCGCTGTACATCGGCGGGATGGGCGCACGGGGGCAGAACTTCTACGCCAAGCTCGCCGCCGACTACGGCTACCCGGACGAGGCCCGTGCGATCCAGGACGCCTACCTGTCCGGGCGCAAGGACGAGGCGGCCGCCCTCGTGCCCCGCTCGCTCCTGGAGGGCATCTCCCTGATCGGCCCGAGGTCGCACGTCGCCGAGCGGATCGCCGCCCTGCGGGAGGCCGGGGTGACCACGCTGAACGTGCAGCCGCTCGCCCCGACCCACGAGCAGCGCGTCCGGCTGGTCGAGCAGGTCAGGGAGCTGGCCTCCTGAGGCGTGCGGGGCGGCCTCGCGTGCCCTGGCCGCTGCGGTGATCACTGGCGGCGGCCCGCGCGGCGGCAAGTGAGCCGTACAGTTCTGTCATGCCGGAGATCCACCAGTCGAGGCGGGAGCTGGCCCGGCGGCGCGTGGCCGCGCTCGGCGCGGACGCGGCGCTGATCACGGCCGGGGTGAACGTCCGCTACCTCACGGGGCTGGCCAGCTCGAACGCGGCGCTGCTGCTGCCGTCCGACGGCGAGCCGCTGCTGGCCACCGACTCGCGGTATGCGGGCACGGCGGCGCGCGACTGCCCCGACCTGCCGCTGCTGGTCGAGCGGGAGGCCGAGCTCGCGCTCGCCCGGGAGGCCCTGCGCCGCCGGATGCCGGCCCTGGCGTTCGAGGCCCAGGAGGTGACGGTCGAGCGCCACCAGGCGCTGGCCGGGCTGGGCGATGGCGCGCTCCGGCTGGTCCCGCTGGGCCGGGTGGTCGAGGACCTGCGGATGGTCAAGGACGAGGCCGAGCTCGAGCTGCTGGCGAAGGCGTGCGCGATCACCGGGGAGGCGTTCCTGGCGGTGCTCGGCAGCATCCGGCCGGGCGTGACCGAGCGCGAATGCGCGATCGCGCTGGAACGAGCCATGATCGACCTGGGCGCAGAGGCGCCCGCCTTCGACAGCATCGTCGCGTCCGGGCCGAACGGCGCCATCCCGCACCACGTCCCCGGCACCCGGGCATTCGAGCCGGGCGACCTGGTGACCATCGACTGCGGCGCGAGGTTCGGCGGCTACCACGCCGACATGACCAGGACGGTCGCGGTCGGCGAGCCGGCCGGGTGGCAGCGGGAGATCCACGAGGTCACCCGGGAGGCCCAGGCGGCCGGGATCGCCGCGGCCCGGCCCGGAGCGGACGTCGGGGACGTCGACGCGGCCGCCAGGGACAGGATCGCGGCGGCCGGGTACGGCGAGAACTTCTCGCACGGGCTCGGGCATGGCGTCGGGCTGCAGGTCCACGAGGCGCCGACGATCGGCTACGGCCGCACGGGTACACTGAGGGAACGGGTTCCCATCACCATCGAACCGGGCGTCTACCTGCCCGGCCTCGGTGGCGTCCGGATCGAGGACACGCTCGTGGTCCGCGCGGGCGCCGGGGCGGCGGGGCCAGCTCAGCCGCTCACCACGATCACCAGGGAACTGCTCGTCCTCTGATGGCCCTCGCCCGCACGGCCCTCGCCCGCACGGACCCCGCGCGGCGAGCCGGGGACCGCGGGCGCTGCGGCACCGATACCCATGCAGGAGTGCAACACACGTGGCCACCACGAACGATCTCAAGAACGGCATGACCCTCAGCATCGACGGCCAGCTCTGGAACGTCGTGGAGTTCCAGCATGTCAAGCCCGGCAAGGGCGGGGCATTCGTGCGCACCAAGCTGAAGAACGTGCTGACCGGCAAGGTCGTCGACCGCACGTTCAACGCCGGGGTCAAGGTCGACGTCGCGAACGTTGACAAGCGGGAGATGCAGTACCTCTACCGCGAGGGCGACGAGTTCGTCTTCATGGACGTCCAGGACTATGACCAGCCCAGGATCCCCGCGGCCACGGTCGGGAGCGCGGCCGGCTACCTGCTGGAGGGGCAGGCGGTGACGATCGCGTTCAACGACGGCGTGCCGCTCTACGTCGAGCTCCCGGCGGCGGTCGAACTGACCGTCCAGCACACCGATCCGGGCCTGCAGGGCGATCGCTCCACCGGCGGCACCAAGCCCGCCACGCTGGAGACGGGCGCCCAGATCCAGGTGCCGCTGTTCATCACCACCGGGGAGCGGATCCGCGTCGACACGCGCACCGGCGAGTACCTCGGCCGGGCGTGAGGGTGCCGGCACTGCCCCGGAGCGGTCGTGGCCGCCCGTAGCAAGGCGCGCAAGCGCGCCCTGGACATCTTGTATGAGGCGGAGATCAGGCGCGAGCCGCCGCTTCGCATCCTGGCCGAGCGCATGGAGCAGGCCCACCCCCCGGTGACCGGGTACGCAGCTGAGCTGGTCCGCGGGGTCCAGGCGCACCGGGCGCGGATCGACCGGCTGCTCGCGGAGAACTCCCGGGGCTGGGCGCTGGACCGGATGCCGGCGGTGGACCGGAACATCCTGCGGATCGGCGCGTACGAGCTGCTGTGGGGCGGCGAGGTGCCGGAGGCCGTCGCGATCAGCGAGGCGGTGGTGCTGGCCAGGGACCTGTCCACCGATGCCTCGCCGGGGTTCGTGAACGGCCTGCTCGCCCGCCTGCTGGAGCTCAAGCCGGAGCTGGCCGGCGCGGACGGGCCAGAGCCGGAGCGTCACTGAGCGGCGTTACAGTGTCCAGCGCAGGCGGATCGGGGCGGCGCGATGAGTGGCAGCGGACCGGGCGGCGCGGCGGGCACCGGGCCCGATGACTCGGCCTGCCCGATCCTCCACATTGACATGGACGCGTTTTACGCCAGCGTGGAGATCCGGGACCGGCAGGGGCTCGCCGGGCAGCCGGTGATCGTGGCGCACGGCGGCGCCCGCGGGGTGGTTCTCTCGGCGAGCTATGTCGCGCGCCGTTTCGGCGTGCGCTCGGCGATGCCGCTCGCCCGGGCCCTGCGCCTGTGCCCTGGGGCGCTGGTGATCCCGCCCAGGCACGAGGCCTACGCCGCGGTCTCGCGCGAGGTGATGGCGATCTTCAGGTCGGTCACCCCGCTGGTGGAGCCGCTCTCGCTGGATGAGGCGTTCCTCGACGTGTCCGGTGCGGCCCGGCTGCTGGGCGGTCCCGCCCGGATCGGCGAGCGGATCAGGGCGCAGGTCCGCGGCCAGCTCGGCATCACCTGCTCGGTCGGAGTCGCGCCCACGATGTTCGTCGCCAAGCTCGCCTCGGCCTGGTGCAAGCCCGACGGCCTGCTCGTCGTCCCGGCCGGCGAGGTGCTCGGCTTCCTGCACCCGCTGCCGGTCTCCGCGCTGTGGGGCGTCGGCCCGCGCACCGGGCAGGCGCTGCGCCGCCTTGGCCTGCGCACGATCGGCGACCTGGCCCGCGCCCCCGCGGCGGCCATCGAGCGGGAGCTGGGCCGTGCGGTCGCCGGCCACCTGCTCGCCCTGGCCTGGGGGCGGGACGACAGGAGGGTGAACCCGAAGTCGCGCGAGAAGAGCATCGGCGCGGAGGAGACGTTCCCGGCCGACATCGGCGATCCCGAGGCCATCCGCCGGGAGCTGCTCCGCCTGGCCGGGCGGACCGCCCGGAGCCTGCGGGCCTCGGGCTGCGCGGCCCGGACCATCTCGGTGAAGCTCCGGCGGGCGGACTTCCGGACGATCACCAGGTCACGTACGCTGGCCGAGCCTACCGACGTGGCGCGGCGGATCCACGCGGTCGCGTGCGAACTGTACGGGGCCTCCGGCCTGGGCGACGGCGAGCCGCTCCGGCTGTTGGGCGTGCGCGCGAGCGGCCTGGTGCCAGCCGCCAGCGCCGGCGCCCAGCTGGCCCTCGGCGAGCGGGGCGACGCCTGGCGCGAGGCCGAGGCCGCGGTCGAGAGGATCACCCGGCGGTTCGGGGCCGGCGCGGTCGCGCCGGGCACGCTGATCGCCCCCAGGGCCCCGCGGGCCGCCCGGCTGCGGGACGGCCGGTAGCGGGCGCTGGCCGGCCCGCCATGCTGCGACGATGCCGGCCGCGTGGGTGCGGTCCCCTTCCACAGAACGCGCCGCCGCTCGTATCCTGGGAGCAAGCCGGGCCGCAGGCGGGATCAGGCCGGCCGGCGCGAGTCATCGGGAGGCACCGTGCCGCTCTCCGAGCACGAGCAGCGCCAGCTCGAGCAGATCGAGCAGGCGCTCTATGCCGAACATCCGCGGTTCGCCAGGGCCGTGCGCGCGGCCGACCCCCAGGTGCACTACCGGCGCCGCATCCTGTACGCGGCGATCGGCTTCGTCCTCGGACTCGCGCTGCTGCCGGTGGGCGTGGCGATCTCCTCCATCCTGGTCAGCGTCCTCGGCTTCGTCGTCATGCTGGCGTGCTCCTACTGGGCAACGAGCAGCTACCGCCGGATGGACGGCATCGTGAGCGGCCGCATCGGCCTCAGGCACCGCCGGCTCCGCCGTCAGGCCCGGGCGGGCCGCCCAGGGCGCGGAGGCCCCGGCCGGCCGGCCCGCCCCGGCAGGCGCCCGGGCGGCGGGCTTGGCGAGCGCCTTGAGGAGCGCTGGCGCCGGCGCCAGGAGGGGCGCGGGTTCTAGCGCGGGCACGCGCCGGGGAGCAAGGCCGGGGCCGTGCGCGGCCGGCGGGCTGCCGGGTGCCGGAGAAGCCGCGGCCAGAGGCACCGCGGGGCTGCTGGATCTGCGGCCAGGGGCACCGCCGGGCAGCGGGGTCACCGGGCGGCCGGCCGCCCCGTGGCTCCCGCGCCGGGTGCCTCGCCCCTCCCGGCGGGTGGCACGGGCGCCCACCCCGTCAGCAGTCCGGCGGCACCGCGCAGCGCCGCGAGGACCGGGTTGAGGGCGGACGCGGGCAGCAGCCGTGCCCGCCAGCGGCGCGCCGGGCCGGCCGCCCGGCACAGTGAACGGCGAACCAGGCGGACATCGGCCCGCAGGCCGTCCGCCGGCGCGGGCACCTGCGCGTACCGGGCGCGCTCCACGATCTCGGCGATCCGGCGGACGGCGCGCCGCGCCGCCTCGTCCTCGCCGACCGCGGCGCTCACCCGCCGGGCGACGGCCCGGGGAGAGTCGCTGTCCCGGCAGGGCATCCCGACGTCCTCCAGGTCCGCGCGGAGCTCGGCCCACGCCGCGTGCGCGAGGCCGGCGTTGCCGCTGGCTGCCTTCCAGCGGAGCCTGCGCGCTGCCAGCCGCGCCGCGCCGGGTGCCACCGCCACGGCCGCGAGCAGCGCCAGCGCCGCCGCCAGGGCCGCGGGCGCCGGGCCGGGACCGTGATCCGGCGCGACCGCCGTGACGTGGCCCGAGCCGCCGGCGGCAGTTCGCAGCCGCCCGCGGATGAAGGTCGCGCTGCCCGGTGACGGCTGCTGCGACCCGCCCGGCCCCGGGCCGGACCCCTGGCCCGGGGAGCTCCCGCCGGAGGCCGGGGACGTCACGTAGGACGGCTGGGTCGCGGTTCCCGCCCCCTGGGGGCCGGCGGGAGTGGGCTCGAACCGCAGCCAGCCGAGTCCCGGGAAGTACAGCTCCGGCCAGGCGTGCGCGTCGGCGGTCGTGACCAGCCACGTCCCGTCCCGCTCCGGGGTGCCGCCGGTGTAGCCGACGGCGATCCGTGACGGGATCCCCACGAGGCGGGCGAGGACGGCCATCGCGAACGCGAACTGCTGGCAGTTCCCGCGGCGGTCGGTGGTGAGGAACGTCAGCAGCCCCTGTGCGGTGTCCGGAAGGTCGGACCGGAGCGAGTAGCCGAACCTGGCCGACTGGAACCACCGCTCCAGGGCCACCGCCCGCCCGAAGGCTGACGACTGGCCGCGGGTCACCCGGTCGGCGATCCCGCGCAGCAGGCCCGCCAGCGGCGAGCGGAAGCCGAGGTAGTCGCGCGCGATCGCGGGAGGGACCGGCAGGCTGGCGTCGGCGGCGAGCTCGGCCCCGGTCACGACCGGCTGGCCGCTCGTCACCGTGTACCTGAGCCCGGCCGGATCGGTGGTGCCCGAGTAGACCATGAGGGTGCCGTTCGCCTCGCGCCATGAGCCCGCCACCTGAAGCCGCTGCGGCCAGTACGGCACGGGGAGGAAGAAGATAGGCCACGAGTAGCCGCGGCCGACCGGGCCGAGCGTGACGGTCAGCGTCCGGGAGAGGACGGGAGTGCCCGGGGCGAGCCCCGGCGGCGGCTGCATGGGCCCGGCACCGACCTGGCTGCCGGCGTCCGGCCGGATCAGCACCCAGCTACCCCGGGACGGGTCGTAGTTGAGCACGTAGATCTGGAGGTAGTCATCCTGGCCGGCGCCGCGCGCCCGGTAGGTCAGCACCGGCTCCGGCTTCTCCCTGCTGAGCTGGGAGTGCAGCTGGACGACCGGATCGGGCAGCCCGACCGCCACCGGCTGGATGCCGCCCCCTCCGGCGCCGTTCAGCAGCCGCGGCAGGTGCAGGCTGGGCAGGATCAGCGGCGCGAGAGCCGCGGCGCAGACCGCGGCCAGGCCGATCCGCCGTCCGGTCGCCGCCAGCGGTGCGACATCCGCGCCGCCGAGCCGGTCGTCCTCGCCGACCTGATGCCACACCGTCACCAGCGCGCCCCAGCCGCGGAGCCGGTCCCTGCCTTCTGCGGACAGCAGCGCCAGGTAGCCGCTCGCGGCGAGGGCGAACGCGACCAGTCCGCCGAGGCCGCCCACCTTGGCGGCGGAGGCGATCGGCGCGATGTAGACCGCCAGCAGCGGCAGGCCGGTGAGCGCGGGCCGCCGCAGCCGCACGGCGATGATGTCGACGACGACCGCGGCCAGCCCGATGCCCCCGGCGGCCAGCAGCGCCACCCCCGGTGTCCCGGGGACCGGGGGGGCGTAGGCGGTCAGCGCGGCGCCCGCGCGGGCGAGCGCGCCGAGCTGCCGGATGACCCCGGTGGTCGGCACGAACAGGGCGAAGGCCTGGGCGCGGGCGAAGACCACGGTCAGGTAGATCAGCAGCGCGGACAGGTACGTGGCCAGGTCGGCGACCACGCGGAAGTGGCGCGGCCAGCGGATGCTGGCGGCGCAGCAGGCCAGCAGCGGCAGCGCGCCCATCTTGACGGCCACGGGCCGGGCGGCCACCAGCGGCGCCGCCCCGGCGAGGGCGAGCAGGGTGGCGCCCGTTCCGGCCTGGAGGCGCGGCAGCCGGGTCAGCGTGCCCGCCAGGGCCACCACGATCACCGCGCCGGCGGCGGCGGCGAACCAGGCCACTCCCCGGGCCAGCGAGAACTCGGAGAACGAGGCGAGGATGACCGCGGCCGCCGCGACGGCGGTCATCTTGTGGTTCACCGGGCCACCACCGGGCGGCCCGCGCCGGAGCGCAGGGCGGTGCTGCCACGCCGGGGCAGGCTCTGCCAGGCGAGCTGGAGCGGGGTGGCCGAGTCGGCGGTGATGACCCGCCAGCCGGCGGCCTGCAGGATGGCCTGCGCCGCGGCGGTCTCGTCATGCCGACGGAACCGCGTCATGCCGGTGCCGGCACCTTCGCCGGCGGCTGGTGCCGTGGGGCCGGCCGGAGTCCCGGTGCCCGCCGGATTCCCGGTGCCCGCGGAGCCGCGCTCGCCGCCCGCCGCGCTGGCTGGGCGCGCGGCCGGGCCGCCGGAGCCAGCCGCCGCGCCCGGCCGCCCGGCCGCCGCCGGGTCCGTGCCGGTCCGGTCCGCGCCTGGAACCGCGGCCCAGGTGGACACGGCCAGGAGCAGCGCGATGCCCTGGCAGCCCTGGCGGCGCGCCGCCGCCAGTTCGCGGGCGGCATCGGCCGACAGCCTGCCGGCGATCAGCACGAGCAGCCCGCCCTCGATCGTGGACAGCGCCGTGGTGGCCCTGGCGAAGTCCACGTTGCGGGACAGCGTCACCACCGAGAGCGCGTCGAGCAGCACGTCCTCGAACATCGCCGGGCCGGCCAGCGGCCCGGAATCGGTGAGGAGGTGCCCGGCGAGGCCCGAGCGGGCGGCATGCACGCCGATCGACGCGGCGGCACTCACCGCGTACTCGAACGACGAGGCCGGCCCGCTCCCGGCATGGGCCAGCCGGCGGGTGTCGAGGATCAGCACGGCGCGGTCCTGCCAGCGCTGCTCCTCGCGCCGCACCATCAGCTCGCCGTACCGGGCGGTGGACCGCCAGTGCACCCGGCGCAGCTCATCGCCATCGCGATAGGCGCGCGGGATCACGTCGTCGTCCCCGGCGGCGGCGGTCATCCGGCTGCGGCCGTCCCCCTCAGCGGACCAGCTCCCCGTCGCCGGCGCGCCGGTCAGCGGCACCACCTTGGGCGTGACCGTCAGCGTCGCCCGGGTGGCGAAGTCGGCGTGGAAGCTGACCAGGCCGAAGACGTCCGCGATCTGGATCCGCAGCGGGCCGACCTGGTACTTGCCCCGCAGATCCGACCGGAGCGGGTAGCTGATCTCGCGCGCGCCGCCGCGCTCGATGCCGTTGAGCACGTACCTGGGCCTGGGTCCCAGGGAATAGGGGATGGCCTCCTCGGCCAGCAGCAGCCCGGTGGCGATCCGGCTGACGTTCTCCAGGCGGACCTGGACGGTGACCCGCTGCCCGGGGGCGGCCCTGGGCGGGACGATCCTGCGCTCGCAGCGCAGCTGGTAGCGGGCCCGGCGGGCGGTCCAGACGGAGAACAGCGGCAGGCACACCAGCATGACGCCGACGCTGACCAGGGCATCGCTGCCCAGCCCAAGCCCGGCGAGCACGCCGATGATCCCGGCGGCCAGGAACGAGGCGCCACGCGCGGTGAACCGGGCCAGAGCCGATCGCATCGGCGCCTCCTTCCGAGGCTCCCCATCACTGTACGTCGCGGCTGGTCAACGGCTCGGGATCGGAACCTGGGCGACGATCCGGTCGAGCGCCTGCTCCGGGAGTTCCCGCCCGACCACCGCCTCGGCGGTCGGCAGCAGCCGGTGGGCGAGGACCGGGCCCGCCAGCACCTGCACGTCGTCGGGGATGACGAAGCTCCGGTCCTCCAGCGCCGCGTAGGCGCGGCAGGCCCGCAGAAGGTGCAGCGCGGCGCGTGGTGAGGCGCCCAGCCGCAGCGACGGGGCAGTTCGCGTCGCGTTCACCAGGTCGATGATGTACTGCCGGACGGCGGGTGCCACGTGGACGGCCTTGACTGCGGCGATCAGGGCGCGCACGTCCTGCGCGTGGGCTGCGGGAGTCAGCTCGTCGAGCGGGGAGGACGAGCCGTGCTCGTCCAGCATCGTGAGCTCGGCTGCCGGATCCGGGTAGCCGATCGACAGGCGGGCGGTGAACCGGTCCCGCTGCGCCTCGGGCAGGGGGTAGGTGCCCTCCATCTCGACCGGGTTCTGCGTCGCGATCACCATGAAGGGAGCCCGTAGCGGATAGGTGATGCCATCGACCGTGACCTGCCGCTCCTCCATGCACTCCAGGAGCGCCGACTGGGTCTTCGGCGAGGCGCGGTTGATCTCGTCACCGAGCACCAGGTTGGCGAAGATCGGCCCTGGCTTGAACTCGAACTCGCGCAGCTCCTGGTTGTAGGCGCTCACCCCGGTGATGTCGCTCGGCAGCAGATCAGGCGTGAACTGAACCCGCCGGACCGAGCAGTCGATCGACCGCGCGATCGCCTTGGCGAGCAGCGTCTTGCCGACCCCGGGCACGTCCTCGATCAGCGCGTGCCCCTCGGCGAGCAGCACTGTCAGGGCCAGCCGGGCAGTCTCCGGCTTGCCGACGATCACCGAGTTGATGGCCGAGCTGATCTTGTGGGCGATCGGGATCAGGTCTTCGAGCGCGCGTTCCGCCTGCCCTGCCTCAGCCGCCACCGCTCCTCCTCGCTCCGTCACCCGCCGGCACCGCTGACCGGGTCGTTCTCCAGCGGCACGCGCCGTTCAGACAGTACGTCCCGGCACGCTTCGATGTAACAACGGATTGGAAATCACTCCATAACATGCTGCCCGTTCTGCCCGGCTCGCCACATGCTCCGGCGGGGCCGCGGCGGGTTGCCGGCCCGGAGGCTACCGGCGGGGTGGGGGCGGTGCCCGGCGGGGTGGGGGCGGTGCCCGGCGGGGTGGGGGCGGTGCCCGGCGGGGAGAAGGCGGGCTGCCGGTGGGGGCAGTGGTGAGCCACGCCGCCGCAGGTCGTTGACGGTGGTGGATTGTGGAGTACAGTGGTGCGCGGTGGGGGGGAGGAGCGGGAAGCTCCTGGCGACCACGGTGGGGGATGGTGGAGGTGAGCGCCGGTGTTCCTCGGCACTCACACCCCCCGCCTGGACGACAAGGGGCGGCTGTTCCTCCCAGCGAAGTACCGCGAGGAGCTTGCGGAGGGGGTAGTGCTGACCAAGGGCCAGGAGCGCTGCTTCTACGTCTTTCCGCAGGCCGAGTTCGGCAGGATCACGCAGGCTCTGCGCGCGGCGCCGGTGACGGCCAAGGCCGTCCGCGACTACAGCCGCGTGTTCTTCGCCAGCGCGTCCGACGAGGTGCCCGACAAGCAGGGCCGCATCACGATCCCCCCGGCGCTGCGCGACTACGCGGCCCTGCAGCGCGACTGCGTGGTGATCGGCGCGAACACCCGGCTTGAGATCTGGGACGCGGCGGCCTGGGACGCGTACCTGGCCGAGCAGGAGCAAGCGTTCTCCGAGGCGTCACAGGAGGTGCTGCCAGGAGTTCTGTAGGGGCTGCGCATCGCGCAGCCCAGTGCCCGGCGAGGTCTCCACCCGCGCCTGCGGTCGCCCGGCTGACGCCTCTTCCCCGGCGCCAGGCGGCGCGGCCCGCGCCACGGCGCGGATGGCGACCTGGCCGGGCACCTGAGCGAACCCGGCGGGCCGGGTCAGGGGACGAGGCGGGTAGTCAGGAGGGGGCGTGGATGAACGCGGCAGCCACCGAGCCGGCGGCGGCCGGGCATGTGCCGGTCATGCTCGACCGGGTGCGCGTCCTCCTGGCTCCCGCACTCGACAAGGCCGGCGCGGTGCTCGTCGACGCGACGATCGGCCGCGCCGGGCACGCCCGCGCGCTCCTGGCCGATCATCCCCGGCTGACGCTGATCGGCATCGACGCCGACCAGGAGGCGATCGCGGAGTCCGGCAGGCTGCTCGCCGCCGACGCCCCCCGCGTCCGGCTGGTGAACGCGCCGTACGACCGTCTCGCGGCCATCCTCGCCGACCTCGGCCTGCCCAGCGTGCAAGGCGTGCTGTTCGACCTCGGCATCTCATCACCCCAGGTGGACGACCCGGGGAGGGGGTTCTCCTATTCGCGGGACGCGCCGCTCGACATGCGGATGGACCGGTCCAGGCGCCTGACGGCCGCAGAGGTCGTCAACACCTACCCGGCCGCGCGGCTGGCCCGCGTGCTCAGCGAGTACGGCGAGGAACGGTTCGCCGGGCGGATCGCCGCTGCCGTGGTGCGCGAGCGGGAACGCGAACCGGTCACCTCCACGCTGCGGCTCGCGGAGATCGTGCGGAGCTCGATCCCGGCCGCAGCCCGGCGCACTGGCGGGAATCCCGCCAAGCGCACGTTCCAGGCGCTGCGCATCGAGGTCAATGACGAGCTCGGGGCGCTGCGGCGGGCGGTGCCTGCCGCGCTCGACGCCATCGCGGTCGGCGGCCGGATCGTCGTGCTCGCCTATCACTCGCTGGAGGACCGCATCGTCAAGCGTGCGCTCACCGAGCGCACGGCCGATGCCACCCCAGCCGGCCTGCCGGTCCAGCTTGCCGAGCGCCGGCCGCAGTTCCGGCTCCTCACGTCGGGAGCCGAGCGGCCGACCAAGGAGGAACGGTCAGCCAATCCGCGCGCGGCATCGGCAAGGCTCCGGGCCGCCGAGCGAGTGAGGGCAGCGGCGTGACAGACAACAGCGGAGCGCCCGCGGGCGCCGACTCGGCCCGGTCGACCAGGCCGGGCAGGCGCCCGCGGCCCGGCCGTCCCGTCAGTCCCAAGCGTCCGGCGAGCCCGGTCCGGTCCCCCGGTCCCGGCCGGCCGGGCAGGCCCGCGCGGACCGCGCCCGCGCGCCCGGCCGACGAGAGCGCGCCGGGCGAGCGCGCCCAGGCGGCTGCCCGACGGCGCCACATGCCGCGCCCCGGGCGCGCCACGCGGCGTTCCGACCGCGGCGCCCAGGCCGGGCGCACGTCGTTCGTGCTGCTCCTGCTCGGCCTGCTGGCAGGTGGCCTGGCCTGCCTGCTCGTGGTCAACACCACCCTGGCCGCGAACTCGATAGAGATCGCCCGGCTGCAGCAGGAGGATGCCGCGGGTACTCAGCGGCTCCAGGAGCTCGGGCAGCAGGTGGCGACCGCAGTCTCGGCGGCGGTGATCGCTCAGGAGGCGCGGCGGCTCGGCATGCGGCCCGACCCGCTGCTCGGCTTCGTGAACTTGCGCACCGGCCGGCTCGGCGTGGCCGGCGTCGGCGCGAGCGGCGCTGCCAGCGGCGGTGCCGCCGGGCACCGGGCTGCCGGGCACCGGGCCGCCGGGCGCCGGGCCGCCGGGCGCCGGGCCGCCGGGCGCCGGGCCGCCGGGAACGGCGCTTCCGGGGCCGGGCGCCGGCCGTGATGCGCGGAAGGCCGGGCGCCGGGCGGCCGGGCAGCGGACCGGACGCCGCAGGGCGCCGTCCTCCCGCTGGCGAGCGCCCGGGCACCGCGCGCCGCCGCGACGGCTGGCACGGAGCCGACAGCACGGGCAGCGTACGGACCGAGCGCCGCCCGCCGCGGGCCGCGGGCGCCGTCCCCCGGCCCGGCACCGCCGCCCGGGACGTTCCCGGTGGCGCGCGGCGGCCACGCCCGCCCGGCCCGCGGGGCCGCGCGGCCAGCCCCGCGCGCCGGCCGCTGCGGCGCAGCAGCTCGATCCGCCGGCTGAACGCCGCGCTGCTGTCGATCGCGTTCGCGGTCACGCTGGTCGTCGGCAGGCTGGTGCAGCTCCAGGGGGTGGACGGCGCGCAGTACCGCACGGCCGCCCAGCACTACCGGATGCAGGTCATCCCGATCCCGGCCGTGCGCGGCGAGATCGTGAGCGCGGACGGAGTCGCGCTCGCGATGACCGTGCAGACCGACCTGGTCTACGCCGACCCGCCGTTCGTCAGGGAGTCGCTGCCGCTGCCCAGGGCCGCGCGCGAGCTGGCGGGGCCGCTGCGGATGCGGCCCTCGGCAGTGCTGTGGCTGCTGCGCCACCCGAGCTCGCCGGACTACGTGGTCCTCAAGCAGTCGGTGGACGTGACCAGCGCAGACGCCATCGCGGGGCTCGGCATCACCGGCGTCGTCCTGCAGCCGAGCTACACGAGGTCGTATCCGCAGGGCGACCTGGCCGCGCCGCTGCTCGGGTTCACCGACACCAGCGCCTCGGGGGTGATGACCGGCGAGGCTGGGCTGGAGCAGGCCTACAACCGGCTGCTGGCGGGCCGGAACGGGACCGAGGTGTACGAGATGGGATCGAACTCCGAGCCGATCCCCGGCACCGTGTCGGTGATCAGGCGGGCGGTCCCGGCGGGCGGGCTGCGGCTGACCATCCAGTCCTACATCCAGTGGGAGGCCGAGCGGGCCTGCGCCGCCCAGGTGCGCGCGACCAAGGCGCTGAACTGCTCGGTCGTGGTGATGCAGCCGTCCACCGGGCGGATCCTGGCGCTGGCGCAGTACCCGACGTTCAACCCGAACGAGCCGGTCCCCAGCCTCGCCGCGACGACCGACATCCCGGTGTCGGAGATCTTCGCCCCCGGGAGCACGGCGAAGGTGATCACCGTGGCCGCGGCCTTCGAGCACGGCGGCCAGTCGCCGGCCAGCAGCTACGTCGTCCCGGCGGCGCTGTGGTGGCACGGCGCGCTCTACCACGACGCCGAGGCGCATCCGACCCTGCGGTACACGATCGCCGGGATCATCGCGAACTCGCTCAACGACGGCATGGTCCAGGTGGCCGACCACGTGACGCCCGCCCAGCAGTACGCGATGTTCCGGGCGTTCGGCATCGGCTCCGCCACGCCCCTCGGCCTACCCGCGGAGCAGGCGGGGCTGCTGCCGCCGCCCTCGCAGTGGACCGGCGCGTACCGCAACGAGCGCTACATGATCTCCTTTGGCCAGGGCGTGGCCGTCACGGCGGTCCAGATGGCCAGCGTGTACGCGACGATCGCCGACGGCGGCGTCCGGGTGACGCCCACGGTCGTGGCCGGGCGGATGACGCCCGCCGGGCGCTACGTTCCCGCTCGCCCGCCCGCGCGGCGGCGGGTGATCAGCCGGAAGGTCGCCGCCGAGATCATGTCGATGCTGGAGCAGGTGCCGCTGGCCTACGCCCGGGTCGGGGAGACGTGGGGGCTGATCCCGGGGTACACCGTGGCCGCCAAGACCGGCACCTCGCAGGAGCCGGGCAGCGCGTACGGCCTGCACGGCTCCATCTACGGCGCCAGCTTCATCGGGATCGCGCCCGCCTCGGCGGACGGCCTGGTGGTGGCCGTCAACGTCCAGGACCCGCGGAAGGGGAGCTACTTCGGCATCGACGTGGCCGGCCCGGTCTTCCACGCCGTGATGAAGTTCGCCCTCGCCAGCATGAAGATCCCGCCGGACGGTGATCACGTCCCCCGCGTCCCACTCACCGTCCCGTGAAGCGAGGTACCCTCAGCCCGTGCCAGCGCCTCCACGTCCGCAGAACGTCCCGGCGCGCTCGCTCGCCGGGCTGGCCGCGCTGCTCGGATTGCGCGGCCCCGGTGGCGACGGGCCGGATCCGGCGTCGCTGCGGGACAGGCGGCGCGGCATCACCGGGGTGACGCACGACTCGACGGCGGTCCGTCCCGGCGACCTGTACGCGGCCCTGCCGGGGAGCAGCCGGCACGGCGCGAGCTTCTGCGGCCAGGCGGCCGCGGCCGGGGCAGTCGCCGTGCTCACCGACCCGCAGGGCAAGGACCGGGCGGCCGCCACCGGCCTGCCTGTCTTCGTGGTCTCCGACCCGCGAGCCCGGCTCGGCGAGGTGGCCTCCTGGGTGTACGGCAACCCTTCCTCGCGGCTCACGCTGATCGGGGTGACCGGCACGAGCGGGAAGACCAGCACCACCTACCTGATCGAGGCGGGGCTGCGGATGGCCGGCCACCGCGCCGGGCTGATCGGCGGCGTGGAGACCCGGGCCGCCGGCCTGTCGGAGCCGAGCCGGCTCACCACGCCGGAGGCCACCGACCTGCAGGCGCTGCTCGCGGTGATGGCCGAGCGCGGCGTGACCGCCGCGGCGATGGAGGTCTCCAGCCACGCGCTCGCGCTCGGCCGGGTGGCGGGCACCATGTTCGACGTGGCGGTCTTCACCAACCTGTCCCGGGACCACCTGGACTTCCACGCCGACATGGAGGACTACTTCCGCACCAAGGCCGAGCTGTTCACGCCGCGCTACGCCAGGGCCGGCGTGGTGAACATCGACGACTCCAAGGGGCGCCTGCTCGCGGCTCGCGCGCCGGTCCCGGTCACCACGTTCTCCGCCGCCGGCCGGGCGGAGGCCGACTGGCGCGCCGTCGATGTCCGGTGCGGCGCCGACGGATCCACGTTCCAGGTCG
Source organism: Actinomycetota bacterium (assembly GCA_021324595.1). Lineage (GTDB taxonomy): Bacteria > Actinomycetota > Actinomycetes > Streptosporangiales > Streptosporangiaceae > Chersky-822. The sequence goes on along the minus strand of JAJPIV010000020.1, from coordinate 14,121 downwards.
TCGGCCCGGGCGGAGTCGAGGCGGACGCGTCGATCACCATGCTCGGCCCGTTCAACGTGGCGAACGCCCTCGGCGCGATCGTGGCGCTGGTCGAGACCGGCCTCGGGCTGGCCGAGGCGATCGCCGGCGTGGCGAGCTGCCCCGGGGTCCCCGGCAGGCTGGAGCGGGTCGAGGCGGGCCCGGACCTGACCGTCCTGGTGGACTACTCGCACAAGCCCGGCGCGGTCCAGGCGGTGCTCGGCGCGCTGCGCCCGGTGACGCAGGGCTCGCTGCGGATCGTCCTCGGCTGCGGCGGCGACCGGGATGCCGGCAAGCGGCCCGTGATGGGCGCCACCGCGGCGGAGCTGGCCGACGTGGCGATCTTCACCAGCGACAACCCCAGGTCGGAGGACCCGCTCGCGATCCTGGCGGACATGCTCGCGGGGACGCTGTCGGTGCCGGCGGCCAGGCGCGCGCACGTGATCGTCGAGCCGGACCGGGCGGCGGCGATCGCCATGGCGATCAGCGGCGCCGGGAAGGGCGACGTCGTCCTGATCGCGGGCAAGGGCCACGAGCGCGGGCAGTACATCGCCGGCCGCGTGCTCCCGTTCGACGACCGCGAGGTGGCGGCGCGGGCGCTGGCCGAGCGCGACCTGGCCGAGCACGCCCGGGCGGGCGCGGGCGGCGAGCCACGGTGATCCCGCTCACCGTGGCGCAGATCGCGCGGATCACCGGCGGCACGCCCGACCGGGTCGCCGACCCGCGCGCGCTGGTCAGCGGCCCGGTCGTGATCGACTCCCGGCAGGTGGCCCCGGGGGGCCTGTTCGCCGCCCTGCGCGGGGAGCGCGCCGACGGCCACGACTTCGCCGGCCAGGCGATCGCCGCCGGCGCGGTCGTGATGCTCGGCAGCAGGCCCGCGGGCGTCCCGGCCATCCTGGTCCCCGACGTGCCCGCCGCGCTGGCCCGCCTGGCCCGCGCGGTCGTCGACCGGCTGGATGGCCTGACCATCGCCGGCATCACCGGCTCGGCGGGCAAGACCACCACCAAGGACCTCGCGGGCCAGCTCCTGTCCGCCCTCGGCCCCACCGTGTGGCCGCACAACTCGTTCAACAACGAGATCGGCCACCCGCTGACCGTGCTGCGCGCGCAGGAGCGGACCAGGTACCTGGTGACCGAGCTGTCCGCGCGCGGCCCGGGTCACATCGCCGCCCTGTGCGAGGTCGCCCCGCCCCGGCTCGGCGTGGTGCTGTGCGTCGGCCACGCGCACGTCGGCGAGTTCGGCAGCATCGACCGGGTGGCCGCGGCCAAGGGGGAGCTGCCGGCCGCGCTCCCGGCCGACGGGGTCGCGGTGCTCAACGCCGACGACCCGCGAGTGCGGGACATGGCGAAGGTGACCGCCGCCCGGGTCCTGACCTTCGGCCGGCGCGCGGGCGCCGACGTGCGGGCGCTGGACGTGCGCCTGGACCGGCTCGGCCGGCCGAGCTTCACGCTGGCCACCCCGGCCGGGTCGGCCCGCGTGCGGCTGCGGCTGCACGGCGAGCACAACGTGACCAACGCGCTGGCCGCCGCGGCGCTCGCCGGCGAGCTCGGCATGGGCCCCGCGGCGGCCGCCGAGGTGCTGTCGGCCGCGGCCCCGCTGAGCAAGTGGCGGATGGAGGTCACCGAGCGGCCGGACGGCGTGATCGTCGTCAACGATGCCTACAACGCCAGCCCGGAGGCTATGACGGCCGCCCTGGATGCGGTGCGGGTCATGGCTGCCGGGCGGCGGGCGTTCGCCGTCCTCGGCCGGATGGCTGAGCTTGGCGAGCGCTCGCGCGAGCTGCACGAGGCGGTGGGCGCCGCCGCCGCGCGGGCCGGCCTGGCCGGGATCATCGCGGTGGGCGATGACGCGGCGCCGATCCTGGCCGGCGCGAAGTCCCAGCCGGGCGGCTGCGGTGAGCTGTGCGCCGTGCCCGACGCCAGCGCCGCGCTGGCCGCGCTGGAGCAGCGGCTGCGCCCCGGTGACGTGGTCCTGGTCAAGGCGTCCCGGGCGGCGGGCCTGGAGTCGGTGGCCCTGGCCCTGGCCGGGCAGGAGGCGCGGTCGTGAAGACGATCATCGTGGCGGCGGGCGTGGCGATGGTCCTCGCGCTGTTCGGCACCCCGCTGGCGATCCGGGTCTTCCGCCGCCGGGGGTACGGGCAGCTGATCCGGGAGGAAGGGCCCGCCGCCCATGCCACCAAGCGGGGCACGCCGACCATGGGCGGCACCGTCATCGTGATCGCCACGCTGGCCGGATACGCCGTCGCCAACATCGTGACCCGCCAGCCGATGTCGCCGTCCGGCCTGCTGGTGCTCGGCCTCATGGCCGGCCTCGGGCTGGTCGGGTTCATCGACGACTTCATCAAGATCTACCGGCAGACCAGCCTCGGCCTGCGCAGCGGCGCCAAGCTCGCCGGGCAGGCCGTGGTCGGCGCGATCTTCGCGGTCGAAGTGCTCAAGTACCCGGACGGGTACGCCCTCACCCCGGCCGACCCCCAGCTGTCCCTGTTCCGCGATTTCGGGCCGACCATCGGGGTGCTGCCCTTCGTGCTCTGGATCGTGCTCATGATCGCGGGGACGTCCAACGCGGTGAACCTCACCGACGGCCTGGACGGCCTTGCCACCGGGGCGGCGATCCTCGTGCTCGCCGCCTACGTGCTGATCGCCAACTGGCAGCTCCGCAACGACTGCACGATCTACCTGACGTCGAGCTGCTACACGGTCCGCGATCCGCAGGACCTCGCAGTCGTCGCGGCGGCCGCGCTCGGCGCATGCTTCGGGTTCCTGTGGTGGAACGCGCCGCCCGCGAAGATCTTCATGGGCGACACCGGGTCGCTCGCCCTCGGCGGCGTGCTCGCCGGGCTGGCGGTGTGCACGCGCACCCAGCTGCTGCTGGTCGTGCTCGGCGGCCTGTTCGTGATCATCGCGCTCTCGGTGATCCTCCAGGTCGTCTCGTTCAAGCTGACCGGCAAGCGGGTGTTCCGCATGGCGCCGCTGCAGCACCACTTCGAACTGCTCGGCTGGGCGGAGACCACCATCGTGATCCGGTTCTGGCTGGTCGCCGGCCTGTTCGTGGGCCTGGGCCTGGGCCTGTTCTACATCCAGTGGCTGTCGGCCCAGGGCGCGGTATGAGTGACTTCGGCCGGTCGCTCGCGGGCCTGCCGGTCTGCGTGGCCGGCCTCGGCGTCTCCGGGCCGCCTGCCGCCCGGCTGCTGGCGGCCCGCGGCGCGGTGGTGACCGCGGTGGACTCCCGCGACGACCCGGGCATCCGCGCGGTGGCCGCCGAGCTCGCCGCATCGGGCGTCCGCGTGCTGCTCGGCCCGGACCGGGCCCGCGCCGTGCCGGAGGGGACCAGGCTCGTCGTCACCTCTCCGGGCTGGCCGCCGACCGCGCCCCTGCTGGCTGCGGCGGCGCGGGAGGGCATCGAGATCATGGGCGACGTGGAGCTGGCCTGGCGGCTGCGCCCGCGGCTGGCCGGCGGCGGCGAGCAGGCATGGCTGGCGGTGACCGGCACCAACGGCAAGACCACCACGGTCCGGATGCTGGGCCTGATGCTGGCCGCGGCGGGCCGCCACGCGATCGCGGCGGGCAACGTCGGCACCTCGCTGGCCGACGTGATCAGCGAGCCCGTGCCCTACGAGGTCGTGGCCGCGGAGCTGTCCAGCTTCCAGCTCCACTGGAGCTCCACGGTCACGCCGCTGGCCGCGGCGGTCCTCAACGTCGCGGCGCACCACCTGGACTGGCACGGCACCATGGAGGCCTACGCGGCCGACAAGGCGAGGATCTTCGCTCCCGGCACCATCGCGGTCGGCAACGCCGACGACGACCGGGCAGCGCGGATGGCGGAGCAGGCCGCCGCGGCGGGCGGCCGCACGGTCCTGTTCCGGCTCAGCGAGCCGGGGCCCGGCGAGCTCGGCGTGGCCGGCGGGTTCCTGGTGGACCGGGCCTTCGGCGCGCCGGGCGGCGAGCGGCTGGCGCAGGTCGCGGTCCTGGCGCGGGCCGGCGCGGGCGGCGCGTCCCCTGGCCGGCCGCCGGCCCCGCACAACGTCGCGAACGCGCTCGCCGCCGCGGCACTGGCCCGGGCCTACGGCGTTCCCGCCGGGGCGGTGGCCGCCGGGCTGGCCGGGTTCCGCCCCGACCCGCACCGGATCAGCTTCGTGGCCAGCGTCGGCGGGGTGGACTACGTCGACGACTCCAAGGCGACCAACCCGCATGCGGCCACGGCGTCACTGGCCGCCTTCGACCCTGTGGTGTGGATCGCCGGCGGCCAGCTCAAGGGCGCCGAGGGCGACCTCGACGGCCTGGTGCAGGCGGCGGCCAAGCGGCTGCGCGGCGTGGTGCTGCTCGGGGCGGACCGGGGCAAGCTCGCCGCGGCGCTCGCGCGACACGCGCCGGATGTCCCGGTGGTGGAGATCACCAGCACCGACACTGGGACCATGGACGAGGTGATCGCGGCCGCCGCCGGCCTCGCCGGTCCCGGGGACACGGTCCTGCTCGCCCCCGCCGCGCAGTCGTTCGACATGTTCCGCGACTACCCGGCCCGGGGCGAGGCGTTCGCCGACGCGGTCCGCCGGCTGGCGGCCGGCCGATGAGCGGCGAGCCGGCGGCCGGCCGCCAGCCGGCGCCTACCGTGGGCGCGCGGCGGCGCCGCCGGGGGCTCGCGCCCGCGCTGCGCCACCCGCTCGCCTCCTACCACCTGATCCTCGGCAGCACCGGGCTGCTGCTGGCGATCGGGCTGGTGATGGTGCTGTCGACCTCGTCGGCGACGCAGCTGGACGTCGGCGGGTCGCCATACAGCGTGTTCGTCAAGCAACTGGCCGGCGCGGTGGCCGGGCTGGCGATGATATGGGCGCTGTCCAAGGCTCCCCCGGGGCTGTTCCGCGCGATCGCCACCCCGATGCTGCTGGCCGCGGTCGCCGGCCTGCTGGTCGTGCTCGCCTTCGGCCAGGAGGTCGACGGGGCCAAGCGGTGGATCGTGATCGCGGGAACCCCGGTCCAGCCCTCCGAGTTCGCCAAGCTCGCGTTCCTGCTGTGGGGCGCGGACCTGCTGGCCCGCAAGGAGAAGCTGCGCCAGCTCGACGACTGGCGCACGCTGCTGATCCCGCTGCTCCCCGGCGCTGCGGTGATCGCCATGCTCGTCATGCTCGGCCACGACTTCGGCACGACGTTCCTGCTGCTGATCATCCTGCTCGCGCTGCTGTGGGTGATCGGCACCCCAGCCAGGGCATTCGCGGGAATACTCGGGCTGATCGTCTTCGCGATGCTGTTGCTGATCATCGTTGAGCCCTACAGCAACAGCAGGCTGACCAGCTTCCTGAACCAGGGCGGCAGCCCGACCGGCCCCGACATGCAGGGCATACAGGGCAGGTGGGCGATCGGCTCGGGCGGCCTGTTCGGGGTCGGGCTGGGCGACAGCATGGAGAAGTGGGGCTGGGTGCCGAACGCGAGCACCGATTTCATCTTCGCGATCCTCGGCGAGGAGCTCGGCCTGATCGGCACCGTCTGCGTCACGCTGCTGTACAGCGTGTTCGCCTATGCGGGCCTGCGGGTGGCGCGGCGGATGCAGGACACGTTCATGCGGCTCGCGGCCGCCGCCGCGACCGCCTGGATCGTGGCGCAGGCGCTGGTGAACATCGGGGCGGTGATAGGCCTGCTGCCGATCACCGGGGTGCCGCTGCCGCTGATCTCGCAGGGCCTGTCGTCGCTGCTGGCGACCATGGCGGCGATCGGCATGCTGCTGTCATTCGCCAGGCGGGAACCGGGCGCGGCCGAGGCGCTGGCCGTGGCCGGCCACGGCCGGCTCCGGCGGTGGATCCACGGGAACCTGCGGGGGACCGGGGCGGGGCGGCCGGCCCCGGTCCCCCGCAGCGGGGTCCCCAAGGGCGAGGTTCCCTGCGGCGAACTCCCCCGCGGCGGGGCACCGGGACCGCTGGCCGGCCCGCGGCAGGCCCGGCCGCGGCCAGGGCCCGCGCATCCGCGGCAGGCCCCGCGGGTTGCCTCGCCCGGCGGGGCGCCGCGGGCTCCCTCCCCGCGCGCGGGCGCGCGGTGGCCCTCATCGCCCGGCGGGGCGCCGCGGGCTCCCTCCCCGCGCGCGGAACCGTGGCTGTCCCCCTCGCTCCGAGTCGGCCTGCCGCGCCCGGATCCGGCAGAATCCCCGCAGGGGGGGCGGGGCGCCGGGAGCCGGCGCCCGCGCCGCCACCCGGGAGCGGAGCCGACATGACGGGACGCAGCGTGGTCATCGCCGGCGGGGGGACCGGCGGTCACATCGAGCCTGCCCTGGCGCTGGCGGACGCGCTTCGCCGGGCGGATCCGGCGATCGCGATCACCTGCCTGGGCACCGAGCGCGGCCTGGAGACCAGGCTGGTCCCGGCCAGGGGGTACGCGCTGGAGCTGATCCCGCCGGTCCCGCTGCCCCGTTCGCTGACGCCCGCGCTGCTGTCGGTGCCCGCCCGGCTGGCGGCCGCGGTCGGTGCCGCCGCCGCGGTGCTCGACCGGGCGGGCGCCAGCGTGCTGGTCGGGTTCGGCGGCTACGTGGCGACGCCGGGATACCTGGCCGCCAGGAGGCGTCACGTGCCGATCGTCGTGCACGAGGCCAACAGCCGCCCCGGGCTAGCCAACCGGGTGGGCGCCCGGCTGACCAGGCACGTCTTCACCGGGCAGCGGGGAATCAGGCTGCCGCACGCGCGCTGCATCGGCATCCCGATCCGCCGCCAGATCGCCGGCCTGGACCGGCTGGCCCTGGCCGACAAGGCGCGGGCGCACTTCGGGCTCCGGCCCGACCTGCCGGTGCTGCTGGTCACCGGGGGATCGCAGGGCGCGGCCTCGCTCAACCGGGCCGTGCTCGGCGCCGCCCCGGACCTGCTGGCCGCCGGGATACAGGTGCTGCACATCGTGGGCCCGAGGTCGGGCGCGGTGGCGCAGGCCCCCCGCGGCGAGGTGCCGTACGTGATGCTTGAGTACCTGGAGAGGATGGACCTCGGCTACGCGGCAGCGGACTTCGCGCTCTGCCGGGCGGGGGCCATGACGTGCGCGGAGCTAAGCGCGGTGGGGCTGCCGGCAGCCTATGTGCCGCTGCCGCACGGCAACGGCGAGCAGCGCCTCAACGCGCTGCCGATCGAGCGGGCCGGCGGCGGGCTCATCGTGGCGGACGCCGACCTGACCCCGGACTGGATCCGGACGGAGCTGATCGGCGTGCTGCTCGACCCGGGGCGCGTGGCAGCCATGTCACAGGCGGCCTCGAGCGTGGGCTGCAGGGACGCGGATGTCCTGCTCGCGGAGCGGGTGCTCGCGGTGGCCGATGCCGGAGCGCGCCGGGGGCGCCCCCGGGGCGCGCACCGGAGCCGGTGAGAGAGGGGGACCCATGCGACTGGGCCGCGGAGGGCAGCGATGAGCCTGGTGATGCCCCAGGAGCCGGTCCCGCTCGCCGAGCTGGGCCGGGTGCACTTCGCGGCGATCGGCGGGGCGGGCATGTCCGGGATCGCGCGCATCATGCTGGCCCGGGGCGTGCCGGTCTCCGGCTGCGACGCGGCGGCCTCGGCGCAGCTCAGCGAGCTGTCCGGGCTCGGCGCGCAGGTCACGGTCGGCCACTCGGCCGAACATGTGCGCGCCGCCGACACGCTGGTGATCTCGACGGCGATCAGGGCGGACAACCCGGAGCTGGCCGAGGCGGGCAGGCGGGGCATCCGGGTCATTCACCGGGCCTGCGCGCTCGCGTCGGTCATGCTCGGCCGCGAGGTCATCGCCGTGGCGGGGACCCACGGCAAGACCACCACCACCTCAATGATCACCACGGTGCTGCGCAGCTGCGGGGCCGACCCGTCGTACGTGATCGGCGGGATCTTGACCGAGACCGGGCTCGGCGCCGCGGACGGCAGCGGACCGGTGTTCGTCGCGGAGGCCGATGAGAGCGACGGCTCGTTCCTCATGCTCTCGCCGCACGCCGCGGTCGTGACCAGCATCGAGGCCGACCATCTGGACAACTACGCGAGCCTTTCGGAGATCGAGGCCGCGTTCGCCGCGTTCGCCGGCCGGATCGCGCCCGGTGGCTTCCTTGTCACGTCCGCCGACGACGCCGGGGCGCGCCGGCTGGCGGCCTCGCTGGCCGGGCCGGCGGGCGGGCCGGTGCCAGCCGGGGGCAGCCGCCCGCGGCTGGTGACCTACGGCGAGTCCGCGGGCGCGGACTACCGGCTCGCCGGCGCGCGGCCGGCGGGCATGAGCTGCGAGCTCGACCTGACCGCCCGCGGCCAGGCGGTGCGCGTGCGGCTCGCGGTCCCCGGCCGGCACAACGCGCTGAATGCGGCCGCCGCCTACGCCGTGGCCGCCGAGCTGGGGTTCGCGCCCGGGGAGATCGCCGCCGGGCTGGCCGCCTACCGGGGCGTGCGGCGGAGGATGGAGCCCAGGGGTGAGGCCGACGGGGTGCTGCTGCTGGACAGCTACGCGCACCATCCGACGGAGATCGCCGCCGACCTGGCGGCCGCGCGGCAGATCGCCGAGGGCGGCCGGGTGATCGTGGTCTTCCAGCCGCACCTGTTCAGCCGCACGAGGATCTTCGCGCGGGAGTTCGGCGCCGCGCTCGGCCATGCCGACGAGGCGCTCGTGATGGACGTCTACGCCGCGCGGGAGGATCCCGAGCCGGGCGTGACGGGCGCCCTGATCGCCGACGCGGTGCCGGCCGGCCGCGGCGCGTTCCACCCGGACCGGGAAAGCCTGCCCGCGGTGGTCGCCGACGCGGCCAAGCCCGGCGACCTCGTGCTGACGATGGGCGCCGGGGACGTGACCGCGCTCGGGCCGCGGATCCTCGCCGCCCTGAGCCTGCGGCGGGGTGAGGCGAGTTGACCCGGGCAGCCGCCCCGCCGCCCGGCCCGGGCATCTTGCCCGGGGCGGGGCGGAACCCGTGCGGGTCTGCGCCGGGCACGCCTGCCGGCGCCAGGCGCCGGGCCGCCGCGCCCGCGACGGGACGGAGCAGGCCCGGGCGGGACCGGTGGAAGGCGGCGTTCTTCGGCGTGGCCGCGCTGGCCCTGGCCGGCGGCATCGCCTGGGCGCTCCTCGGATCGAGCCTGTTCGTCGTGCGGTCGGTGCGGGTGCTGGTCACCGGCGGGCCGCCCGTTCCCCGGGGCCGGGTGCTCGCCGCTGCCCGGATCGCTCCCGGCACTCCGCTGGTCCGGGTCGACCCGGCCGCGGTGGCCCGCCGCGTCGAGCGGATCGCCGTGGTCGAGTCGGCGCGGGTCAGCCTGTCCTGGCCGGACGCGGTCGTCATCTGGGTGCGGCCGCGGATCCCCGAGCTCGCGGTGCCCGCGGCGGCCGGATACGACCTGATCGACCCGGCCGGCGTGGTGCTCGGCTGGCGCCCCGCCCGCCCGCCCGGCCTGCCGGTGCTGGCCGCCCCGCGGGGCTCGCCTGCCGCGCTGCGGGGAGATCCCAGGGTCCGCGCGGCCGGCGTGGTGGTGCGTGAGCTGCCCGGGTGGCTGCGCCGCCGGGTGCTCTCGGTCCGGGCCGGGAGCGCCTCGGCGGTCACGCTCGTCCTGCGGGGCGGCCTGACCGTCGACTGGGGCGGCACTCGGCGCGCCGCGCAGAAGGCGCGCGAGCTGGCGATCCTGCTCGGCACGGGCGCGCGCCGCTACGACGTGAGCGATCCCTACACGGCGGTGACCAGCGGCTGAGCGGCCGGGCGACGGCATGCCCGGCAGGCGGGACGCGTGGTGATCCGCTCGTCACCGAGCGCGACACGCCATGCGGTGCGGCGCGGTTAGTTGACCGCCCGTGCCCGCCAACCCTACTGTCCCTATCAATCACCAGCTTGACATAACTGTAAATCTCAACCTGAGGGTGAGACCTTATGGTGAGAGCGATGATGCCGGACGGCGGAACCTGCCGTGCCCTGGCGCGCGGGGGGAGGTCCACCGTGGCCCGCCCCGCGGGCACGCGCAGGCCGGGCTGGTGACGGGCCGCCCGGGGCGGCCCGGTCACGTCGCGGCAGGCAAACGAACGGGAAGGTCCCTCCGTGGCAGCACCGCAGAATTATCTCGCGGTCATCAAGGTCGTCGGCATCGGCGGTGGCGGCGTCAACGCCGTCAACCGGATGATCGACGAGGGCCTCAAGGGCGTCGAGTTCATCGCGATCAACACTGACGCGCAGGCCCTGCTGATGAGCGACGCGGACGTCAAGCTCGACATCGGCAGGGAGCTGACCAGGGGCCTGGGCGCGGGCGCCGACCCGGCGAAGGGCGCGAAGGCGACGGAGGACCACCGCGAGGAGATCGAGGAGGTGCTCAAGGGCGCCGACATGGTCTTCGTGACCGCGGGCGAGGGCGGCGGCACGGGCACGGGCGGTGCTCCCGTCGTCGCCCAGGTGGCCAGGTCGCTGGGGGCGCTGACGATCGGGGTGGTCACCCGGCCGTTCGGGTTCGAGGGCAAGCGCCGTGCCGCCCAGGCCGACGCCGGCATCGAGCGCCTGCGCAGCGAGGTCGACACGCTGATCGTGATCCCCAACGACCGGCTGCTGTCGATCTCCGACCGCCGCATCAGCATGCTGGACGCGTTCAAGGCAGCCGACCAGGTGCTGCTGTCCGGCGTCCAGGGGATCACCGACCTGATCACCACCCCGGGCCTGATCAACCTGGACTTCGCCGACGTCAGGTCGGTGATGTCAGGCGCGGGCTCGGCGCTGATGGGGATCGGCTCGGCCAGGGGGGACGACCGCGCGGTCGCGGCGGCGGAGATGGCCATCTCCAGCCCGCTCCTTGAGGCGAGCATCGACGGCGCGCACGGCGTGCTGCTGTCCATCCAGGGCGGCTCCGACCTGGGCCTGTTCGAGATCAACGAGGCCGCCCAGCTGGTGGCCAACTCGGCCGCTCCCGATGCCAACATCATCTTCGGCGCGGTGATCGACGATGCCCTCGGCGACGAGGTCCGGGTGACCGTGATCGCCGCGGGCTTCGACGAGGCACCGGGCGAGGGGGCGAGGGCGCCTCGCCCGGCCACCGCGTACCATCCCGGCCAGGGGTCGGATGTCTTCGGCGCGCCCTGGCGCCCCGCCCCGTTCCCGGCACCGAGGGACGCCGTGCTGGGGGCGGCGGTGACGGGGGCGGCTCCCGCCGGGCCTTCGCCGGCCGGACCGGCGCCGGCCGGACCGGCGCCCGCCTCCGCCGGGGCGGTTCAGGCAGGACCGGCCGCCGCCCGCGCGCCCGATCGTGAGGCGGGCGCGGCGGCGGACCCGCCGGCCAGCGCGCCGGTCCCCCCGCCGCGCCCGGCGGACGAGCCGGGCAGTACCGGGCACGGCTCCGGCCCGGCGGCCAAGGAGCCCGGCAAGGGACGGGACGGCCAGGGCGTCAGGCGGCGGTCGGTGGTCTTCGAGGAGGACGACGAGCTCGACGTTCCCGACTTCCTCAAGTGAGGGAAGGCCAGCGGGCCGCCACGGGGGCGGCCGGCCGCCGCTGGCCGGCCAGCCGGGGCACCCGGGCGGGGGCATCGCCGCCGGGAACCGGGGCGTTCGCCCTCGGCAGCGGGGCGCGCGGCTTGTTCACCGGGCGCCCGGGCGGCTGCAGCGCAGGCCCGTTCGCCGGCCTCAACCTGAGCGCGGCGGTCGGCGACGATCCGGCCGCGGTACGGCGCAACCGTGACCTGGTGCTGGATCAGGTCGCGCCCGGGCCGGCGTGGCTGGCCTGGCTGCGGCAGGTCCACGGCGCCCGGGTGGTCTACGTTCCGGGCGGCGGGTGGCCTCCCGGCAGCGCCCGAGCCGGCCCTGGCGGGGATGGCGGACCGCCCGCCGACGCCATGTTCACCGACTCGCCGGAGGTGGCCCTCGGCATCTTGGTGGCCGACTGTGCCCCCGTGCTGCTCGCCGACCCGGCGGCGAGGCTGGTCGGCGCCGCCCACGCAGGCCGGGCCGGCCTGGCCCTGGGCGTCGTCCCGGAGCTGGTGGCGGCGATGACGGCGGCGGGCGCGCAGCCGGGCCGCATCCGGGCGGTGATCGGCCCCGCCATCTGCGGCGGGTGCTATGAACTGCCGGCCGCGCTCGCGGCACGGGTGTCCGCGGCCGCGCCGGGATCGGCGTGCGTGACGCGGCGCGGCACGCCCGGCGTCGACCTGCGGGCCGGGCTGCGAGCGCAGCTGCGCAGGCTCGGCGTCCGGCGGGTGAGCGACGACGCGCGGTGCACCGCGGAGTCCGCCGAGCTGTTCTCCTACCGCCGCGACGGCACCACCGGCCGGTTCGCCGGGCTGATCTGGCTGACGGCATGATGGGGGCGTGACCGATGTGGCGGCAGCGGCCGGCCAGGGCCGGGCGGAGGAGATCAGCGAGCGGCTGGCGCGGGTCCGGGCACGGATCGCCGCCGCCTGCGCCGCCGCCGGCCGCGATCCCGCCGAGGTCACGCTGATCGCGGTCACCAAGACCTTTCCGGTCTCCGACATCGCCGTGCTCGCCCGGCTCGGCGTGACCGATGTCGGAGAGAACCGCGATCAGGAGGCCGCCCCCAAGGCAGCCGAGTGCGCCGCCCTCGGCCTGCCGTTGCGCTGGCACTTCGTCGGGCAGTTGCAGGTCAACAAGGCCGCCAGCGTGGTCAGGTACGCCAGCGTGGTCCATTCGGTGGACCGGCCCCGGCTGGTCGCCGCCCTGGGCGCGCGGGCGAGGGCGGCCGGCCGGGTGATCACCTGCCTGATCCAGGTCAGCCTCGACGCCGCGCCGGGACGGGGCGGGGCGCCGCCCGCAGCGGTGCCAGCCCTGGCCGCCGCCGTCGCGGCCGAGGAGGGGCTGGCGCTGGGCGGGGTGATGGCGATCGCGCCGCTGGGCGAGCCGCCCCGGCCGGCGTTCCGCAGGCTGCGCGAGGTCGCTGAACGGGTGCGCGCGGAGCACCCGGAGGCATTCATGGTCTCCGCGGGCATGAGCGGTGATCTCGATGAGGCCATCGCAGAAGGTGCGACACACGTGCGTGTCGGTACGGCGTTGCTCGGTGGCCGGCCGTCCTTCGTCAGGTAATGTCCGACGCGTAGCACGCGGCGCGAGCCTGGGCTGCATGACCGGCATGACGGAGGACTGACGATGGCCAGCGCGATGCGCAAGATGGCGGTCTATCTCGGCCTGGTCGAGGATGACCATCGTTACGACGATGCCTACCCGGGCGAGTACGGCGACGGCGACGACTATGACGACTACGTGGCCGACTACCCCGACCAGGCCGGCGCGGGCCCGGGAGACGACGCCGGGGACGCCCGCGCCGACTACGCCGAGCCGGCCCACGACGGCGGCCGCTCACGGCAGGACAGGGCCGAGCGCCGGAGCGGCGCCGAGCAGCCCGTGGCGGACCTGGCCAGGATCACGACGCTGCATCCGCGGACGTACAACGAGGCCAGGACGATCGGCGAACACTTCCGCGAGGGCATCCCGGTGATCATGAACCTGACCGAGATGGTGGACAGCGACGCCAAGCGGCTCGTCGACTTCTCCGCAGGGCTTATATTCGGACTCCGAGGCACGATCGAGCGGGTCACGAACAAGGTCTTCCTGCTCTCGCCGGCGAACGTCGAGGTGACGGCCGAGGACAAGGCCCGGATCGCGGAGCGGGGCTTCTTCAACCAGAGTTAGGCACATGCGAGTGAACGACCGGGTGGCTGGACGCGCCCGCGGCGGCCGCCGGCGCGGCGGGGCGGGGCCGCGGTGAGCATCTTCCTGATCGTCGTCACCTACGTGCTGTGGGTGTACCTGCTGCTGCTCATCGGCCGCCTGATCATCGAGTGGCTGCAGTCCTACAGCAGATCGTGGACGCCCACGGGCCCGCTGGCGATCGTCGCCGAGGTGCTGTTCACGGTCACCGACCCGCCGCTGAGATTCCTAAGGCGCTACATTCCCCCGGTGCGGCTCGGTAGTGTTGCCCTAGACCTCAGCTTCACGCTGCTGTTCCTCGTGATCGTCGTGTTGCTCACGGTCGTAAGCTCGCTGTGATCAGGTAGCCTCCCCAGGGGACCACGCACCAAGGAGAGACGGCATGCCACTGACGCCCGCGGATGTGCGGAACAAGCAGTTCAGCACGACCAGGCTCAGGCCCGGCTACGACGAAGAGGAAGTGGACGCGTTCCTCGACGAGGTCGAGGCTGAGCTCGATCGGCTCATCCAGGAGAACGAGGAGCTCC
>JAJPIV010000157.1 GCA_021324595.1 Actinomycetota bacterium | reverse complement strand
TCACCCGGCGGATCGCCCGGACGACCTTCCTCGGCTCCGCCCCGACGCTCAAGGCGGCGCACCGCGGCATCGAGCAGCCGCACATCTGGCTGGGCACCGCGGTGCCCGGGGACACCGTCGGGAACTTCGGCCCCGCGCTGCACCTGCTGACCGACCAGGCCACGTTCCTGTACGGCGACCAGGCCCGGTACTGGTACGCGGCCCAGGCCTCGGTCGCCAAGATGGCCCGCGACCACGCCGACCGGCTGCGCGAGCACCCAGACCATGCGCGGGAGGAGATCCTGCGCCGGCTGCGGGAACGGGAGACGAGCAGCCGGGGCCTGTTCGCCCGGGTGCAGGTCGGCCCGGAAGGCAGTGCCGAGATCCCCGACGAGCCGCTGGTGCGGCTGGTGATCCTGCGCCCGGAGCAGACCCACGCCCGGGGCGACGTGGGGTCGAAGGCGATGGTCTTCGCCAGTAACGCCATGCAGAGCCGCGGGAACTCGCGGCGGATGAACCGGAACATGGTCGTCTTCCTCGCCCCGGACGCCAGGCGAGCCGAGGAACTCGACCAGGCCGCCCGCGAGTACCTCGCCTGGAAGTCGATCGTCGGCACCAGGGAGCGGATCAGGGAACTGGACCTGTCGGCCCAGCAGGCCGCGCAGGCCGAGCGCAAGCTCAAGGACGCCGACGAGACCGTCGACCTGCGCATCACCGCCACCTACCAGTGGGTGCTGGCACCGGCCCAGCGGGAGGCGGCCGGCCCGGTCACCCTGGAGGAGACAAGGGCCGACACCACGCGGGACCGGCTGGCCGAGCGGGCCAGTGACCGGCTGCACCGCGACGACCGGCTGCGCGCCGTGCACGGCTCGCGGAACATCCGGATCGACCTGGACCAGCACCTGGCCAGCGTGTGGCAGCGCGGCCACATCCGGGCCGGTGACCTGTGGGACTACTACTGCAAGTACGTGTACCTGCCCAGGCTGCGCGACCGGTCCGTGCTCGACCAGGGCATCCTCGACGTCTTCGGCGTCCTCACCTGGGAAACCGAGGGCTTCGCGGTCGCTGCCGGGTACGACGAGGCCGCCGGCAAGTACCTCGGCCTGGCCATCCCCCAGCAGGACAACCCCCTGCAGGTCACCGACTCCACCCTGCTCGTGGCATCGGGCCCGGCGATCGCGCAGCGCGACCGGGAACTGGCCGAGCAGGCGGCGGCGCGGGCCGCCGCGGGCGGCGAGGGCGGCGCGGCTGACGGAACCGCCGGAGCCGCCGCGCAGGCTGCGGGCGGCGGCATAGCGGGCTCAGTCACCGCAGCGGCTGGCGCTGCGGGCACCGGCGGACCGGAGCCGTCCGGCCCCCGGAACACCCGGTTCTTCGGCGTCGCCACGGTCAGCTCCGCGCTGTACATGAAGGACCTGACCAGGATCTCCCAGGAAGTCATCCGGCACCTGGCCGCCTCCGGCGATGCCGACCTCGAGATCCGGCTGGAGATCTCCGCCCGCACGCCGGACGGCTACGGTGACGACACGGTCCGCATCATCACCGAGAACGCCCGCACGCTCAAGTTCGACACCTACGGCTTCGAAGACAGCTGAGCGTCATCGCACCCGGAGGACAGGCGACACGCGGCAGCGAGGATGAGCATGGAAACCGGCCAGGGCAGCCTGAGCAGCTTTCTGTCAGACCTGGCTTGCCGCGAAAGTGCTGCCTATATCCGGGCAGCGGTGGAAACTGGCACGAACGCGGTCCGGCATATCGACGCGATCGCCGCGCCGCCTGCTGAGCCACCGGATTCCAGGTGCCGACCATCGTCGTCTCGTAGTCGGCGAAGCCCGGTTGCCGCACCTGGTCAGGGGGTGTCACCAGGCAGGCGAACGCGGCCTTGCGGGCGCTGGCGAGCCCGGCCGCTCGCCCTGGCAGCCGACTGGCTGGAGCATGCCCCTGCGGCGCATCGCGCGCTCCACCGCCGGCACCGGCTTCTGATGGCCGTCAGCGGCCATCAGGTCGTGGATCTTGCGGTGCCCCCACTCGGCTACGCGACCGCGTACGTCGCCGCCAGCGTCCCGATCGCCTCGACCGCCGGACTCGGCCACGGCCCCTTCCCGGCAGGCAGCGGCCTGGCACACGCGCGCTCCTCCAGGCTCGACGGCCAAGACGACCCGCGCGGCGCCAGGCCGAGCCTGCCGGCTTCCAGGATCTGCTGCCTTCACTTGCCGACCGACGTCTCCGACACCATGTTCCGCCGGGCCGCCTCAGCGATCGTCCTGCTCATCTTCTGCTCCTTGTCAGGGACTCAACTCAACCCTGTGCCAAGAGGCCTGACGCAGGAGACAAGGACCCGAACGCGCGCTCGCGGACGCCGTCCAGGCCGGAGCACTTCGCCCCGTGCGGATGTGTGGCAGCTCGGGCCGGAAGGCGATCAACCGGGCGGACGCGGCTTCCTCACCCAGCCGACGGACCGGCGGTCGGCGGGACTGGACGTCCGGCGCCGCTGGGCGGTTTCCTCCCTGACCCGCCAGCATGCCACGAGGGGACACCCCCTCCCGGTCACCTTCGTGTTCACCTTGTCACGGGTCTGGCCGAGTACCCGGGCTTCGTGACCCCGCATCCTCCCGAACGTGCTTGACAGCCACCAGAGCACCCCCTAGCATCGTTATCACATATAAACGCGACCTGGTTGCTGGTCCGAGGCATATACTCCTGAAGACACCTAAACCTGGGCGTTCGGTGATGATCCGGGTGCTACAGGAGAGCTGTCGATCGACGTTGGCGCGTCACCGTGCCGACCCCGTCGGCGTGGTGGCTGGACAGGATCGTGGACTCCTCGCCCGCACCATGCCGTGAGCGGAGGAATCGAGCCATGAGTGCATTCGCACAGGGCGGCGACTTGAGTCGCCGTGATCTGCTGAAGAAGGGAGCGGTCGGAGCAGCCGCGATCGCGGGCGCTCCGATCCTAACCGCTTGCGGCTCATCCGCGAAGAGTGGCGGCTTGCGCCACTCGATCCCGCCGCTTAATCCCGGCCCGCCTTCCGGGGGAGCTCCGGCCAGAGGCGGTACGCTCCGGGTGGGCCTGCTGACGAACGGGAACGCCGAGACTGTAGACGTCCAGAAGGCAATTAACACTCCCGATTACTGCCGGACCGACTCTCTCTACGATCCGCTGTTCTTCCAGGCACCGTCCGGCACTCCCGGGGGCGTCCGCCCTGGCCTAGCCGTGGCGGCCGAGTCCAACGCTGATGCCACCACATGGATTCTGCATCTGCGGTCAGGCGTGACCTGGCATAATGGCAAGCCACTGACCGCCGATGATGTAGTATACACGATCCGCAGCTGGGGCAGCCCCGTATCTTACTTCCAGCCTCTGGCGAGTTCGATCATCGACTTCAAGAACGTGCGCAAGCTCGGGCCGCTCACGGTGGAAGTGCCCCTGCTTCGTGGCGTAGCCGCGTTCCCATCAATCACTAGCTGGTACAACGGTTACGTCATCCAGGACGGGACGACTAACTTCGCCAAGCCGATCGGTACCGGGCCCTTCATGTTCAAGTCGTTCACGCCTGGCACGAGCAGCTTCTTCACGGCCAACCCGAACTACTGGCAGGGCCGACCGTACCTGGACGCCCTCGTCGTCAACTCCTCGTTCACCGACGATCCATCACGCCTGAACGCGATCCTCAGCGGCGACATCGACATTGCGCCCGGGGTCCCGCAGGCGCTAGCCAAGGCGAACGTTGGCCGGATGGTGATCGGAAACGCGGCCGGCCCGGGATTCATTGCCGTCTGTATGCGAATCAATGAGGCTCCTTTCACCGATCTGCGGGTGCGAAGGGCGTTCAAGCTCCTCCTGGACCGAGAGACGTTCGTGACAGAGGTGTTCGACGGCTATGCCACACCGGGCAACGATTGTCCCGGCGCAACCCTTCAGTACTGGGCCGCAGACATCAAGGCTGAATATGACCCGGGCAAGGCCAGGGCGCTGCTCAGGGCCGCCGGGCACGAGTCGCTCACGCTCGAGTTGCTGACCAGCCCCGTGGTCCCGGGCATGGTAGAATCAGGAACGCTCTACGCTGAGCAGGCGAAGGCTGTCGGGGTAACGGCGAGTATCCGGCAACTGCCCCCCTCGGTCTACTATTCGTCCTCCTATCCTGCCTACGCCACCGGCCAGCGACCGTTCTCGGTGAACTACTGGAACGTAATGCCGCCGTCCTTGGCGGGGTTCTATCTGGAGGCGCTCAACGGGCACGCCCCGTTCAATGAGACGGCCTGGGGCCTTGCGCCGGGCCAGGACACGCTCTTCTACGACGCTATGGCTGAAACGGATCCCGCTAAGGCGGCCGAGAAGTGGCACGCAGTGCAGGAACTCCAGGCCGCGCAAGGCGGCTACATCATCGTGGCGAATGTCAATTACGTGGACGCGTACTCCTACAGAGTCCGTGGCATCGAGACAACTTCGGCCGGTGACAACAACAACTTCACCTACCGGACCGGCTGGCTTGCTTGACCTGCCAGGGAGCGAGGGGCTATCGCCCGGGACGCTCGTTCCGCCAACGGCACAGGAGGCATCCGCGCGCGAGCGTGTCGGCCATGGGGATGAACTCGCCGGTGCCGGGCCGCAGGCGAGGCGCGCAAGCCCGACACGCACGTGGCCGGTCTTGGCGTTCCTCGTACGCCGGGTGTCCGCAGGAGTCGGCACGTTGCTCGTCGTCACCGTGCTCATCTACATCGCCGTGCAAGTCCTGCCCGGGAACGTGGCTCAGATCGTCCTCGGCCGCACCGCGACTCCACAGCGGGTAGCGGCACTGCAGGCCAGCCTCCACCTGAACCGGCCACTGCCGGTGCGTTACCTGGACTGGCTTGCCGGAATGCTAACAGGGCACTTCGGAGACTCCACTGCAGCGCTAGCCCAGGGCATGACCGTCCCTGTCTGGCACGCGATCGCCGGGCCTCTCGGGAACAGCCTGATACTGGGCGGCATCACACTGCTCGCTTTCATCCCAATCTGCCTCGTGCTGGGCACGTTGGCCGCATTGCACGCAGGCCGCGCGGCAGACCACGTGATCTCGCTCTCCGCCCTCTCCGCGAGCGCTTTGCCTGAGTTCCTAGTGGGAACGCTGTTGATCGTCATCTTCTTTACCGAGCTCAATCTGCTCCCTCCGATCGCATCGGTCAATCCCGGGCAGACACCACTCTCAGATCCACGCATCCTGATCCTGCCCGTGCTGACCCTGCTGTGCATCAGCACCGCATTCGGCACTAGGCTCTTGCGAGCGTCCATTGTAGAGGTCCTAGGTGAGGACTATGTCGCCATGGCACGCCTGAACGGGGTCCGCGAGTCGCGAGTCATCGTACGTTACGCCCTGCGCAACGCGCTCGGGCCATCGATACAGGTCATCGCGCAGATGATCCAGTACCTCGTAGGCGGCATCATCATCACCGAGAGCGTCTTCAATTACCCCGGCATCGGAACTGCTCTCGTCCAAGCCGTTCTGGTGCGGGATCCGCAAGAAGTTTCCGTCGTCGCCACCATCCTCGCCGCGTTCTACATCGTGGTGAACATCCTGGCTGACCTGGCAGTCAGCCTCGCCGTACCACGGCTAAGGACGCGACTGTGAGGCGACGCCGCTGCCTGCGCTTGCCCAGGCTCATGCGGATCCCTGCCGGAGCGGCAGGGGCAAGCCTGCTCGCCTTGGTACTCGGGGTGGCGTTTCTCGGACCCGTCATCGCGCCCCACTCGATCACTGCAACGGTCGGCCCGCCTGGCCAGATGCCGGGGGCCGACGTCCCGCTCGGCACGGACTTCCTTGGCCGGGACGTGCTGTCGCGTCTTCTCAACGGCGGGTCGTCCGTGGTGGAGTTTGGCACGGCGGCAACCGGGCTGGCCTACCTGGTCGGTGTGACCATCGGGCTAGTGGCGGGTTACACGAAATCGGTGCTCGACTCCATCCTCATGCGAGCCGTCGACGTCCTGCTGTCGATTCCAGCGCTACTGATCCTGCTCGTCCTCGTCAGCGGACTGGGACCGCACATCTGGGTGCTGGTGATCGGCGTCGCGGCGGTGCAGCTTCCCGGCATCGCCCGTGTCGTCCGGACTGCCACCCTTGAGATATCGACCCGTGCCTACGTCGAGGCCGCCGTCACCCGCGGCGAACGGATGAGGACGGTGCTGACCAGGGAGATCATGCCCAACATCGTCCCCGTGATCCTTGCCGACCTTGGAATCCGGTTCGGTGTATCGGTGGTGCTCATCGCCAGCATGAACTACCTGGGGCTCGGGCTCGCGCCACCAGCTGCCGATTGGGGCCTGATGATCTCTGAGAACCGCGATTACATCAGCCTCAATCCCTGGGCGGTCCTGGCTCCCGCGATCATGCTCGCCCTTCTGACCGTCTCTGTAAACCTTACCGCCGATGCCTACGCCCGCACGCTGGGCCGCTCCTCGCCACCCCCCGCGCGCAGGAGGCGGGCCGATGCCGCGGAGTCGGCACGGCGGGAAGTGACGGTTACGCCCACCGGAGTGCGGACATGAGCACTGTGGCCGGGGCGAAGGGCCTCCGGGTGGAAGCGCCTTCGGGGAAAGCGATCGTTGAGGACGTGTCGTTCTCGCTCGAGGCCGGAGAGGCGCTCGGGCTGGTCGGAGAATCCGGGTCCGGCAAGACTACCACGGCTCTCGCCCTCCTTGGTTATACCCAGGGCGGTGCTCGTATCACCGCAGGCTCAATCACGCTCGTCGGCCGCGATCTGCGCATCGCAGATGATCGGGCTATGCGGCAGTTCCGCGGTCGCCTAGTGTCGTATGTGCCCCAGAATCCGGCGACCGCCTTGAACCCTTCCATGCGGATCGGCGAGGCCATCGCGGAGATGGTTCGGGCGCATCGCCAGCGACGCTGTCACGACGCCGAGATCTCCGCTCGGCTTAAGAATGTGGGCCTGCCTGGAACAGCGGTCTTCCAGCGACGGTACCCCCACCAGCTATCCGGCGGCCAGCAGCAGCGCGTGTGCATCTCGGTGGCCCTGGCCTGTGAGCCACCGGTTGTGGTCCTAGACGAGCCCACCACTGGACTGGATGTGGTCACGCAGGCGCGGATCTTGGATGAGCTCCAGCGCTTGCGGCGCGACCACGGTCTGTCGCTGCTGTACGTGACTCACGATCTGGCGGTCGCAGCCCAGATAGCGACGCGGATCGCGGTCATGTACGCTGGCCGGATCGTGGAAGAAGGGCCCACGGCCGAGGTCCTGCGCCGACCCGGGCATCCCTACACCCGCGGGTTGCTGACCCTGATTCCTGATCATGTGCGTCCGCGGGTCCTTGAGCCGATGCCCGGCGTGGCAGTTGGGGTCGGCGAGCGCCCCGCGGGGTGCGCCTTCGCGCCCCGCTGCCCGCTTCAGGCTGAGTCCTGCGCTGCTGGCGTGCCGGAGATGCGCCAGGTGAGCCCGGCCCACTCCGTGAGGTGCATCCGGGCGCGTGAGGTCGGGCCCCCAAGGCCGGTGCCACTTGAGCTAAACGGACGGCGTCCGCGGCAGTCTGAGCCCGTCCTGCAGGTTTCCCGGCTGCGCGCCGAGCATCGGCGGCGCCATGAGGTCGTGGTGGCGGCCAGCGACGTCAGCTTCAGCCTTGACCGTGGCAGGTGCGTCGCACTAGTCGGGGAGTCTGGCAGTGGCAAGACAACGATCGCCCGGGCCATTGTTGGTCTGCACCCGGCCGCAGGCGGGCAAATCCTGCTGCACGGCCAGCCGTTGCGAAGTGCCGCGAAGGACCGTACCGCCGAGCAACGCCGACAAGTGCAGATTGTCTTCCAGAACCCGGGTGACTCGCTCAACCCGCGCCAGACGGTGCGGTCGGCGATCGCCCGGCCGGCGGCGGTGCTACGCAAGCTCGGCGGTGCCGCGCTCGACGGGGAAGTGCGCAGGCTCCTTGAACTGGTCCGCCTTCCGACCAGCCTCGCCGACAGGTACCCCCTCGAGCTATCCGGCGGAGAGCGCCAGCGGGTCAGCATCGCCCGGGCGCTGGCGGCCGGGCCGGAGGTCTTGGTCTGCGACGAGATCACCTCCGCGCTCGACGTCTCGGTTCAGGCGGCTGTCCTCAAGTTGCTCGACGAGCTGCGCGCGAACCTGGGGCTCGCCATGCTCTTCATCACTCACGACCTCGGCGTGGTTGCGGCGGTCGCCGACGAGGTGCTGGTGCTTGACCGGGGCCTGGTCTGTGAATCAGGTTCGGTCGCCGCGATCCTGCGGCATCCCGCACACCCCTACACCAGCCGTCTTCTTGAAGCGGCACCGAGCATCTCTCATGCGCTGGCCGGCTGGGACGCCGCCGACGTGGGCGTGCATGCGCTGGATCAGGATCAGGACCAGCGTCACCGCTGAGCAGTCAGCCCAACGGCTAGGCCTTCTTGGTGTCCGGGGTCGGTGACGATGTGACAAGTTTCGGGGTAGCTATTCATCCTTGAAGGAGCGGACCGGTGTCAGGCAGGGTTTGACCTGCAGGTTCGCTGTCAGGGGTGAGTTTTGGGGCGCGCGTGGCGGAGGCGTCGTTCGGGCGGCTGGCCGCGAGCGCGATGATCTGGCGGCCGGGTGTCAACGGCCAGGTTGCGGTCCCCGCTGGTGGCCACTTAAAAGTCCCCACTCCTCGGGGTGATCATTTCTTGTTCAGGGTGGTTC
Organism: Actinomycetota bacterium; assembly: GCA_021324595.1. Taxonomy (GTDB): domain Bacteria; phylum Actinomycetota; class Actinomycetes; order Streptosporangiales; family Streptosporangiaceae; genus Chersky-822. The sequence continues at coordinate 1,483 of JAJPIV010000157.1, read as the reverse complement.
CTCCTCGTTCTCGGGCCTGGCGCATGCGGTAGGAGTCGCCGGCTGTGACCACGACGTTCGGGTGGTGGAGGAGGCGGTCCAGGAGGCTGACTGCGGTGGTGTGCTCGGGCAGGAACCGGCCCCAGGACTCGAAGGGCCAGTGGCTGGCGATGCCCAGTGCGCGGCGTTCGTAGGCGGCGGAGACGAGCCGGAAGAGCAGCTGGGCGCCGGTGTCGTCGAGCGGGGCGAACCCGGCCTCGTCGATCAGGATGAGGTCGTTGCGGAGCAGGTTCTCGATGATGCGCCCGGCGGAGTTGTCGGCCAGGCCGCGGTAGAGGGCGTCGATCAGGTCGGCCGCGGTGAAGTAGCGGACCTTGCGGCCGGCGTGGACGGCGCTGATGCCGAGCGCGACCAGGACGTGTGACTTGCCGGTGCCGGGCGGCCCGACCAGGCCCAGGTTCTCCTTCGCGGTGATCCATTCCAATGTGGCGAGGTAGTCCAGGGTCGGCCCGGGGATGGAGCACGCGGACCGGTCCAGCTCGTCGAGGGTCTTGGCGACGGGGAACGCGGCGGTCTTCATCCGGGTCGCCGCGTTGGATGCCTCGCGGGCGGTGATCTCGGCCTCGACCAGGGTCCGCAGCAGCTCCTCGGGCGCCCACCGCTGGGTCTTCGCTGTGATCAGCAACTCGGGGGCGAGCTGCCGCATCGCGGTGAGCTTGAGCCGGCGGAGCCCGGCCGCGAGGTCCGGCGCCAGCGGCGCCACGGCCGCGGTCATGACAGCGCCCCGATCGCGTAGCCGGCCAGCGGGCGGACCGGGACGGCCGGCAGGTCCGCGATCAGCGTGTCGCCGGCCGGGATCCGGGGCTCGGGAACGCCCGCCCCGGCGGCCAGGATCGACCGGATGCCGGCGGGCCGCCACCGGCAGAACGCGACCGCCCGGTCGAGGGCGTCCGGGAACGCCCGGTCGCCGTGGGCTGCGCGCAGCGTGTTCAGCTCGGCCAGGTCGGCGCCGAGCCGGGTGCTGCCGGCCGCGGCGGCGCCGGTGATGAACGCCTCGGCGGCCGGTCCCAGAGCGCAGAACTCCCTCTCCGCCGCCGTCCTGGGCCGCACGGCCCGGCGCGGCGTCGCGGGCCGCGGGCCGCCGTAATGCTCATCGCGGACCGACGCCTCGCCCGGGGCGACCAGCATGTGCTCGGCGACTACCTGGCCGCCGGCGGTCATGATGGCCAGCAGCCGCCCCTCATCGGCCCGCACCCTGACCTCGGCGCCGATCAGGGCGACGGGCACGGAGTAGCGGGCCGAGGCGAAGCGGACGCAGGACAGCCGGCCGGCCTCGCGGGTCACGGACCTGCCGATGCTCGCCCGCAGCGACGGCAGCGGCGCCAGCAGCTCCCGCTCGGCCAGCATCCGCTCCGCCGGGACCGCGCAGATCTCGCTGTGGACGACGCCGTTGACCTCCGCGCACCAGGCCGCCGCGGCGGCGTTCGCCGCGACCAGGCCACCG
>JAJPIV010000085.1 GCA_021324595.1 Actinomycetota bacterium | reverse complement strand
GTGCGGCGGGCGAGAGTGCGGCGGGCGAGGGGGCGGCGGGCGAGAGTGCGGCGGGCGAGAGTGCGGCGGGCGCACGCGCGGCTCGGCGGCTCCGCGGCGCTCAGCCGGCCGCCGCCCGCTCGCCGAACATCCGCCGGTAGATGTCCTCGCCGAAGCTGGTGGGCAGCGGCTCGGCGGGCACCAGCCGGAACGTGCGGCGGCCATCGGCGCCCCGCTCGGCCCGCAGGAACAGCGCCCCCGCGCCCCGCTCGGCATGCAGGCCATGCGCCAGGTCGAACAGGTGGGTCACCGCGCACAGCCGCACCCCGCAGTCGAGCAGCGCGGTGAAGACCTCCCGGGCGATCTGCGAGCCCTCGCGCTCGTTGGTCGCGGCGAACGACTCGTTGCACAGCAGCAGGGCCCCGGGCGCGATCCGCGCCGTGACCTGGCTCATCCGGCGCAGCTCCTCGTCCAGCTTCCCGCTCGTCATCGTGGCGTCCTCCTCCCGCCTGAAATGCGTGAAGACGCCCCGGGAGACGGTCGCCCGCAGCGCGCGGGCCGGCACGTACAGGCCGGCCTCCATCATCAGGTGGGCGACTCCGACGCTGCGCAGGAACGTGGACTTGCCGCCCTGGTTCGCGCCGGTGATCACGATGAGCGGCCTGCCGTCCGCGTCCACGTCGTTGCCCGCCACCGGTTCCGGCGCGGTGAGCGCGAGGCACGGCTCCCGCAGGTCCCGGGCGGTGAACAAGGGGCCGGGGCCGGCCAGGCCGGCCGGCTCGGGGAAGCACAGCGGGACGCCCCGGGCGGTCAGCGCCTCGTGCAGGTTCAGCGCCCCGACGTAGAACGCGAGCTCGGTGCGCAGGGCCGTGAAGAACGCCAGGATGTGATCGGTCGAGCGGGCCAGGGCGTCGGCCACCAGGTTGATCCCGCGGCGCTCCAGCTCGGCGAGCGCCCGCGCCCCGGCCTCGTCACGGTCGGCGATTGTCAGCGTGAGCGCGCGCCCGCGCGCCGGCGGCAGCGCCAGCCTGCGCCTCGGCTCGCGCGCCCGGCGTAGCGTGTAGCCGGTGCCCCGGTTGCCGGCCCCCAGCCGGGCGCTGATCAGCACGCCATCCCGGAACCGCAGCCGCCGCAGGTGCCCGGCGATCTCGGCGAAGTACTCGTCGGTCAGCTCCCCGAGCAGCATCGCGAACAAGCGGGTGAACCCGGCGGAGCTCAACCGGGGGCCGTCCCGCGCCGCGATCTCGCGGAGCTGCCGCAGGTGCCCGGTGAACATCTGCAGCACCTCGACGGAGCGGCGCAGCAGCGCGTCCGGGGCCTTCGGGAGGAACCAGCCGCCGTAGGCACGGCGTTCCCCGGCGATCGCCGCGGCCGCGATCTCGTACAGCCGGCGCACCACCGGCGCCTCGCGCAGGCAGTCGGCGAGCACCTGCTGGCGGTAGCGGATCGCCGCCGGGTCGCGCAGCCCGGCGAGCAGGGCCGCGCGGGCCACGGCGAGGAGGAACTCATCGCCCGCCGCCATCGCGCCGAGGAGGGTGTCCAGCTCCAGGTCCGCGATCAGCGCCTGGGAGCACGTCGGCTCGCCGGCCGGGGGGCCGAACTCCCTGTCGGGGTGCATGAGGAACACCTTCACGGCGCCATGCGCTCCTTGATCTGCCGGTAGGTCAGCCCGTGCCGGGCAGCCAGCGCCATCGCGTGGGCCAGCCCGTCGGCGGGCCTCCTGATCACCTGGTACGTACGGCGGGCGGGATCGTCCGGGTCGACGGCGGCCACCATGCTGACGGTCTGCGGGCCGAGCGAGGCGATCTCGTCGAGGAAGGTGACGAAGACGCCGATGGCGCCGATGGCGATGATCTCGCGCAGGATGTTCCGGGCGAGGAACAGCGCGTCGGCGAGCGTGGTCGAGGTGAAGATCTCGTTCATGATGATCACGCTGTCCCCGGTCGCCCGGCTGAGGATGCCGCGGACCCTGAGCAGGTCGTCGCCCAGCTTGCCGCTGAGGTCGGCCAGGGCCTCCTGCTTCTCGAAGTGGGTGAAGATCGCATCGGGGAGCAGTAGCGCCGCCTCCCGGCCGGGGACCATGCAGCCAAGGCTCGCCAGGTAATGGAGCTGGCCGAACGCGCGGGCCAGCGTGGTCTTGCCGCCCTGGTTCGGCCCGGTGACGACGAGGATCCGCTCGTCGCCGTCCAGGTGAAGGTCGTTGCGGACCACCGGGCTGCCCCGCGCCGCCAGCTTGCCGGCGAGCGCGGCGTCGAACGTGGCCCGGGCCAGGACGTGCTTGCTCCGCGAGACCCGCGGGTAACAGAACTCCAGGCCAGCCTCCTCCAGGCGCCACACCCAGTCCAGGTGCGCCAGGTAGAAGTGGACCTCCCGGTCGAACCGGGCGAGGACCGGATCAGTGAAGTCCCGGTGGCGCTCGCAGAACTCGGCGAGCGGGCCGAAGACCTCCGGATGCAGCCTGGCCACCAGCGCGAGCACGCCCGCCTCGACGTGGTTCATCTCGGCCGGCTCGGTGAAGGCGACCCGGTAGTCCTTCGGCTGGCCCTGCGCGAACTTCGCGAACGTCGCCGTCACCTCGGCGCTGTAGTCCGGTTCGTCGCGGTGGCGGCGGACGGTGATCCTGCTGCCCCTGATGTGCAGCTCGTAGGCGATGCCCGCGAGCAGCTCGCCGATCCGCGCGGCCTCGGCCTCCAGCTCCTCGAACGCGGGCGCGGCGGCGTAGGCCGCGACGTGCGCCCGGAGCCCGAGCACTCCGCGCGAGCGCGGCGCGGCCGCGCGAAGGTCCTCGTCGAGGCCGCGGACCGCCGCGCAGTACGCGGCCGCCGCGTCCAGGTGCCAGCGCTGCCCCTGATGCGGGTAGTGGAGCCTGGCCGACAGGGCGAGGCGCTCGCGCACGGCGCGCATGCCGGCGGCGAACGCGCGGACGGGCCCGCCGATCGCCGGATCGGCCAGGTCGCGCAGCACCTCCTGGCGGTAGGCGACCGCGTCGAGGCTGGTCAGGGGCACCCGGAAGTAGGGCGTGAGGTCGTACTCGGCGAACGGCAGGGTGATCTCCGCCACGACCTGGCCGAGGTTCAGGTCGGCGAAGAACTCGGGCTCGTCAGGCTCGCCCGGCCCGTCCCAGGCGCCGGGGAACAAGATGGTCGCGAACGTCATCGCGGGCCGCCCGCATTCGTCGTGACAGCGGCCCCCCGGGGCGCGCCGTCCCCCGGTGCCGGGCCGCCGGGAGGCTGCGCCGGGCCGGGAGGCTGCGCCGGGCCGGGAGGCTGCGCCGGGTCGCCGGGCTGGGCCAGGCCGCCGGGCTGCGCCGGGCCCGGGGGCCGCGCCGGGCCCTCTGCGGCGTCCAGCAGCCCGAGCACGCGGTCCACCGCCGACAGGCGCTCGGCGAGCCGGATGTCCCGCGCCGCGATCTCCTGCTCGGTCGCGGCCTGCAGCCCCGACGCCTGCGCGAGGGCCCGGGCGAGCCGGCCGGTGCCCTCGTCGTAGCGCTCCCGGAGGTCCCGCGCGAGCCGGCGGGTGGCCTCGGCCAGCCGGTACTGCAGGTCGGCGCGGGCCCGCCCGATCTGCATGAGGGCAAGGCCGGCCGCCTCGCGGCGCAGCCACTCCCGTGCCCGCGCCCGGCCAGCCTCGCCGGGAAGCCGCCGGCGGACCGCCCCGGCGAGCAGCTCCACCTGGCCGGCCTCCGGCCCGGCGACATAGAAGAACCGCAGGTCGGGGATGAGGCTGCCGGCCGCGGACGGCGCCGTCAGGTCCACGTCCAGCAGGTCGGCGGCGGCCTGGCGGACCGAGTCGAGCTCGGCGCGCAGCGCCCCGGTGAGCCGCTCGTCCAGCGCCGCCAGGCCGGCCTCGATCTCCCCGGCGCGCTCTCGCCGCCAGGCCTCGGCCGCCGCGACGGCCAGCTCGGACAGCCTGGCCCGCCCGTCCTCCTCGATCCGCGCGGCAGGCGCGGCGGCGAGGTCACCGCGGAACAGCTCATCCAGGCGCGTCATCACCCCGGCCGCGGCCCGCGGCCCGGCCGCCTCCGCGGACTGGTTGAGGGCGGCGAGCATCCTCCCAGACTCCCCGGCCACGACGTCGGCCGCCTCGTCGCGGCGCGCGCGGACCGCGGCGAGCCGGCCGGCGAACTCCTGCACGCGCCCCGCCGCCTCCGTGCCGTGCAGCTCGGCAGCCCGCCGCGCCAGCGCCGCCTCGTCCCGCAGCGAGGCCGCGATCCGGCGGGCGTGGCCGACGGCGGAGCGCCGCAGGTCCGCCAGGCGCCCGCTGACCAGGTACTCGGTGAAGTCGCGCGCGAACCGCTCGAACCCGGGATCGCCCTGGCCGGCCAGGGCCGCCCGGGCCGAGACCGGATGGATCCTGGGCGCGGGCGGCGCGGCTGCGGAGGCAGCCCCGGCCGGCCCGCCCGTGCGCCGCTGGCCCCGCGCGCCCTCGGCCACCGCCTGGGCGGCCACCTGCCCGGTGAAGGCGAGCACCTCGGCCAGCTCGTCCCCGTCGAGGCGGTCGGCCTTGTTGAGGACCACGAACATGGCCACGGACAGGCCGGCCACCTCGGCCATGAGCTGCCGCTCGCTCGCTGAGGCCGGCGGGTCCGACGTGAGCACGAACACCGCCGCGTCCATCGTGGCCAGGGCGGCGCGCGCCTGGCTGGTGCTGTGCTGGTGGACCGAGCCGGTGCCTGGGGTGTCCACCAGCTCGACGCCCAGCGCCAGCAGCGGCGCGTCCACGATGACGGTGACCGATGCGAGGTTCTTCTCGTTGGCCGGGTTCCCCTGCTCGGTGACCAGGTCATCCAGGGCGGCCAGCGGGAACGACCCGGTCCTCCCGTCGGCGTAGGTGACGTCGGCCCGCTCCGGCGCGCCGTGCCGCACCGTGGTCGCGAGCGCGGTGAGCGGCGTCACGCCGGAAGGCAGCACGTCCCGGCCGAGCAGGGCGTTCACCAGCGTGCTCTTGCCCCGCTTGGCCTCGCGGGCGACGATGACCCGCAGCCGCCGCCCGGCGAGGCGGTCGGCGATGCCGGCCAGGGCAGCCCGGTCGCGGTCGTCCCCGAGCGCGGACAGCTCGGCGAGCGCCGCCAGGAGCGGATCGGCGGGACCGGGGTCTGGTGCGCGCATGCGGCCTCCTACCTGAGTCAGGCAGGGACCATTGGCGGCAGCGCCGCGGTTGCCGGCGGGTCCCACCGCCGCTGCGCTCCTTCAGGATACCCGCCGGCTGGCTCAGCGGAGCTGCGGACCTCAGCGGAGCAGCGGATCGCGGGGCAGGCCGAGGATCCGCTCGCCGATCTGGTTCCGCTTGATCTCCGAGGTGCCCCCGGCGATCGACATCGCCCGGTGGGAGAGGGCCAGCAGCCCGCCCACCGCCCCCGGGCCGTCGAGGAACGCCAGGTCCGGCCCGGCCAGGGCGCCCATGATCGCGGCGGACTCGTGGCCGATCTCCGAGAGCAGCAGCTTGGTGACGTTCCCCTCCGGCCCCGGCTCGCCGCCGGCGACGGCCCGGTGGGCGCTGCGCAGGTTCAGCATCGCCATCGCGTGGGTGCGGGCGAGGTGGCGGCCAAGCCGGCCGGCGCCGCCGGGGAGCCGCTCCGGGTGGGCGTCGAACGGGCCGATGAACGCCTCGCCGGGCATCGTCGCACCCCCGGCCCCGCCGCCGATGCTCACGCTCTCGTTGCCGAGCGTGGCCCGGGCCACGGTCCAGCCCTGGTTGACCGGGCCGACCACGTCGGAGTCGGGGACGAAGACGTCGTCGAGGAAGACCTCGTTGAAGTCGGAGTTGCCGGTGGCCATCCGGAGGGGGCGGACCGTCACCCCAGGTGCCCGCATGTCGATCACCATGGTGGTGATGCCGGCGTGCTTGGGTGCGTCCGGGTCGGTGCGGACCGTCGCGAAGCCGTACCTGGCCTGGCGCGCGCCGCTGGTCCAGACCTTCTGCCCGTTCACCACCCAGCCGCCGTCGGACCGCACGGCGCGGGTGCGGATCCCGGCCGCGTCGGAGCCGGCGCCCGGCTCGCTGAACAGCTGGCACCAGGTCAGCTCGTAGTTGAGGGCCGGCGGCACCCAGCGGGCGACCTGCTCGGGGGTGGCGTGCTGGATGAGCGTGAGGATGATCCAGCCGGTGATCCCGTACCCGGGCCGGGTGACCCCGGCGGCTGCGAACTCCTGCTCGATCACGAGCTGCTCGGCCGCCCCGGCGGCGCGCCCCACGGCCTGGGCCAGTGCGGCACCAGCCACCCGCCGTCGATCATCGCCTTCCTCCGCGCGTCCTCATCCAGGCCGGCGATCCGGGCGAGGAACTCCCGCACTTCGCGCCTCAGCGGCTCGGCGTGCGCGGGCAGATCGACCGCCCGCTCCCGGCGCACGCCGCGGCGCACCCAGCCGGTCACCTCGGCGGCGGCGGCCTCGGCATCGACCAGCGCCTGGAGCGCGGTGGCCCGGCGCAGGTACAGGTGGGCGTCGTGCTCCCAGGTGAACCCGATCCCGCCGTGGACCTGGATGCTCAGGTTCGCGGCCAGGTCCGCCGCCTCCAGGGCGAGGCAGGCGGCCATCGCCGCCGCGTAGCCGAACTGCTCGCCCCCGCCGGCGGCGGCCCGCGCCGCGTCCCACACGGCGGCGGTCGCCAGCTCCGTGGCGACCAGCATGTTCGCGCAGTGGTGCTTGACCGCCTGGAACATGCCGATCGGCCGGCCGAACTGCTCGCGCGCCCTCGCGTACTCGCTGGCCATCTCGGTGCAGGCCCGGGCCACCCCGGTCGCCTCGGCGGCGAACAGCGTCCTGGCCAGGCTGGTGAGGGCCGGGCGGGCGCCAGGGATCAGCTCCGCGGGCGCGCCGTCCAGGCTGACCCGGGCCGAGCGCCTCGCCGGGTCGAGGTTGGGCGGCACCTGCGCGCTCACCCCGCCGGCCCGGCAGTCGACTACGGCGACGTCCTCGCCGGAAAGGACCAGCAGCACGCCGGCCAGGTGGCCGGAGGCGACCACCCCCGCATCACCGGACGCCGCGCCGCCGCGGACGCTCACCTGGCCGCCGAGGGCCACCGCGCCGGTCACCGAGCCGTCCGCCAGCCCGGGCAGCCAGCGCTCCCGCTGCCGGCGGTCACCGGCCGCCGCGAGCGTCGCGGACGCCGCCACCGTGGGCACGAACGGGCCCGGCGCCACCGCCCGGCCCATCTGCTCGGCGACGATGACCAGCTCCGGCAGGCCGAAGCCGGAGCCGCCGTGCTCCTCGGGCAGGTGGATCCCGAGCCAGCCGAGCGCGGCGAGCTCGGCCCAGAAAGCCGGCAGCGGCTCGGAGCCGGCGTCGAGCAGGTCCCGGGCCGCGGCCCGGGCGCCGCGGGCGCTCAGGAAGTCAGAGACCGTCCGCGCCAGCGCGCGCTGCTCCTCGGTGATCGCGATCGACATGGTTGCATTCGTACCTCACGTCGCCGGCCGGGACAACAGCGGGCGCGGCGCCGCGCTGCCTGCCGCTACGGCGCGAGCGGCCCGGGCGGGCGGGCGCGGCCGGGGCGGAACAGGGACTCCTGGGCGATCCCGGCAACCAGCGTGCCGTCCTGCCCGAAGATCCTGCCGGTGTACATGCCCCGGCCGCCCGCGGTCGACTCCGGCCGCAGGTCCATCAGGACCCACTCGTCGAGCCTGGCCCGGCGGTAGAACCAGACCGCATGGTCGATGCTGGTCACGGGCCCGACCTCGGAGATGGCCGGGACGGAGGCCAGCCCGGTGAACATGTCCGACACGTAGACGAGCGCGCAGGCGTGCGCGGCCGGGTCGCCGAGCTTGTCCCGCGACCGCATCCAGACCCGGGACGGCCATTCCTGGCGCGGGCTGGCCTGCTCGGGTACCCGGACCTCGATCCCGAGCAGGCGGACCCGGCCGGAGATGTCCGCGGCCCGCTCCGGCGGGCTGACCCGTGGCAGCGCGTGGGCCTGGTAGTCCGGGCCGTCCTCAAGGACATGGAACGAGGCCGCCATGTTGAAGATGACCACGCCGCCCTGGACCGCGATGACCCGCCGGTTGGAGTAGGAGCGGCCGTCGCGGTCGCGGCTGACCATCAGCAGCACCCGCCGGGCCGGGTCGCCGCGGCTGAGGAAGTAGCCGTGCAGCGAGTGGGGATGGCGGCCGTCCGGCACGGTCGCGGCGGCCGCGGCGAGCGCCTGGGCGGCCACCTGGCCCCCGTACAGGCCGCGCCGGTCGTCGTGGACCACCGCGGACCGGAACAGGTCGGCTTCGATCCGCTCCAGTGTCAGGAGGTCGATCAGCCCGGGCTCCCCGCCGGCCTGGCCGGCCTGTCCTCGCGACGACATGGCCCAGAGATATCACGGGGCCCCGGCCCGCGCGCTGCTGCCCTGCCAGGCGATTCCTTTGCCCGCGGCCGGGGTCGGCAGTGGCCGACTCCGGGCAGTGCCCGCCGTGGGAGGAAGGCGGTTCGTGATGTGCGGGATCGCTGGCTGGGTGCGTTACGCCGAGGGCGGTGCCGAGCCGAGCGCGCAGGCGGCCGGCGCCGCGCTGCGCCACCGCGGGCCCGACGACGCGGGACAGGCCGCGGTCGGCCGCGGGCGGCTGGTGTTCCGGCGGCTCGCGCTGCTCGACCTGGCCGGCGGGCGGCAGCCGGCCGCGGACGAGCGGCAGCGCTACTGGTCGGTCTTCAACGGCGAGGTCTACAACCACGCGGACCTGCGCCGCGAGCTCGCCGCCCGCGGGCACGACCTGCGCGGCCGCGGGGACTCCGAGCTGATCCCCCACCTGTACGAGGAGTGGGGGCCGGACTTCGTGGAGCGGCTGCGCGGCATGTTCGCGGTGGCCGTCTACGACCGTGACGCCGACGAGCTGTTCCTGGCCCGCGACCGGTTCGGGATCAAGCCGCTCCACCTGCTGCGCACCGCCTGCCACGTGATCTTCGCATCCGAGGCCCGCGCCGTGCTGGCCGCGGCCGGGCCGCTGCCGCTCGACCCGCAGGCGCTATGGCACTACCTGAGCTTCGGGTACGTTCCCGACCCGATCACGCCCTGGCAGGGCCTGGCCAAGCTGCCGCCGGCCTGCTGCGCGACGGTCCGCGGCGGCGATGTCCGGCTGCGCCGCTGGTGGCGGCCGGAACTGGCGCCGGGGCCGCGCAGGCCGCTGCGGGACAGCGCCGACGAGGTCGAGCGGGCCCTGGCCGACTCGGTGGCCGCGCACATGGTGGCGGACGTGCCCGTCGGTGCGTACCTGTCCAGCGGGGTGGACTCCGCGCTCCTCGCCGCCGCGGCGGCGAGGCTGGGGCCGCTGCGGACGTTCAGCGTGGGCTTCGAGGCCGCGCGGGGCGAGCGCGACGAGCTTCCGGCCGCGCGGGCGCTGGCCGCGCGGATCGGCGCCGACCACGCCGAGGAGGTGATCACCGAGCGGGAGTACCTCGGCGCGCTGCCCGGGATCGTGGCGGCGCAGGAGAGCCCGCTGGCCGACCCGAGCGCCCCGGCGCTGTGGTTCCTCGCCCGGGCCGCCTCCCGGCAGGTCAAGGCCGTGCTCTCCGGGGAGGGCGCGGACGAGCTGTTCGCCGGCTATCCCATCTTCCGCCAGCCTCAGGCGCTGCGGGCGTTCCGCGCGATCCCCCCGGGCCTGCGCGGGATGCTGGGCCGGCTCGCGGGCGCGCTGCCGGAGGGGACCAAGGGCAAGGGCTACCTCCAGCGCGGCAGCGCCCCGCTGGAGCGCCGGTTCCTCGGCAACGCGCCGCTCTTCGACGAGGACCGCAAGCGCCGCCTGCTCGCGCCCGCGATCGCCGCCGGCTGGCGGCCGGAATCGTCGTTCGACCTCCTGGCGCCGGAGTACGCCGCGCTGGCCGGCCAGCCCGAGCTGGTCCGCATGCAGGCGATGATGCTGCGGACCTGGCTGCCGAGCAGCATCCTGATGAAGGCGGACATGATGGCGATGGCGCACTCGGTCGAGGTGCGGGTGCCGTTCCTCGACCCGGTCGTCTTCGCCGCCGCGGCGGGCCTTCCGCTGCGGCACCGCGTGGCGGGCGGGCAGACGAAGGTGGCCCTGCGGGCGGCCGCCGCTCGGCTGGTCCCCGGGGAGACCGCGGGGCGGCCCAAGCTCGGGTTCCCCGTCCCGTTCCGGGCCTGGCTCGACGGCGGGCTCGGCGGGTGGCTGCGCGAGCTCGCCGCGGACGACGGCGGCCGGCTGCTCGACCGCCGGGAAGTCGAGTCGCTGCTGCGCGACGGCGCGCGCCCGAACCGCCACCACGAGCAGTGGGCGCTGCTCGTGCTGCTGCTGTGGCACCGCGCGTTCGCGCCCGCGCCCGCCGGGCGGACGCTCGCGGGCCTTGCGGCCGGCCGCTGACCGGGGTGCCGGCCGGGCACGTGGCAGGCGATGCCCAGGCCATGCGGCGCCGCGGCGTGACCCGCCGGCGAGCCCGCGGCCGCTGGCGGGCACGCAACCGCCGGCCCGCCGGCGCCGTCCCAGAAGGAGTGACAGCACATCCGCCGCGCCGCCCGCTGGCCGCCGCGCTCGCCGTGGCCGCCGTCGCCGGCGTCGCCCTGGCGGCGTGCGGGCCTCCCGCGGGGCGCGTTCCGGGACCGGCCCGCACGCCGCGGGCAGCGCCGCGGCGGGAGCCGGAGCGCGGCTTGCTCGCCCGGCCGCTCCTGAACCCCCGCGTGGCCGTCGCCGCCGGCGGCGTCTACCTGGCCTGGCAGGTGCCGGGCGGCGCCGGCTGGCGGATCGCCCGCATCGCCCCAGCGACCGGCCGTGCCGAGGTCACCGCGGCGCTGCCCGCCGCGCTGGACCAGCTGGTCGCCGCGGCGGGGGCGCTGTGGGCGGCCGTGAGCGGCCCGTCCGGGCAGCAGGTGCTCCGCCTCGACCCCAGGACCCTCGCGGTGACCGGCCGCCGGCTCACGTGGCCGCAGGGCTACCCGCTCTTCGGCGGCGCGCACGCGCTCGCGGTGGCCGGCGGCGGGCTCTGGGTGGCCGCGGCCGGCGCGCTGCTGCGGCTGGCCCTGCCATCCGGGCGGCTCAGCCTGACCGTGCGCATTCCCGGGGCGGCCAGCGCGGACGTGTCGGCCGGCCCGGCGGGCGCCGTGCTCGTCGTGGGGGAGGCGGACCGCGAGGGCCGCGGAGCCGTGCAGGCGCGCGACCCGGTGACCGGGGCGCTGCTGGCGTCCCGGCCCATGCTCGGGGTGGTCGCGCCAGAGGTCTCCGGCCCGGCGGGCGGGGCGGTGTGGGTGTCGGAGCCCACCGGGATGATGGGCTACGTGCAGCGCCTTGGCCTGCCCGGGCTGACGGCCGGGCCGGGCTCCTGCCCGGACGGCGGCGTGACCGCGCGCTGCGTGGGGGGGACCAACGCGATCACGGCCCGGATCGCCGGCGGGCGGCTCTGGGTCACCGACCCGGCCGGCGGGGCACGGCGGAACTACTGCGCCGACCCGGCCACCGGGCGGCCGCTCGCGCCCCTGCGGCTGCCGGACCCGGCCCTCGACGAGATCCTGGCGATCGGCCCCGCCGCGGTTTACTACGCCACTCCCGGGCCGGGCGACACCCAGTACGTCCGCGAGCTGGCGATCCCGGCCGCGTGCGCGGGCCGGCGAGGCGCCAGGTGATGCCGGGCGCCCCCGGCGGTCACGCGATGCGGCGGCGAGCGGTGACCTCGAGCGCGGGAACGCCGCGGCCCGGCAGCTGGCAGGTCACCAGCTCGGCGCGCCGGACTGTCCCGGGGACGGCCAGCCCTGCCGCGTATGCCATGTCGACGGGCACGTCGAGGATCGTCCATCCGGCAGGACCCGGGGCGCGCCCGTCCGCGCCGGCGTAGACCTGTGCCAGGTCCGCGGCGAGGCCGACCCCGAGAGCCTTGAGGTAAGCCTCCTTCCGCGCCCAGACGCGCGCGAAGGCCCGCGCCCGGCCGGAGCCGGCGCGCGCGGTGATCTCCGCCTGCTCGCCCGGGTGGAGCAGCGGCAGGACGTCGCGCACCGTGGCCAGGCCGGGTACTTCCTGGATGTCAACCCCGAGGCGCCACGGGCCGGTCCCGATCAGCACCCAGTCACCGCTGTGCGACATCGAGAACTGCACGTGCTGCCCGGGACCGGCCAGCACGGGGCGCCCATGTGCCTGGCCGCACCTCGGGCACCGGTCACGGGAGAACGCAACCGCCTCCGGCCGTACGTCAAGGTGCCGGGCCAGGATCAGGCGCAGGCACAGATGCGCCACCAGGAACCGCTGCTGGTCGGCGCGATCACGGAAGGAGCGGGCCCGGTCACGCTCGGCCGGATCCAGCATGAGGACGGCATGTCGCCCGACATCCGAGCCCGGCACGCGCACCAGCCACAGGCGCGGCCCCGGCACCAGCCCAGGGGTATCAGCCAACCCGCCTCGCCAGCGTCCAGACCGAGACTCATTCTACCAGCCCGCGTGGCCGCCGCGGCTCCCCGCGGACGCGCAGGATGCCTACCCGATGACCCAGCTGCAGACCGGCATGCTCGCGGGGCTGTTCGCCGGCGGGGACCAGCCCGCCTATCACAACGTGACCGCGATCCCGGTCGCCGCGCCGTTCGACGGCCCGGCACTGCGCCGGGCCGCGGACCGGGTGGTCCGCCGCCATGCCGCCCTGCGGACACCGCTGCACGCAGCCGGGTTCGCCGACCCCCTCGCGATCGTGCACGGCAGCGCGCGGATGCGGCTGACCGCCGAAAACCTGCGTGACCTCCCGGGCGCTGATCAGCTAGTACTACAGCGACAGGCCGTGATCTTTGATCCGGCGTTTGTAGTGACTGCGGCGAGCGGTGGCCTGGTGGGCGCGGCGCCAGTCTGACCAGCTCTGGTGGTGG
>JAJPIV010000001.1 GCA_021324595.1 Actinomycetota bacterium | reverse complement strand
TGCTCCAGGTCGGCGAACAGGCATCCTCGAAGTCGGCCATGAACACCTGGGCGCCGGAGTTGAGGGCATTGATCATCATCTTCCGATCGACCGGGCCGGTGATCTCGACCCGACGGTTCTGGAGGTCCGGCGGGACCGGCGCGATCGTCCAGGAGCCGTCGCGCACATGCCGTGTCTCATCCAGAAAGTCCGGCAGCTCCCCGGCATCGAGTGCCGCCTGTCGTTCGGCCCGCCGCCGCAGCAGCGCCTCGCGGGTCGGGCCAAACTCCCGCTGCAGGCGCGCAATAAACCCCAGCGCTTCTGGGGTGAGGACCTCCGCGAAGCGTCCTTCGATCGGTCCGAGAACGGTCACTCCTTCCGTCGCTACCACCGTCGCCCCTCCATATCTGCGCACGTCGGGGCATCCGGCCGTCCAGCCACTTTTCCCTGCGGCAGTCGGTCGGCGCCCCCGGGCGCGAGCAATCTCGTCATGCTCCGAGCGCCGGTCACGATAGCACACGGATCGGTGGCCGAACAAGAGGGGATGCCAGCGCGCCCCCGCCTACAGCCGCACGACCCCAACGGCGCGGCGCTCGAAGAGGTGAACCGTGTCCACGAAGCGGATCGTGGCCTGACGGTAGGTCATCACGAGAGAATGGGTGCGTGCGCCCCCGCCGAAGAAGCGCACTCCCTGGAACAGCTCGCCGTCGGTGATGCCGGTGGCCGCGAAGACCAGGTTCTCTCCACTGGCCAGGTCCTCGGTCCGGTACACCCGGTTCAGGTCGATCCCCATGGTCCGGGCCCGCTCGGCCTCGGCGTCGTCGCGCGGACGGAACCGGGCCAGGATCGCGCCGCCGAGGCACCGCAGGGCCGCCGCCGCGAGAACCCCCTCCGGGGCGCCGCCGATCCCCATGACGGCGTGGACGCCAGTGCCAGAGACGGCAACCGAGATGGCCGCCGAGACATCCCCATCGGGGATGAGCATGATCCGCGCGCCGGCCTCACGCACCTGCTCGATCAGCGCCTGATGACGGGGACGATCCAGAATGACGACGGTCAGATCCTGCACCCGCCGATTCAGCGAATCGGCGATGATCTGGAGATTGGCGGCGACCGGATAGTCGAGGCTGACCTTGCTCGCGGCAGGCGGTCCGACAATCAGCTTTTCCATGTAGGTGTCGGGGGCGCGCAGAAGACCCCCGCGTTCGGAGGCGGCGATCACCGCAAGCGCCCCCGGCATGCCCCGGGCGACCAGATTCGTCCCTTCCACCGGATCGACCGCGACGTCGACGGCCGGGCCGCGGCCGGAGCCCACTCGCTCACCAATGTAGAGCATCGGGGCCTGATCGCGTTCGCCCTCACCAATCACGACGGTACCGTCCACATCCACGCCGTCCAGGGCGCGGCGCATCGCCTCGACGGCGGCCTGGTCGGCCCGCTCGTTGTCCCCCTGGCCCATCCACCGTGCGGCGCCCAGTGCGCCCGCCTCGGTGACGCCCAGGAACTCCATCGCCAGAAACTTCTCCACCATGGAGCTTTCCCTCCTCGCCGTTTCTCCGTGCCGTTCTCTCCCGCCTTTGGGCGGCGTGCCGCACGGCGCATGGCTGAAGAACCGGCGGCTGTCCTCGCCGCCGTGCCAGATCGGGGTCGTCCACTGCCAGACCGCCTCCCCCCGTTCGCCGCACCCGGCCGCCCGGAGCCGTGCGGCGCGTCGAACGGCAGCTGAGGAGGCATGGCACCGGGCCAGGAGGCGCGATCTCACTGCGTGCGGCCATCAGACCAGGCGCGGCTGGCCCGACGGCCTCCTCCCTCCTCCTCGACTATACTATAGCCAATGGGCCGACGGCAGAGCCAGCGCGCCCCCGTCGGAGTGGGGGGAAGCGTGTTCCAGCGCATTCTCGTTCCGATCGATGGAAGCCCGACCGCGCGCCTGGCGCTTGAGCGGGCGATTGACCTGGCCGGCGAACAGAAGGCCCGCCTGCGGATCATCGAGGTGGTCGATCTGGGGATCCTCTACCGGGTCTCGGCGTCGGCAGTCGAGACCGGTCCGGTCGAGCAGGCGATCATCACCGAGGTGCGCCGGGAGCTCGACGCGGCCGCGGAGCTGGCGCGCCGACGAGGGGTCGCAGTCGAAACGGCCGTCGTGCGGGGGCGCGAGCACCGGATCAGTCGTGAGATTGTCGAGGAAGCAGAGCGATGGGGAGCGGATCTCATCGTCATGGGAACCCACGGGCGCCACGGCCTGGAGCGGCTCGTGCTCGGGAGCGTGGCCGAGGGAGTAGCACGGCAGGCGTCGGTGCCGGTCCTTCTGGTCCGTGCCCCTCGGGACACAGCGGGATGACGCGCCCGGACGTGGACCGCCCCGTATCTGGAGGCGGTCGGTCGTGAGCACTGTGGCACGCTCGAGCGTCCGGCCGTGGGCCCTCCCGGCGCGTGTGCGCACCTGGGGGGCGGTGGGGGCGATCACCATTCTGGCGGCAATTCCTCGGCTCGCTCGCCCGGACCTGACCGAATACAAGCTCGACGAAGCGCTCGCCGTGCTCAACGGGCTGGCAATTTTGCGCGGGCTCTCCCTGCCGCTGGTCGGGCAGGGAAGCTCGCTCGCCGGCGCCGCCCAGGCTCCCCTGTTCTACTACCTTGTCGCCGTTCTCCTCTGGATCGGGGGTGATCCGCAGCGGGTCGTGCAGGCGATCGGTCTGGCGAACGCCGTTGGGGCCGGCCTCTCCTATCTAGCCTTCCGCCGTGCCGTGGGAGACCGCCCGGCCCTGGTTGCGGCCCTGCTCCTTGCGGGCGGCTCCTGGGCAATCGTCTTCTCGCGGAAGATCTGGCCCAACGACCTGCTGGCGCCCCTGGCGGTAATCGCGCTGTGGGGCCTCCTGCGCGCCGTTGCGCCAGGAAGCCAGACAGGCCTGGGATGGAGCTGGCTGGCCGTCGGGCTTATGGGGGCGCTCAACCTGAGCGCCTGGCCAGAGCTTATCGTGCCTGCGCTCGTCCAGCTGGCCGTTCCGACAACGCGGCGGGGACGTGCCCTGGCGACCTCACTGGCGGGCCTGCTCGTTCCTCTGGGGGGAATCGCTCTCCTGTTCGGAAGCTTCCGAACGATCGCCGCCGACCTGATGGGGGCTGGTGGTGCACGGCGCGTCTTCGATCTCACTCCGCTCGGCTACATCATCCAGCTCGTTCGGCCGGACGCCTTTCAGGTTCTGGCCGGACCGAACGGCGCGGCTGTGGCCGCGGTGAGTGCGACGAACCTGCTCGGTCCTCTCCTGCAGGGGCTCCTGCTCCTCGGCGCGCTGGCCGCGGCGGCACGGACCCTCCGCCAGTGGCGTGCCGCACGGCGCCCGGTCCTGACCGAGAGCGCCATTCTCCTGCTCTGGTGGCTGGCACCGGCCCTGGCCGCACTCGACCGGCCGGTGCCGGTGTACGTTCATCACTTCCTCCCGACGATGCCGGTCCAGTTCCTCTTCACTGCCATGGGCCTGGATGGACTGATCGGGCGGATCGGTGCGTTGAGGCGGCTCATCCGCCCGCGCGACCGCCTGCCGCACGGGGCGCGGTGGGTCGCTGCTGGCGTGCAGCGGCTCGCGGCGAGTGCGGCGACCGCCCGCGGCGCGATTGCCGCCGTTCTTGCCCTTGCCGCGGCGAGCATCCAGCTCCGGGCGTTTCGGGTCTTCCTCGCCTTCATTGCCCTGCACCCGACCGGAACCTTCGTTGGGGTTCCCCTGGGCGCTTCCATGATCGCCGCTGAGCGTGCCGCGGCCGAGGCACGTGGCCGCGCGCCGGTCTACATCCTCTCCGACGGCGACCTCGTCGGGGTCGATACTACGCCGACGGTCATCGCCTCGCTGGCGCGGGGAGCACCGCTCCAGTACGTGGATGCCGATGAGACGATCCCCTTCCCGGCTCGCGGCGCGGCGGTCTACTTCGCCGCGCCGGACACCGCGGCGGACATCTCGCCGCTTCTCGCGCGCCTGGCGTGGCCGTCCGGGCCGCGCCCGACCGGTCCGGCGCTCCCCGGGGGCTACCTCCGCCTTGCCGCGACGGCGCCCGGCGCGCGCCTGCCGAGCGGCTGGCGCACGACCAGTGCACGCCTGGAGGACGGCTCGATCATCACGGCCTATGCTGCACCGCGCCAGCTCCACCCCGGCGCCCGGGCCGAAATCGATGTCCTCTGGCAGATCGGTCGGCCGCCGCCGGAGCCCTCTGCGGAATCAATCTTCGTCCATCTGGTCGACGACCGCGGGCACGTCCAGGCCGGTGCTGACCTTGCCCCCCTGCCGACCGCTACTTGGATTCGCGGTGCCTGGCTCCTGAATCGCTTCGCCATGGAGATTCCGCGCCAGTTGCCGCCAGGGCGGTACTGGCTCGACATCGGCCGCTATCGACGGCCGGCGATTGTTCCCCTGCGGGTGATCGGCGCAGACGGGCGGATCGGGCCGACGAGCATCCGGGTTGGCCCGACGGCGGTGCCGCCACCGACGCCGACTGTCGGGCCGCTCACGCCGCTCGGAGCAGTCTTCGGAGGAGTGATCCGTCTTGAGGGCTGGCGGGTCGACCAGAGCGCCGACCGGCTGGAGGTCTTGCTTCTCTGGCGTGCCGTCGCGCCGCCGCCGGCTGACTACACTGTCTTCGTCCACCTGATCGGCCCGAATGGACATCTGGCGGCGCAGGACGACCGCCAGCCGCGGAGCGGCCAGTTCCCGACCTCGACCTGGGACTCCGGCGACCAGGTTCTCGATACCCATGCGATTGCCCTCCGCGATATCTCGCCCGGCACCTACCGTCTCGAGGTCGGCCTCTACACCCTTCCGGACGGTCGACGCCTGCCCGCGGGTCCGGCGACAGCGCTCGCCCTCGGCGACGTGCGGGTGCCGCCGCGCCCGGCGCGGTGAGGATGGCCGTGCGACGACCGGGTGGGAGTGCGGGGCTCGCGCTTGCGCCACTCATCCTGGGCTTCCTGCTCGTCAGCGGTGCCTTCAGCGTGATCGTGCCGCTCCTGGAGGCACCGGATGAGCCGTCGCATGCGGCGATGGTACGGTTCCTGGCCACGCACGCCAGCCTGCCGGTCCAGCAACCACCGGCCTACTTTCCGGTCGGACAGGAGGGAAGCCAGCCGCCGCTGTACTATGCCCTGGGGGCCCTGCTCTTCCGCCTCTCGCCCGCGCCGGCCCTGGCGCCCACCTTCGCCGACAGCAACCCCTTCGTCTCGTTCAGCCGGACGCCCGGCCCGGCCGACAATCGCAATCTGTACGCTCACACGGTGCGGGAGGCCTTCCCCTACCGGGGGGATGTCCTCGGGCTCCATCTCGTTCGGCTGGTCGGTGTCGCACTCGGCGCGGCCACTGTCGCCCTGACCTTCCTCACCGCGCGTGAAGTCCTTCCGGGGAGGCCCGCGGTGGCCCTGCTGAGCGCGGCGGTCGTTGCATTCAATCCGCAGTTCGCCTTCATCTGCGGGGTGATCAACAACGACAGCGCCGCCGCTGCAGCGGCCACGGCGGTCCTCTGGCTCCTGGCGCGGTGGCTGTGCCGGGGGGGAACACCGCGTGGGGGCATCGCTCTGGGCGCCGCCCTTGGCCTGGCTTTCCTCGCCAAGACCAGCACCCTGCCGCTGGCGGCCCTGGCCGCGGCCGGGTTTCTGCTCGGGGCGGCCCGCACGGGCCGCCCCGGCGACGGCGCGCGTGCGTGTGCGTGGGCGGCGGCCACTGCCTCGATCGTAGCGGGCTGGTGGTACGCCCGGAACCAGGTCCTGTACGGCGATCCTCTCGGCTGGCGGGCCATGCTGGCGGCAAGCGCCACCATGATCCGCCAGTCGCCGCTCGATCCCCGCGCGGCCCTGGCAGTGCTCTGGCGCGCTCGCGATACCTACTGGGGCGCCTTTGGCTGGTCCAGCATCCTCCTGCCGCCTGCGGTGGACCGGGCGGTCGATGCGGCGGCGGCCCTGGCCGC
>JAJPIV010000028.1 GCA_021324595.1 Actinomycetota bacterium | reverse complement strand
GTGAACTCGCTGGGATCGAGCACGAACTCGCCCGCGATCACCCGCTCCAGGATCTCCGCGCGGATCTGCTCGTCCGGCCGGTCGTACAGGGCAAGCAGGTCGCGGCGGCTGACGATGCCGACCAGGCGGCCTTCGGCGTCGACCACCGGCAACCGCCTGACGTGCCTGGTGTACATGAGCCGGGCGGCCTCGGTGACCGAGGCACCCGGCCCGATCGTGATCGGCGGGCTGGACATCAGCTCCGCTGCGGTCAGCGCCGCCGCCTTGGCCGGCACCCCGGCATGCCCGCCTGCCCCAGGACGGGCTGGATAGGCCTCGCGCGGCAGCAGGTCCGCCTCGGTCACGACGCCGATCACCCGGTCGGCCGCGTCAAGGACCGGGAAAGCGCCGAGCTGCCTCCGGCGCATGACCTCGACAATGTCCTTGAACTCGGCGGTCTGCCGGACGGCCACGACGCTCGTCGTCATCACGTCCGCGACAAGGCTCGGCATGGCACCTCCCTCATCCCAGGGCCCACGCTGCCACCAGCCCGGGCCGCCGGCCAGGGTCCAAGGACCCGGCGGGGGCGGGCTGCCCGTACCCGGCCCGTGCCCGTTCGGTCCTGTGCGATTGCCACCGGGTCCGGTTCAATGCAAGGGGCTGTCCGGCTGGCCCGGTCCGCGAGCATCCCGCTCGCGGCACGCCCGCCGCGGCCCCGGAGGGCACCATGTCACGTCAGAGAACCTCAGCCCGTCCCGCGGCCGCCCGGGCGGCCCGCAGCCGGCTGACCGCGGGAACCCTTGCCGCGGCCGGCCTTCTCACGCTCGGCGCGGCCGCCTGCGGCACGGCAGCCCCGCCGGGAGCCGGCCAGTCGAGCCGGCCGGCCACCAGCGCGCCCGGGGTCACGACCCCGGTCACGACCCCGCCGCCGCAGAGCTGCCCGGGCGGCTGGCGGTCCGGCCCGGTCACGGTGAGCAGGACCGTGACCGTTCCCCCGGTACCGGTGGCGTCCGCGATCCGGACCGGCAGCCACCCGGGCTGCCGGTTCGACCGGCTCGTGATCGACATCGACCGGGTCCCGGGGTACAGGGTGCGATTTGTTCCCCGCGTCGTCCATGACGGCTCGGGGCTGCCCATCACCATGCCCGGGAGCAGCTACCTGGAGATCATGCTGGCGCCTGCCCAGGGACACCGGGCCGGCGGCACGCCGACCCTTCCCTCTGGGGTGCGCATGGTCGGCTACCCGATGCTGCGCGCGTTCACCGTGGCGGGCGACTATGAGGGCCACCTGACGGTCGCGCTCGGCCTGGCCGCCCAGGCCAGGTACCGCGTGGGCGCCCTGCCTGGCCGGGTCTACGTCGATGTCGCCTGGTAGCGGCCGACCCGGCCGGCCAGGCGCCAGCCGACCAGCATCAGCCCGAACCCGGCCGCCGCTGCTGCGAGGCTGAACCCGAGCACCCGGGGCGGCAGCACCACGATCGCGAGCTGCGCGCGCAGCCACGGGATCGCGAACAGCCCGGCGAAGGCGCCCGCGAGCGCGACCACCATCGCCCCGCGCCAGCTCCGCAGCGGCCTGGCGATCGCGGCGAGAACGGCGAGACTGAGGCTGATCGCCACGATCGTCGCGCTGGTGCGGGCGGCCGGCAGTCCCGGGCCGAGCGCGCGCACGGCCAGGAACGCGCCGTAGGCCGCCGCGGCGATCGCGACCCCGGCCGGAACGGCGAACCGCAGCGCCCGTCCGAGGAAGCCGGGGGCCACCCGGGCGGCATTCGGGGCGAGCGCGAGGAAGAACGCGGGAACCCCGATGCTGAGCGTCGAGATGATCGTCAGATGCCGGGGGTAGAAGGGGTAGGGTGCCGCGCTGGCCGCCGCCGCCAGGGCGATCAGCAGCGCGTACCCGGTCTTGGTGAGGAAGAGCCTGCTGACGCGGTCCACGTTCCCGATCAGCCGCCGCCCCTCGGCAACGACGGACGGAAGCGTGGCGAACTCGTCGTCGAGCAGCACCAGCCGCGCCACGCCCCGGGTCGCGGGGGTTCCCGATCCCATCGCGATGCCCACGTCGCAGTGCTTGAGCGCGAGCACGTCGTTGACCCCGTCGCCGGTCATCGCTACCACGTGCCCGTCGCCCCGCAGCGCGGTGACGATCGCCAGCTTCTGGTGCGGCCCGACCCGCCCGATCACGGACGCGTCGGCCACGGCCATGGCGAGCCGGCTCGGATCCTCGGGGAGCTCGCGCGCGTCGAGCACCCGGCCAGAACCTGGCAGCCCGAGCCCGCGCGCGATCGCCGCGACCGTCGCGGGATGGTCACCGGAGATCACCCGGACCGACACCCCCTGCCTGGCGAAGTACCCCAGCGTGGCACGGGCGTCGGGCCGGATCCGCTCGGCGAGCGCGACCAGGGCGACCGGCTCGAGCGCGGGCGGCAGCCCGGTCTCGGTGGCCGGGACGTCCGAGCGGGCGAGCAGCAGCACCCGGTGACCCGCGGCGGCAAGATCGGCCGCGCGGGCCAGCGGGCCGCCCCGGCCGGCGGTGGGCGGGGCGGGGTCCTCCGGCGGGGCGGGGTCCTCCGGCGGGGCAGGGTCCTCCGGCGGGGCAGGGTCCTCCGGCATGATCATCTCCGGGGCGCCGATCACCCAGGTGCCCCTGCCGGGAAAGGTGGCGGCGCTCCACTTGCGTGCCGAGGAGAACGCGGTGGTCCTGTCTGGCCGCCACCCCGGATCGGCGAATTCCTCGGCGATCGCCTTCATGGTGGCGTTCGGCCTCGGATCGGCGGCCGCCAGCGCGCCGAGCACCTCGGCGACGCCCGGCAGGCCCGCCGCGGGCGCCGGCCGCCCGTCCGGCCCGGTGACCGACACGACGTGCATGCTGCCATCGGTCAGCGTCCCGGTCTTGTCGCAGCAGACCACGTCCACGCGGGCCAGACCCTCGATCGCGGGCAGGTCCTGGACGAGCACCCGGCGGACCGCGAGGCGGACCACGCCGACCGCCATCGCCACGCTGGTGAGCAGCACCAGCCCCTCGGGGACCATGCCGACCAGGGCGGCCACCGTGCCGCGCAGCGCCTCCGCGGCAGGCTGCCCGGAACCCAGCTGCCTGACCACCAGGGCCGCGCCGACCGGCACGAGCGGCCAGCTAATCCAGGTCAGCAGGCGGTTGATGGCGTCGCGGATCTCGGACCTGGCCGGGGAGTAGCTGCGGGCCTGCTCGGTCAGGCGGGCCGCGTAGGAGCCGGCGCCGACCTCCGTGGCCACCATCCGCCCCGAGCCCGCCACCACGAAGCTGCCGGAGAGCACGCCGTCACCCAGATCCTTGGCCACGGGGTCCGCCTCCCCGGAGAGCAGGGACTCGTCGACCTCCAGACCGGAGGAGGCAAGGACCTGCCCGTCTACCACGATCTGATCACCGGGCACGAGGTCGAGCACGTCGTCGAGGACGACCTCGGTGGCGGGGATCTGGCGTGCGGTGCCGTCCCTGATCGCCCGCGCTGACGGCGCGTTCAGCACCGAGAGCCGGTCGAGCGTGCGCTTGGCGCGCAGCTCCTGGACGACGCCGATCCCGCTGTTGGCAACCAGGACCAGGCCGAACAGCCCGTCCTGCAGCGGGCCGACAATCGCGATGACCACGAACAGCGCGCCCAGGATCGCGTTGAACCTGGTGAGGACGTTCGCGCGCAGGATCTGGCCGACCGTCCTGGTGGGTGGCCTGCCGAGCTCATTGACCAGCCCGGCGCGGACCCGTTCGGCCACCTCGGCCGAGCTGAGGCCCGCGTCTGATCGCGACCGCGCGGGCCGCGGGCCGGCCGTGGCCCGCGCAGCACCTGCGTGGCCTGCCCCCGCCGCGTCCTGTTCCCCCGCCGCGTCCTGGGCGTCGTCGGCTCCGGACCTCACCAGTCCATCTTGGCCTGCCGCCCGGGGGCTGCGGGCCAGGCGGCGGCCATCCGGCCCGGCGGGCCGTTGGTCCCTGGCCGCCGTGCGATAGGACCCTGCCATTGGCGGCCGCCATTGGCGCAACCTGGCAGCATGCGGACGATCACCCGGAGAATCGGGACGGCGCTTGAGGCACCCCCGGAGCGCCGCGCCCAGGCAGAGGGCGCCTACCGGATCGACTGGGACGCCCTGCGCACCGCCGCTCGTGCCTGCTGCTGCCCGGCAAGGCCCGTGGTCATCGCGGTCATCCCACCGTCACCCGGCCGCGCCCACAAGACCGACCTGCTGCTGTGCGGCCACCACTTCCGCCTCTCCCGGCAGGCGCTGGCGCTCGCTGGCGCGACAGCGTTCGACGGGCGCGGCATGGTGGTCGCCTTGGATGCCGTCGCTGACCGCGCCCTCCGGTGACCGGCGGCCCGCGCGGGCCGGTCCGGGGCCGGCCGCCCGATCAGATCGCGGCGAGCGCGGCGCGCAGCCTGGCCTGCGCCTCGCTGGCCACCGGCCGGAGCGACTCCTGCCCGGTCAGCCTCACCATCGTCAGCGGGTCCAGCGCCTCGACGACCGTGTGGCCGTCCTGCGTCCGCACGACCACGTTGCACGGCAGCAGCAGCCCGATCTGCCGGTCCTGCTCCAGTGCCCGGTGGGCGAGCGGAGGGTTGCACGCGCCGAGGATCAGGTAGTCCTCCATCTGCTCGCCGAGCTTCGCCTGGAGCGTCGCCCGCACGTCGATCTCGGTCAGCACGCCGAAGCCCTGCTCGGCGAGGGCGGCGCGAACCGCCTTGACCGCCTCGGCGAACGGCATGTCCGTGCGCACGGTGATCCCGTAGCCCATTGCTTCCTTCCCCTTCTTCACGCCAGCGTGAGGAACAGGCTCTCAAGCTCGTCAGCGGTCATCGGCGAGTCGCCGACCAGGCACTGCCGCATGTTGCTGGCGACGATCTTGAAGCCCGCCCGGTCCAGCGCGCGCGAGACCGCCGCGAGCTGGGTGACGATCTCCCGGCAGTCCCGGCCCTCCTCGACCATCGAGATCACGCCGGCCAGCTGGCCGTGCGCCCGCCTGAGCCGGTTGAGCACCGCGGTCCGCGCATCGGCACCCACGCCAGGCTCGCCGCCGGGACCCGGCCCGCCGCCGGCCGGCGCCAGCGCTCGCCTTGCCGCCGCTGCCTTGGCCGCCGCTGCCTCGCCCGCCGCCGCCTCGCCCGCCGCCGCCTCGCCCGCCGCAGGCGCCTGGCCTCCCCTCGCCGACCCGCGCACTGCGCGGACCACCGTGTCGATGGCGGGGCGCCCGGCACCCTCCACCGGCCGTTCCCGGCGCTCGGCCGCCGTGACCGTCAGGCCGGACAGTCCGGCGACGATCTGGTCAGGCGTGTAGAGCAGCTCGGGATCCTGCGGGCCGCCCACGCCACGGGAGAGGTTCTCCCGGTCGTGCCCGACGACGAGCAGCGTCCCGCCGGGCGCAAGGGCCGCCGCCGCACCCGCGAGCACGCCGGCGAGCGGGTCCGCGCGCATCTGGAGATAGGCGATGAGCACCAGGTCATAGGCTCCGGGCTCAGGACGGTACGCACGCAGGTCCGCGTTCACCCAGTCAACCGTCACGCCCCGCTCCGCGGCCAGGGCCGCGGCCCGCGCCAGGCCGGCGGCGGAGAAGTCGACGCCGGTCACCTGCCAGCCCTGGGCGGCCAGCCAGATCGCGTTCCGGCCCTCACCCGTCCCGAGGTCGAGGGCACGACCGGGCCGCAGCCCGGCCAGTTCCTCCACGACGAACCGGTTGGGGACCGGGCCCCAGACCAGGTCCGGACCGGAGTACCGCTCGTCCCACTCGTGCCGCTCCATGACCGCGTTCACCCTCCGGCGCCGGCACCGCTGTCCTGGCCGCCCGCCTTCGCGGTCTCAGCCGAGATCGTGGCCCGCACCTCGTCCATGTCAACCTTGCGGGCCTGCTCGATCAGTTCCTCAAGCGCCTGCTCGGGAAGCGCGCCCGGCTGCGCGTAGAGGATCACCTTGTCCCTGACGATCATCAGGGTCGGGATCGATGTGATGCCGAACGCCTGGGCGAGCGCGGGCTGCGCCTCCGTGTCCACCTTCCCGAACACCACGTCGGAGTGCTTCTGCGAGGCGCGGTCGAAGACCGGCGCGA
Organism: Actinomycetota bacterium; assembly: GCA_021324595.1. Classification (GTDB taxonomy): domain Bacteria; phylum Actinomycetota; class Actinomycetes; order Streptosporangiales; family Streptosporangiaceae; genus Chersky-822. The sequence goes on along the minus strand of JAJPIV010000028.1, from coordinate 77,242 downwards.
ACATCCGGCAGGGGCCGCACCAGGCTGCCCAGAAGTCCACCAGGGCCATGTCCGCCCCTCCGATCACCGCGTCGAAGTTCTCCGCGGTGAGTTCCACAGTTGCCACGAATCCTCCTTCGGTCACTGGGGATGCCCAGGTCGGACGATACCCCTTGGGGTATGAACCGCGCCCGGCCGGATCCCATTCCCAGGCGCTCCTGACCCCAGCGCGACCTCGGGCCGCGCGCCTCGCGCGCCGCTTGGAGCCGCAGGCTCAGCGCGCAGCTTCGCCGACGGTGATCTTGCTGGTGACGTCGACCACGCCGGCCACCTCGGAGGCGATCCGGATGGCCGCATCCGCCTGGTCGGCCGCCGGGAGGTGCCCTGACAAGGTCACCTCGCCGTCGGTCACCTCGACTGTAAGCTCGCCCGTGACCCGGGGTGACCGGGTGAGGGAGTCCGCGATCTCGTCGGCGATCTCCTCGTCCGGCCGCAGGAAGACGTTGAGCAGATCCTGCCGGCTGACCATGCCGAGCAGCTCGCCGTCCGCGTTCACCACCGGCAGCCGCCGGACGTGATGGCCGTTCATGAGGCGGGCGGCAGCACCGAGCGGCGCGTCGGGGTGAATCGTCACCGGCGGACAGGTCATGAGCCCCTCGGCGGTCAGCGCCTCGGCCTGCGCGCGCTCCCGGTGGGTGCGCCTGGGCAACCCCGACGCGAGCCGGCCATAGGCACGCTCAGCCCTGCGCAGCACATCGGCCTCGGACACCATCCCGAGCACCCGGCCGCCGCCCGAGACCACCGGGACGGCCGACAGGTCGTTTTCCGCCAGGATTCTCGCGACCTGCTTGTATGACGTGTCACGGCGCACGCAGATCACGTCGGTGGACATCACGTCGGCGACGCGCCACGTTCCGCGCCTGGGCCGCGGAACCCGTGCCGCCTGCCCGGAGTGCAGCGGTCGCGCCGCCCGGTCCCCGGGCCGCAGGGCCGCCTCGCCGGAACGGACAGCTTCCACGGCAGCGGCGACCTCAGCCTCGCTGGCCTCCCCCTTCAGCGTCTGGTAGTAGACGGCGCCGAGGTCGGTGAGCATCGACTCCAGGTACCTTTCGCGCCGGTTCATGCCAACCTCCCCTGGCTGGCGGCCGACCAGCCAGCCAATTCGATGGTGGCGGCCCGCCGTCCCGCGCCGTCAGGGGCCAACGGCTCCCGCCCCGGGGACGTGTGGCCCGGCGCGGGCACGCAGGGACCTATGACCCGCGCCCGGGCAACCAACGACCCTGCAAGCTGGTGCCGGGCCACGGCAGGGTGAAGGCACAGGCGATGGCTGGGCACCCGGGCCGGGACAGGGGTCGGCCCGGGCTGGCGCCTTCACTGGCGGCGGGAGGGGAGGCGAGAGGCGATGCTCAAGCTGTTGGCGAGGGAAGGGGTACTGCGCCGGATCGTCGAGGCGGCATCGGCGGCGCCTTCCATCCATAACACGCAGCCTTGGCGGTTCGTCGTCGCCGCCGACGACGCCCTCGAGGTCCGCGCCGATCCGGGCCGCGCGCTGAGGGTGGCCGACCCCCGGGGCCGGGCCATGTACCTGAGCTGCGGTGCCGCCCTGTACAACATCAGGGTCGCCATTCGGATGACGGGCTTCAACCCGATCATCTGGCTGCTGCCGCATCCGCAGGACCCGGATTCGCGCGACCTGCTGGCGATCGTCCAGGCCGAGCCCGGGCGGCCGGCCAGCTTCGCCGAGAGGGAACAGTACGAGGCGATCTGGCACCGGCACACCAACCGGGGCCCGTTCACCGACGAGCCCCTTCCTGAGTCCGTCCGCATGATGCTGGAGCAGGCCGCCGGCTTCGAGTTCGCGACCCTGCGGATGCTGACCGAGCGCGAGGCGATGGCGGTGCTCGGCCTTGCCGAGCAGGCCTCCGCCGAGCTCGCCGGAGATGCCGGGCATCAGGCCGAGCTGCAGCGCTGGATCACCGCCGGGAGCAGGGACGACGGCATACCAGTCGCCGCCCTGCCTCCGCGGCCGCGGCGGGAGCCGGCCCCGGTGCGGGCCGGTGACCTCACCAGCGCCGCGCCCTCAGAGGATCGGGCGGCGAGCGAGTTCGAGCGCCTGCCGCACCTGGCAGTGCTGACCACCGCCAGGGATGAGCCCATCGACTGGCTCCGGGCCGGGCAGGCGCTGCAGCGGGTGCTGCTGGTGGCCACCGCGCACGGGCTGTCCGCGTCGTTCCTCTACCAGCCGGTCGAGCTGCGCGACATGCGAGGTGAGGGCGCCCCGGCATGGCCGTGGCCGGGGACCACGCAGATCATCATCCGCTTCGGCTACGGCGGGCCGACGGTGGTGACCCCGCGACGAGCGGCGGAGGATGTGCTGGCGGCGCGGGCCGGAGCGAGTTCGGGCAGAGGCTGAACGCCCGGTAGGCGCGCCGGCGGCTGCGTCCCTCCGCCGTCGCCGCGCTTGCATTCGTGTCCCTGCTGGCGCGCCCGCGCCAGCCGACTTTCGCGTCCCGCGCCTGCCGGCTGGCGCGGAAGTGCCTTGCGGCGCCCTCCGGCCTGGCAAGCCGCAGTGGACGCGTCAAGTCGTCGTCCACAGGCAGCCGCGGCCCGGTCGTCCTGTCCACAGGCCGGCGCAGGATCGCCGGCCGGATGGCAGGCCGTCGCTAGGCTCACGAACAACAGTTTGGTTACGGGTCACGACCGGCAGCCATGGACGTAAGCCACGCAGGATCCGGAGTGGCGGTGCCGCGTGCGCGATGTTGGCCGGAGATGCACGCCGCCCGGCGAGCGCGAGCGCGCGGGAGGAGCCCCGCCCCCTGACGCCGCGCCGACCGGCGCGGGCCTCCCCGAGCCCGGGTGCGCGGCGGAGGCGATGGCGATGGCGCGCGCAGGACTAGCCTGGCTGGCAACGGCCGATCGCACGGCGCTGACCGGCGCGGAGCGCGCGGGCTGCCTCGCCGGACTGGAGCGGGTGGCCGGAGCGCTGGTGGCCGCAAGGTCGCGGGTCGCGGGTGCCTTCGAGGCTCAGCGGGACTTCGAGCCCGACGGCTCCGGTCGGCGCGGTCGTGGCTGCGGTGGCGCTGCCGGATGGCTGGCGCGGCCGCATCCGCGGTCACAGGGTGGGCGCTGCGGCTGGGCAAGCATCCGGCGGTCGCACGGGCGCTGGCGGCGGGCCAGCTGTCGGTGTCGTGGGCGCGCGCTCTGCGACGGGTCCGAGGCGCTGCCCGAGCAGGCCCGCGAGGATGGCGACCAGATCCTGCAGGCCGCCGCGGCGGCCGGCGCGAGCCTCGCCGATCTGGCGCACCTGGCCGAGGAGATCCGGCGCCGCACCGCCCGGCCGGACCCGGATCGCGGTGACGACGGATTCGAGGACCGATCGGTCCGCCTGGCGATGCGCTACCAGGGCGCGGGGAGGCTGACCGGTGACCTGACGCCGCGGTGCGCCGCCGCGGTCCAGGCCGTGCTTGACGCGCTCGGCAAGCGGCGCGGCCCGGAGGACACCCGGACCCGCGCCCAGCGCGAGCACGACGCCCTGGAGGAGGCCATGCGGCGGCTGATCGCCTCCGGTTGCCTGCCTGACCGGGCGGGCCAGCCCGCCTCCGCAGTGAGGGCGGCGCCACCGCGCTGCACAATCTCGGCCTCTTCTGCAGCTTCCATCACCTGGTCCTGGTCCATCAGCGGGGCTGGACCATCCGGCTCAATCCCGACGGGACGATGACCGCCGCCAGCCCTGACGGCCGCGTGATCCGCGGCCACAGCCCGCCGGCAGCCGCCTGACCCGGCACGGGTCACTGGCCGGTGAGCAGATCCTCCGCAATCATGCCGCCGGTGCGCTCCAGCAGCTCAACGGCCCGCGACACGCTGGCGCGCGGCGCGAGGTCCTCCAGCGAATACGCGCGGGCGAATCCGGCCGAGGCGATCTCGGCCGGAGACAACCGGACCCGCCCCGCCACGGCGACCACGTCAACGCCGAGCCGGGCCGCTGCCCTGGCTACCCCGAGCGGGGCCTTGCCGCGCAACGTCTGACTGTCCAGGCTGCCCTCGCCGGTCACCACCAGCCGGGCGCCGGATGCCACGGCGTCGAAGCCGACGATCTCGAGCACGAGGTCAATCCCCGGGACGAGGCGGGCGCCGAGGTAGGCGAGCACCGCGAACCCGGTGCCGCCGGCTGCCCCCGCACCCGGAGCACCGGCCACATCCCGCCCGGTCACCACCCGGGTCAGCTCGGCCCACCGGGCCAGCGCCCGTTCCAGCACCGCCACCTGCTGCGGTCCCGCGCCCTTCTGGGGGGCGAACACCGCGGCGGCCCCCGCCGGGCCGAGCAGAGGATTGTCCACGTCGCACGCGACCAGCAGCGACGCAGGACGGCGCAGTGCGGCCAGGTCCACGCGCGCCAGGCCGGCGAGGGCCGCTCCGCCCCGGCCGAGCGGGCGGCCGCCCACGCCGGTCAGCCGTGCCCCGAGCGCCTGAATCAGGCCCGCGCCGCCGTCGGTGCTCGCGCTGCCGCCGAGGCCGAGCACGATCTCCCGGGCCCCGGCATCGAGCGCCGCCGCGATCACCTGGCCGACTCCGAAGGTGGACGCGGTGAGCGGCGCCGGGCGGGCCAGCAGGCGCAGCCCGGCCACGGAAGCGAGCTCGATGACCGCCGTGCGGTCCCTGATCGCGAATGTCGCCTGGACCGGGCGCCCGTCCGGCCCTTCCGCGGTCACCTTCGCGGGCCGGAACCCGGCGGCTAGCGCGGCGGCCACCGTCCCTTCTCCCCCGTCGGCCACCGGGAGCCGCACGACCTCGGCGTCCGGCCGAGCCCGGCGCAGCCCGGCGGCCAGCGCCGCCGCCGCCTCCCCGGCGGTCGCGCTGCCCTTGAACTTGTCGGGGGCGACGACGACCCGCATCAGCCGTCCAGGTGAACGCGCCGCCGCTCGCGCAGGTCAGGCCCGACGACCAGCAGGTCCAGCCGGCTACCCGCGCCTTCCGCGGCCAGGCAGAACCGGCCCGCCACCGTCGCAAGGCCCTTCGCCCACACCTGGGTGAGCCAGCTGAGCAGGCCACCGCCGAGCCCGAGCAGGCCGATCAGCTCATCGTCCGGGTCGGTGCCGGACGGCTGGCCAGGGCGGCCCGTGAACGGGGCCGGGCGGGCGGCCGGCGGGCCTTTCGCCAGGACCGCCCACGCGACGCTTCGCTGCGAGGCGGGCCGACCGGTCCAGCCGGCGGCTGGCCAGGGCGGACTCGCGGGCAGCTGGTCGGCGCCGCCGCGCCTGGCGAGGACAAGCACGCGAAGGTCATCGGCGTGCCGTTCCCACGCGTCGAGCACGTCGGTGCAGGCGCACCGGTCACCGCCCAGCGCGGCGAGCGTCCGCTCCGCGTCGGCGTCCTCGTGATCGACGGCCAGCAGACGGCCCTCCTGCCAGCGGACGACGTGCCGTCGCCCGCCGCATTCCACCCGCGCCTGCGCGGCGGGCACGCCGGACCACCAGGGCTCCGAGGTCATGGGGAGCCCCCTCCCAGCGGCACCCTGATCACGGCCCGCGCGGCGCGGGCCGTGGGCATCAGGTCGACGCGCGTCGCGCGCGGATCGAGGCCGGGCCAGAACCCGATCGTCCCGCTGCGGCGGACGCCATCGCCGCCCCAGTGCTCCGGTGCCCCCAGGTAGTGGTTGCCGCGGTCGTCGGCGGCAAACCAGGCGATCGCCTCGTCCCCGACGGACAGGTCGAACGGCCCGAGCCCGAGCGCGCGGCCGGTGACCTCGACCTCGATCTCGAAGCCCCCCTCGGTCACCGACAGCACCAGCACGCCGACGCTGATCCCGTCGAACGGCGGGGTCACCGCCCCGACGGCGACGGTGGCGGGCGGGCGCTCGCTCACGCCGCGCCGCGACAGCATTGATCGCCACGGCTCGGGGAGCGGGCGGCCGCGCCCCGGGGGCGCGGGGGCCGACGGCATCCCCGGCGGCGCGCCCGGGAACCGCCCGCCACGCATCGCCTGTTCGACCGCGCGAACGTCGGCGAGCTCAGGCGCATCGGCAGCGAGGACGCCGGCGGCGACGAGCGCGTCGACCGCCACGTCGAGCACGCCTCCTCCGGGGCCGTGCTCCGGCACCGCGAGCCTGCGCCACAGGTGCCGCACCGCCGGATCCTGCTCGGGCAGCGCCTCACGCTCACCTCGGCGGATCGAGCTGGCGGGCCTGCCAGCTCGATCCGCTCTCCGTCGATCTCGATCCACGCGGTGTCCCGCCTCAGCGGCGCGGCGGACGTGTAGCTTCCGCGCCACTCCCGGTTCCCGCCGCCGGAGAAGTGGGCGGTGACGGTCGTGCCGCGATCGTCGGCCAGCGTGACCGACGGCGGCCCGCCGTGCGGGGGGCTGCCGGACACCGCGCCGCCCACCGACGCCGCGTTCTCGCCGAGCCGCACCGACGTCACCCGCAGCCGCAGCGCGCCGACGGCGAAGGACCGGTCACACGTGACCACGCGCCACGGCGTGAGCGCGGGCGGAGCGGCCCGCCCCGCGGCGCCCGCCCGCCCCGCAGCCGCGCGCACCCTCCGGCCGCGCGCCCCGCGCATGACCGCCGCCGGGCCGCCCGGCTCGCGAAGTGCCATGGCGAGCAGGTGCTCCTCGGCCACCTCGGTGGCAGTCTCCGCGTCGATCACTCCGGCGGCGACCAGCGCCCGCGCGGCCCCGGTGACCGGCGAGCCCCACCGCGCGCCCTCACCCTGCCCGAGCAGCGTCCGCTCCCCCGCCAGCCGAAGGTACGGCTCAGCATCGAACCCGGGAGCGGCCGACATGCCCCCGAGCCTGCCAGAGCCCGCCCGCCAGGGGCAAATCTCGCCGCCCGTCGGGCAGACTGTGAGCGATGGACGACCAGGCCGCCGTGGCGCGGGCACTCGGGGTCGCGATCGCGGCGCGCGTTCCCGTGCTGCTGTGGGCGCGCCGGGCACCGGCAAGACGTCCGTGATCCGCGCGATGGCGGCGTCGGCCGGGTGGCCCTGCGAGACCGTGATCGCCTCGATCCGCGAGCCGTCGGACATTCGCCGGCCTGCCGGTGGTGAACCACCGGGCCGCCGAAGGGCGCGGGTCGATTCCGCCCCGCCGCGCTGGGCGACCGCGCTCGCGACGGCCGGCCGCGGCCTCGTCTTCTTCGACGAGGTGTCCACCGCCCCGCCCGCCGTGCAGGCGGCGCTGCTCCGCGTCGTGCTGGAACGCACCGTCGGCGACCTGGCGCTCCCCGAGGATGTGACGGTGGTCGCCGCGGCCAACCCGCCCGGGCAGGCGGCCCGCGGCTGGGACCTTTCGCCGCCGCTCGCCAACCGGTTCTGCCATCTCGACTGGCCGGTCGACGCCCGCACGGTCGCCGCCGGCTTCTCCTCCGGCTGGCCGGGGCTCCGGATTCCCGAGCTGCCGCCGCTGTGGGAACGCCGCGTCCCGGTGGGCCGGCCTGCGCCAGGGCCAGGTGAGCGTGCTCGCCGTGGACACGCGGGTCCACGCCGCGCGCCGGGTGAGCCGCGCCAGCCAGGTGCGGCTGGCCGGCGGGGGCGGCACCGACATGGGCGCGGGCATCAGCGCCGCCGCCGCGCTGCGGCCCCGGCCCTCGGTCGTGATCGTGCTCACCGACGGCTACACGCCGTGGCCGCCGGCCCCGCCAGCCGGGATCCGGGTGATCGTCGGCCTGCTCGCCAGGCCCGACCGCCCGCCCCCGCCGTGGGCCCGCGTGATCCTCCTTCAGGAGGCGCCCTGACCGGCCGGGCCAAGGCGGTAGCCGCCGACGCGGACCGCGCCGGGGCAGGATCCCGGCCTCACTCGCTGAGCCCGAGCACCGAGATCAGGTTCCTGGCGGCCGCGCCTCCGGCCTCCTCGGCGACTGCGAGCGCGGCGGGCACGTCCAGGTCATCGCGGAGCGCCCCGGCGATCCGCGACCACGCGGCGTCCTGGTGCCGGCCCGCCCGCCCGGCGGCCTGGTACAGCCGCTCCAGGCGGGCGGTGGCGGCGTCCAGTTCCGCCTCCGCGTAATCCCAGTCGCGCGCCCACGCCCGGTCGATCAGGCACAGCCGCAGGGCGGCGGCCGGGTGAGCGGCCAGCACGTCGGCGACCAGCACCAGGTTCCCGGCCGACTTGGCCATCTTCGCCCCGCCCAGCCTGACCACGCCGACGTTGAACCTGGCCCGGGCGAACGGCGCCACCCCGGTCACCGCCTGCGCCATCGCCGCCTGGTAGGCGTGGTGCGGGTAGCGCAGGTCCGCGCCGCCGGCGAGCACGTCGATCGCCGGGCCGAGAACCGACAGCGACATCGCCGCGCACTCGGCATGCCAGCCGGGCCGCCCGTTCCCCCACGGGGACGGCCAGCCCGGCTCGCCGGGGCCGGACCGGCACCACACCGCCGCGTCCAGCTCGTCGTCCTTCGCCGGGTCGTCCAGGCGCCCCCCGTGCTCGGCGGCGAGCGCGAGCGCCTCGTCCCGGCCGAGCCCGGCGGCCTCCGCGGTTCCCGCGCCCCGGAAGTACACGCTGCCGTCCCGCGCGTACGCGGCCCCGACCTCAAGCAGCGCGGCGGCGAGCCTGATCACCTGGCCGACGTTGCGCCGCGCCCGCGGCGCGAACTGCGGCTCGCGCACCCCCAGCGCGCTCATGTCCTGGTCGAACTGGAACTGCTGCACTGAGGCGAACGCGTCGTAGGCCGACCCGGACCGCTCAGCCGCGGCGAACAGCACGTCGTCGACGTCTGTGACGTTCCGGCACAGCCGCGCCTCGACTCCCGCCGCGCCGAGCACCCGGGCCAGCACGTCCACCCAGACGAACGTCGCGGCATGCCCCAGGTGGGTCACGTCATACGGCGTGATACCGCAGCTGTAGACCCGCGCCCGGTCCAGCAGGGGCAACCGCCTGCCCGCGAGCCGCAGCCCCCCCGGCGCCGCGTTCTCCGTCATGACTTCGCGTTCTCCGTCATGCCTTGCAGTATCGCGCTCAACCCCGCGGCCCAGCGCCGGGGCCCGGCCGCGGGGCTCGGGTGCCCGCCACGGGCCCCGGGCCGGCCTGCACGGCCGGCGGGGCGCGAGCTGGGCCCCGCTGCCCGCGCCGCGGATCCGGGCCGCCGGCGGGGCGCCACGCGCTAGTGTCGCGGGCATGACCGCTGCGCTGCGAGACCGGCCGGCCTGGGCTGCGCTGGCCGCCCACCACGAGCAGATCCGCGGCGTCCACCTGCGGGACCTGTTCGCCGCGGACCCGCACCGGGGCGAGCGGATGACCGCCGAGGCGGCCGGGCTCTACCTGGACTACTCCAAGAACCGGGTCACCGACGAGACGATCGGGCTGCTGCTCGAGCTCGCCGCCCAGTCGGGGCTGCGGGAGCGGATCGAGGCGATGTTCACCGGTGAGCGGATCAACGTCACCGAGGACCGGCCCGCGCTGCACGTCGCCCTGCGGATGCCCCGGGGAACGTCGCTGATCGTGGACGGCGCCGACGTGGTCGCCCAGGTGCACGAGGTGCTCGGGAAGATGGCGGCGTTCGCCAGCCGGGTCAGGTCCGGGGACTGGCGCGGCTTCACCGGCCTGCCGGTCACCGCCGTGGTGAACATCGGCATCGGCGGCTCGGACCTCGGGCCGGTGATGGCCTACGAGGCGCTGCGGTACTACAGCGACCGGCACCTGACGTTCAGGTTCGTCTCGAACGTCGATGCCACCGACTTCACCGAGGCGACCCGGGACCTCGACCCGGCGCAGACCCTGTTCATCGTCTCGTCGAAGACGTTCGCGACCACCGAGACGCTGACGAACGCCCGGACCGCGCGGGCCTGGCTCACCGGGCGCCTCGGCGACGAGGCGGCGGTCGCCCGGCATTTCGTCGCGGTCTCCACCCACGAGCGGCGGGTGGCCGAGTTCGGCATCGACCCGGCGAACATGTTCGGCTTCTGGGACTGGGTCGGCGGCCGTTACTCGATGGACAGCGCGATCGGCCTGTCCACGATGGTCGCGATCGGCCCGGAGAGGTTCGCCGAGATGCTCGCCGGCTTCCGCGAGATGGACGTCCATTTCCGCGCCGCCCCGTTCCAGCTGAACCTGCCGGCGCTCATGGGCCTGCTCGTGGTCTGGTACACGGCGTTCTTCGGGGTGCGCAGCGTCGGCGTGATGCCCTACGAGCAGTACCTCAAGCGGTTCCCCGCCTACCTGCAGCAGCTGACGATGGAGTCCAACGGCAAGCACGTCAGGCTGGACGGCACCCCGGTGGACTACCCGACCGGGCCGGTCTACTGGGGCGAGCCGGGCACCAACGGCCAGCACAGCTTCTACCAGCTGCTGCATCAGGGCACCGAGCTGATCCCGGTCGACCTGATCGGGTTCGCCCGCTCGCTCAACCCGATCGGCGAGCACCACGACCTGCTGGCCTCGAACGTGCTCGCCCAGGCCCGGGCGCTGGCATTCGGCAGGACCCTGGAGGAGGTGCTCGCCGAGGGGACCGACCCGAAGGTCGCCCCGCACCGGGTGATGGAGGGGAACCGGCCCAGCAACGTGCTGCTCGCCGAGGTCCTCACCCCCCGCCTGCTCGGCTCGCTGGTCGCGCTCTACGAGCACGCGACGTTCACCGCCGGGGCGGTCTGGGACATCGACTCGTTCGACCAGTGGGGCGTGGAGCTGGGCAAGGCGCTCGCCACCCAGATCGCCCCGCGGCTGGCCGCGGCCGAGCCGCCCCCGCCGGACTTCGACTCCTCGACGAACGCGCTGATCCGCCGCTACCGGACGCTCAAGGGAGCAGAACGATGACCACGGCTCACCCGATGCAGCTCGGCATGATCGGGCTCGGGCGGATGGGGGCGAACCTCGTCCGCCGGCTCATGCGCGACGGCCACCGGTGCGTCGTCTACGACGTGAACGCCGACGCCGTCGCCAGCCTGGTGGCCGAGGGGGCCGATGGCGCGGCGGACCTCGACGAGCTCGTGGCGCGGCTGGACCGCCCGCGCGCCGTCTGGCTGATGCTCCCCGCGGCGATCACCGGGCGGACCCTGGACCACCTCGCGGCGCTGCTCGACCCTGGCGACGTGGTGATCGACGGCGGAAACTCCTACTACCGCGACGACATCACCCGGGCGCGGCAGCTCGCCGCCCGCCAGCTCCACTACGTTGACTGCGGCACGTCCGGCGGGATCTGGGGCCTGGAGCGCGGCTACTGCCTGATGATCGGCGGCGAGGCCGAGGTGGTCCGCAGGCTCGACCCGATCTTCCGCACGATCGCGCCCGGGCCGGGCACCGCCGAGCCGACGCCGGGCCGCCAGCCCGGCGGCACCGCCCAGGACGGCTACCTGCACTGCGGGCCGAACGGGGCCGGGCACTTCGTCAAGATGGTCCACAACGGGATCGAGTACGGCATGATGGCCGCGATCGCCGAGGGCCTGTCGATCATCAAGCACGCGAACGCCGGCCGGACGGAGACCGAGACCGACGCCGAGACCACGCCGCTCACCGACCCGGAGGCCTACCAGTACCAGATCGACGTGGCGGAGGTCGCCGAGGTGTGGCGGCGCGGATCGGTGGTGAGCTCGTGGCTCGTGGACCTCACCGCGGCGGCCCTGGCCAGGTCGCCGGACCTGGCCGAATTCGCCGGGCATGTCTCCGACTCCGGGGAGGGGCGCTGGACGGTGCTCGCCGCCGTCGAGGAGGGCGTGCCCGCGCCGGTCATCACGGCCGCGCTCTACCAGCGGTTCGAGTCACGTGACCTGGGAGCGTTCGCCGACAAGCTGCTGTCGGCGCTGCGCAGCGAGTTCGGCGGCCACGCGGAGAAGCGGCCCTGAGCCGCTCACGGGCCTATCATCACCCCGTGCGCGCCGGAGGTGCTGCCGGCCACCGGGCGATGGGATGACTTCGCGTCGTTCATGATGCCCCGCAAGCCGGGCGGCCGCGCCTGCGTTTGCCCCGCGTACCGCAATCCCAGCCTCGGCATGCCTCAACGTGTCGCGCACATGCGCTCGCCCTGCGCGAGCGAACCTGGTCCCGGTGTCCTGGCCCACGTCGAAGGCGAGGTCGCCGGCTGGTGCTCGGTCGCGCCGAAGTCCACGCGCACTGGTCAACTCCCCGACGATCCCGCATGCCCAGGACGAGGGCGCGTGGCCGGTGGCCTGCTTCGTGGCGCGGGCGCCGTTCCGGCGGCGCGGGCGGTAAGTCCTCGCCGTCAGTGGCTGGCCCTCAGCGTGCGGTGCTCGGCGCCGCCGGGCCGGCCGATGATCACGTCGCTGACGAGGGCGGGCTCGAACAGGCCGTGGCCGATCACGCCCGGGGTCGCCGCCAGGCGGGCCGCGAGCGCCGCCGGGTCGTCGAACGCGCCCGCGTAGTCGGCGATGACGCCGCCGTCCGGGCTCGGCGGGGCTTCCCGCAGGCTCACCGGCGCCAGCCTGCGCAGCGTCGCGGGCAGGCCGAAGCGCAGCAGCTCGAGCGGGACCGGCGGGCCGAGCGCGGGCACCGGCTTGGTGGAGTCGGCGATCACGACGAACCGGGCGGCGGCCGCGGCGACGATCTTCTCCCGGGTGTGGGCACCGCCGCCGCCCTTGACCAGCCAGCCGTCCGGAGCGATCTGGTCCGCGCCGTCGATCGCGATGTCGAGCCGGGCCAGCTCCCCGAACGGCTCCACCGGAAGGCCGAGCGCGAGCGCCGCCCGCTCGGTCGCCGGCGAGGTCGCCACGCAGCGCAGCGCGAGCCGGCGGCGCGCCAGGACGGGCAGCAGCCGGGCGACGGTCGAGCCGGTGCCCAGCCCCACCGCCATGCCGCTCTCGACGAGCTCCGCGGCGGCAGCCGCGGCTAGACCCTTCTCGCGCTCGGTGCTCACGCCGACAGTCTGGCCTCCGGCGACCGCGCACGCCAGCCGCGGAGCCCGCGGCACCGGCACGGCGCGGACCCCCTGCCGAGCGCCTGGCTCCGCGCCGCCGGGCACGGCTCCGCGCCGCCGGGCAGCGGCTCCGCGCGGGAGAATGACGGCCATGGCCGCCCCTTCACCACGAGAGCAGCGGCGCGCCGCGAGGCGCCTGGGCAGTGCCGGAACTGCCGTGGCGGCACCGGCCATGGCGGCACCGGCGCCGGGCGGTCGCCGCTGGGGGGGAACGCGCTTCCCGTGATCAGCGTTGGCCGCATCGCCGCGTCGGTGCCGCTGGGCTTCCTGATCGGGCTCTCGCTCGGTTCCCTCGGCGGCGGCGGCTCGATCCTGGCCGTGCCGGCGCTCGTCTACGGGGCGGGCGAGAGCGCGCACGCGGCCACGACGACGTCGCTGGTCGTGGTGGGGGCCACCGCGCTGGCCGGGATGGCGGGTCACCTCCGGGCCGGGCGGGTGCGGTTCTGGTCCGGCCTCGGCTTCGGCCTGGTCGGGATCGCCGGCTCCTTCCTCGGATCGCTGCTCAACCGGGACGTGCCCGGCGACGTGCTGCTCCTGGCGTTCTCAGGGCTGATCGTGGCGGCGGCGTGGCGGATGCGCCGGCGCCAGGCGGGCACCCCGCGGCGAGCCGGCGGGGGTAGGCATGACCGGACGCCCGGCCGGCCACCGGCCGGCCCGCCCACCCGGGCGGGAGAGGAAGGCGCGCAGCCGGCCGCGGCGGCGCCCGCCGCGATGGCGCCCCGGCGACTCCCTGCCAGGGCGGGCACGGTCCTGCGGATGGTGATCGCCGGCAGCGCGGTCGGCTTCCTCACCGGGCTCTTCGGCGTGGGCGGGGGGTTCGTGATCGTGCCGGCGCTCGTGCTCGCGCTCGGCTACGAGATGCCGGTCGCCGTCGGCACCTCCCTGCTCGTGATCGCGGTGAGCTCGGCCGAGGGGCTGGCCTTCCGGCTGGAGGGCGGCGGCGTCGACTGGCGGGTCGCCATCCCGTTCACCGTCGCGGGCATCACCGGCGTGCTCCTCGGGACCCGGATCGCCGGACGAGTGCCGGCCGCGACGCTGACACGCTGGTTCACCTGGCTCCTCATCGCGGTCGCCGCCTACACGGCAGCCCGGTCCCTGGCCGCGCTGTGATCGCGGCACGGGCCGCGCATGCCACTATGAGTCATGCCCGCGAACTCCCGCCCCGACGACCACATCATCGTGCTGTTCGGCGCGACCGGCGACCTGGCCAGGCGCAAGCTGCTGCCCGGCCTGTTCCACCTGGCCAAGTCCGGCCTGCTGCCCGACGGGTACCGGGTGATCGGCACCGCGCCCGCGCGGTTCGCGATGAGCGAGGACCAGTTCCGCGCCCACGCCCGGTCCTCTGTCGCCCAGTTCGGCCTGGCCAGCCCCACCGGCGCGGCCTGGCAGGCGTTCGAGAGCAGGCTCAGCTTCGGCTCCGCCGACCCCGACGACCCCAAGCCGCTGGCCGAGGCGATCGCCGTGGCCAGCGAGGCGATCGGCGGGAACCCACGGCGCCTGTTCCACCTCGCCGTCCCGCCGTCGGCCTTCGCGCCGGTCGTCGCCATGCTCGGCCAGACCGGGCTGGCGGAGAACGCCCGGGTCATCATCGAGAGGCCGTTCGGCACCGACCTGCGCTCCTGCCAGGAGCTCACCGCGGCGGTCCACGCGGTCTTCGCCGAGGAGCAGGTGTTCCGGATCGACCACTTCCTCGGCAAGGAGTCGGTCGACAACATCCTCGCGCTGCGCTTCGCCAACGGCCTGTTCGAGCCGATCTGGAACCGGGACCACATCTCCCACGTGCAGATCGACGTGCCGGAGACCATTGGCATCGAGGGCCGGGCCGGCTTCTTCGAAGGGACCGGCACGTTCCGCGACATGATCATCACTCACCTGTTCCAAGTGCTCGGCTTCGTGGCGATGGAACCGCCGACGTCGCTGTCCGCGAAGTGCCTGCGGGACGAGAAGTCCAAGGTCTTCCAGGCGCTGCGGCCCCTGGACCCCGCCAGGGTCGTCCGCGGCCAGTACATCGGATACCGGAGCGAGCCCGGGGTGGCGCCCGGTTCGCAGACCGAGACCTTCACCGCGCTGAAGGTGGAGATCGACAACTGGCGGTGGGCGGGAGTGCCGTTCTACCTGCGCTCGGGCAAGTCGATGGCGCAGCGCCGGCAGGTGATCGTGCTCGGGCTCAAGGAGCCGGTGCTGCGCATGTTCCCGGTGAGCGCCAAGACGCGGGAGAGCCAGCGCGCCAACGAGATCGTGATCGACTTCGACGATCCGGGCTGGATCGCGGTCCGGTTCCTGACCAAGGAGCCGGGCCCGCACATGCGGCTCCGCGAGGTCGAGATGACCTTCAGGTACGCCGACTCCTTCCACAAGATGCACGGCCTGGAGGGTTACGAGCGGCTGATCCTGGAGGCCATGCTCGGCGACCAGTCGCTGTTCACCAGGTCCGACGAGATCGAGCGGCTGTGGGAGGTGGCCACTGCGCTGCTGGAGTCGCCGCCGCCGGCCGAGCCCTACGAGCCGGGCGGCTGGGGGCCGGCGTCGGCGCGGCAGCTGATCGCGCCGCACCGCTGGTACCTGCCCGACGGCAAGGGCTAGCCCGCGCAGGTACGCTCCCGGATCGCTTACCCGGCCTGAGAGCACAGGCGGCCGGCGGCGCCGAGGGGCCCGTCGCGCGGTGGGCGGGCGCCGGGCGGGAGAGCCGGCTCGCTCACGGCAACGGCCAGGTGTGCACCGGATCGCCCGCTTCCATCGCCTCGATGTAGCGCTGCGTCATGAGCGTGAGCGCCTCGTCCCGGTCGGCCACCCCCCGCTTGTGGAGCCGGCGCACCGCGGCGACCTGCCACGCGGCCCCGTTCCGGCCGGTCAGGCAGCGCTGCTCGATCACCGAGAGCAGCCGGCGGGCATCGGCGCGGTCGATCCCCCACCGCGCCAGGCCGCTCGCCGCCAGCGGCAGCAGCACGCGCAGCACCAGCTCGCCGGCCCGGACCACCCCGAACCCGGGCCAGTAGACCTCCGCGTCCAGGCCGTGCTTGGCCCCGGCCCGCAGGTTCGCCGCAGCGGCGGAGAACGACATCTGCGACCAGACCGGGCGCTCGGCCTCGGCCAGCTCATGCACCAGGCCGTAGTAGAACGCCGCGTTCGCCACCACGTCCGTCACCGTCGGCCCGGCCGGCAGCACCCGGTTCTCCACGCGCAGGTGCGGCGTGCCGTCGACCACCGCATACACCGGGCGGTTCCACCGCCAGATCGTGCCGTTGTGCAGGGTCAGCTCGGCCAGGTCGGGCGTCTCGCCGCGCTCGAGCACGGCGAGCGGGTCGGCCTCCTCGCTCAGCGGGAGCAGCGCGGGGAAGTACCGCAGGTTCTCCTCGAACAGGTCGAACACCGAGGTGATCCACCGGTCGCCGAACCAGACCCGCGGCCGGACCCCCTGCTCCTTCAGCTCCTGCGGCCTGGTGTCGGTCGACTGCTCGAACAGCGTGATCCTGGTCTCCCGCCACAGTTCGTGTCCGAACAGGTACGGAGAGTTGGCCGCGAGCGCCACCTGGATCCCGGCGATCGCCTGGGCCGCGTTCCAGTAGCTGGCGAACGCCTCCGGGCTGACCTGCAGGTGGCACTGCACGCTCGTGCCGGCCGCCTCCGGCAGGATGTTGTCCACGTACAGCAGCAAGGGCTCGGCGCCGCCGATGCTCAGCCGGGTCTCCTCGCCCCGCGCCGCGAGGATCTGGTCGTTCAGCAGGCGGTACCGGGGGTTCGGCGAGAACGCGTGGTCCCCGAGGTCCTCCGCCCGCAGGGTCGGCAGGATGCCCACCATCACCAGCCGGTTGCCGGTCGACTCCGCGCGCTCGCCGGCCTTGGCCAGGATCCCGCGCAGCGTCGCCTCCAGCGAGGTGAACACCTCGCCTGACAGGACCGCTGGCTCCACGCTCAGCTCCACGTTGAACCGGCCGAGCTCGTTCGCCCACGCCGGGTCGGCGATGGCGGCGAGCACCTCGGCGTTGGCCATCGCGGCGCGCCCTGCCGCGTCCACGATATTGAACTCGATCTCCAGGCCCGCCTGCGGCGGGCCGGCCTCGAAGCGAGATTCGTGCAGCATGCGCGCGAGCACGTCGAGGCAGCTTCGCACCTTCTCCCGGTACGCTCGCTTGTCCCGGCGGCTGATCGTGATCGCCGGCACATCCCTACCCATCAGACCCTCCATGCGCGGCAACGACCTAGCCGCTACCTACCCACACTTACATGGAAGGACCGGCCTGACCAGGGGCCATCTTCGCTGGTCAGGAGCGTGCGGACGGCTCCGCCGCGGCCCTCTTGCCGGGCGCCCCGGCAACCGGCGCGGGAAAGGCCGGGCCCACGGGGCGGACCCTAGGCCGTGGCCGCGCCCGCGCCGCGCCCGGGTGCGCGCCGCGCCCGGGTGCGCGGCGCCGGGTGCTCGACCAGCGCGATCACCCGGCTGGCCATGAACCGGGCGGTCCGCACCGCCGTCCCGCCCCGGGTCAGCTCGCTCACCTCGATCAGGCCGCGCCGGGAGACCACCTCGACGCGCCTGCCCGCGCGGGTGGCGACGACGTCGTAGGTCTTCGTCACCCCGCCGGCGTCCACCACGATCTCGACCCGGTCGCCCCTCATGCCGGTGATGTACCCGCCGCGGCGGAAGGCACCTCGCGCGGGCGGTCCGGGCCGGCGGTTCGTGTAGACAGAAGGCATGGCCGAGCATTCCGGGGTGTGGACGATCGAGGACCGGTGCGCCTCGGCGTGGCACTACCTGCCGTTCGACGTGCCGCCCGGGGCGGCGGCGCTCCGGGTGGATCTCGACTATGACGCCTCCGGGGCCGTCCTCGACCTCGGCTGCCTCGGCCCGGCCGGGTTCCGCGGCTGGTCGGGCGGCGCGCGCCGGTCGTTCGTGATCACGGCCTGGTCGGCCACCCCCGGCTACCTGCCCGGCGAGCTGGAGCCGGGCACCTGGCAGGTGGTGATCGGGCTGCACCAGATCCCCCCCGCCGGGGCGCCGTACCGGGTGGTCACCGAGGTGGCCGGCCGCGCGGGGCGGCTGGAACCGGGCGCGCGGGACGAGCCGGTGCCGCCGGCGGCCGACCGCCCCGCGCCGCGGGCGCTGCCCGGCGCCGACGGGATGCGCTGGCTGGCCGGGGACCTGCACGCCCACACGGTCCACTCCGATGGCGTGATGACCGTGCCGGAGCTGGCCAGGTTCGCCGCCGGGCGCGGGCTCGACTTCCTCGCGGTCACCGACCACAACACGGTCAGCCACCACCGCGAGCTGCCCGGCGCCGCGGCCCGGCACGGGATCGTGCTGCTGCCGGGCCAGGAGCTCACCACCGATCGCGGGCACGCGAACGCGCTCGGCGAGCTGCCCTGGGTCGACTTCCGCGAGCCGCCCGACGCCTGGCTGGAGGCCACCCGCCGGGGCGGCGGGCTGCTGTCGGTCAACCACCCCTACGGCGGCCAGGTGAGCTGGACCGCGCCGATGCGCCAGCGCCCGCCGCTGATCGAGGTGTGGCACTGGAGCTGGCTGGACCTGCGCTGGACGGCGCCGCTCAGCTGGTGGCTCGCCTGGCACCCGGGGGCGACCGCGGTCGGCGGGAGCGACTGGCACCGGCCCGGCTCAGACGCGCCGCCCGGCTCGCCGACGACCTGGGTGCTCAGCCAGGCGGCCGAGCCGGCGGCGGTGCTCGGCGCGATCGCCGCGGGCCGGGTCGCGGTCTCGGCGAGCAGGGACGGCCCGGTGCTGCTGCGCGTCGACGGCGAGCTGGTGGCCGTCGGCGCCGAGGGCGCGATCCTGGTCGGGCCGGACGGGCCGAAGGCTCGCGTCCGCGGGCAGCTGGCGAGGTTCCCCGGCGACCCGGGCCCGCACCGGCTCGCCGACCCGGCCGGAGCCACGCTCGCGCTGGCCAACTGAGCGCCCCGCCGCGCCCGGGGCCGCGGCGCCATGCCCGGCGCCCGTGGCGCTAGGCTCGCACCGGAGGGAGCGCATGGCACCGGACTGCCGATGGGGGATCACGCTGCCGCTGCACGACCTGCCCCTGGGCGAGCACGCCGGCATCGTGGCGGAACTGGACGGCCTCGGCTACACCGACGCGTGGTCAGCCGAGCTGAACGGCGCCGACGCGTTCACCCCGCTCGCGCTGGCGTCACAGTGGGCGGGCGGGCGGCTGCGGCTCGGGACGGCGATCGCGCCGATCTACACGCGGGGGCCGGCCCTGCTCGCGATGACCGCCGCGACCCTCGCCGACCTGGCCCCGGGCCGGTTCGTGCTCGGGATCGGCACCTCGACCCCGGTGGTCGTGGAGCGATGGAACGCGATCGGCTTCGAGGCGCCCTACCAGCGCTCCCGGGACACGCTCAGGTTCCTGCGGGCGGCGCTGGCCGGGGAGAAGGTGACCGAGCGGTACGCGACGTTCAGCGTGGACGGGTTCCGGCTGGACCGCCCGCCCGCCACGCCGCCCGCGCTCGCCCTGGCCGCGCTCCGCCCCCGGATGCTGGCGCTCGCCGCCGCCGAGGCCGGGGCGGCGATCACCAACTGGCTCTCCCCTGCCGACGTGCCGAAGGTCCGCTCCGCGGCCGGCCCGGACTGCGAGCTGATCGCGCGGATCTTCGTCTGCCCGACGGCGGATGCGGAGGCCGCCCGGGCGATCGGCCGGCGGGCGCTGGCCGCCTACCTGACCGTGCCCGCCTACGCGGCGTTCCACGACTGGCTCGGCCGCGGCGAGCTGCTCGCGCCGATGCGGCGGGCCTGGGCGGGAGGCGACCGCAAGGCGGCGCTGGCCGCCATCCCCGACGAGGTCGTCGACGACCTGGTGGTCCACGGCGACCTGGCCCGGTGCCGGGACAGGGTGCGCGAGTACCGGGCGGCCGGGCTGGACACGCCGGTGATCGCGGTGCTGCCCGCGCCGGGGATCACCGCGCGCGAGGCCGTCCGCGGGCTTCACCCGTAGCTGACGACCTGCCTGACCACCTCGCCGGAGCCGAGCGCCTCGAGCGCGCCGGGCACGTCGTCGAGCGTGATCCGACGGGTGATCATTCCCTCCAGGTCCAGCCGCCCGGCCCGCCACAGCCCGAGCAGCCTGTGGTAGTCGCGGCGCACGTCCGCCGACCCGTACAGCGACGCGGCCATCTGCTTGCCGTCGAAGAGCAGCTCGAACGGGGTGAACTCGACGGTCGCGTCGGCCCGGCCGGCGCCGACGATCACCACCAGGCCGCCGCGCCTGGCCGCGGACCACGCGGTGCGGATCGTCTGCGGCAGGCCGACCACCTCGAACGCGTAGTCGAAGCCCTCCCCGCCGGTGGCCTGCGCGGCCAGGTCGGGCAGGGCGTCCGGGTGCGCGGCGTGCGTCGCCCCGAACCGGCGCGCGACCTCGTGCTTGGCCTCATGGGTGTCGATCGCGGCGATCACGGCGGCGCCGGACAGGCGCGCGCCCTGGATCACCGAGATCCCCACGCCGCCGCAGCCGACCACCGCGACCGTGGCGCCCGGCTCGACCCGGGCGGTGTTGATCACCGCGCCCACCCCGGTCATCACCCCGCACCCGATCAGCGCCGCGACCTCGAACGGCACGTCGCCGGCGATCTTCACCGCGCCGTCCGCGGGCACGACCATCCGCTCGGCGAACGCGCCGCACCCGGCCATGCCGAAGACCGGCGTGTCGCCCAGCCTGAAGCGGGGCCGGGTGAACGCGGTCATCATGTGGACCGAGCACAAGTGGGGCTGCCCGCGGCGGCAGGAGGAGCAGGCGCCGCAGGGCGGCAGCCAGCTCGCGATCACGCGGTCACCAGGGGCCAGCCCCGTGACGCCCTCCCCGGCGGCGATCACCTCCCCGGCGGCCTCGTGCCCCAGGATCGCCGGCATCGGCTGCGGCAGGCCGCCCCGCATCGCCGACAGGTCCGAGTGGCAGACCCCGGCCGCGCCGGTCCTGATCAGCACCTCCCCCGGCCCGGGGCCGACCGTCTCGACGTCGTCACGGACCTCGATCAGGCCATCGACCGAGCGGAGCACCGCACCGCGCACGGCCCACCTCTGGTTGTCACGTTCCGGGCAGGATCGGTAGCCAGTAGAGCAGGCCGCACCGGGGCGCGCAAGACCGCCGTCACACGCGCCTGGTGTCCACCCGGAACCGCCACATCGCCCCCGCCGCGAAGACCGCGAGCCACGCGGCCGCGTTCGCCAGCCAGGCGACGTCCACGCCGCCGCCCAGCAGCGGCGCATGCACCAGCTGGTTGAGCCCGTACAGGGGCGTGAACTTCGCGAACGTCCGCAGGCCCGCCGAGTACTGGCTGAGCGGGATGAACAGGCCCGCCGCGAACGCCAGCAGCACGAGCACGAAGCCGAGCACCTGCATGACGTTCTCGGTCGGCAGCAGGTACCCCATGAACAGCCCGAACGCAGCGAAGACCAGCGATCCCAGCCAGACGATCACGCCGGTCGCCACCCAGGTCGAGACCGCCATGTGGGCCTTGCCGGTGAGCAGCCCGACGAGGTAGACCGCCGCGACCGAGGCGGCGCCGAGCACCAGCGCGGTGAGCATCTTGATCACGATGTAGGCGGCGGGGGCCAGCGGCGTGACCCGCAGCTGCCGGCTCCAGCCGAGCGCCCGCTCGATCGAGACCATGGCGCCGCCGCTGGTGGTCGCCAGCACCCCGCCGTACAGCGCCATGCTGACCATCACGAACGCCGAGACGTTCCCGTGGCCGACCGAGGTGTTGTCGTAGCGCTGGGTGACGCCGAAGAGCCAGTAGAAGAACACCGGGAGCACCATCGTCATCAGGACGGTCCGGCGGTTCCGCAGCACCCGGCGGACCTCCAGGCCGAGCACGGTGACGCTGAAGCCACCCAGGGGCGGCGGGCGCCTGGCAGCCCGGCCCGGCGCCGCCGGCGGCGCGCTCATTCCCGCCCCTCCGTCCCCGCCCGGTCGGCGGTCAGCGCCAGGAACGCCTCCTCGATCCCGCGCGGGGTGATCTCCAGGTCGCGGGCGGCGGTCTCGGTGAGCAGGTGGCGGGCAACCGCGTCGCTGTCGCTGGCGTGGATCAGCACGGTGTCGCCGCGGACCTCCACGCGGTCGGCGCCCGGGATGGCGCGCAGCGCGCCCTCGTCCGGCTCGTCGAGCGTGGCGCGCACCGTGCGGCCCGCGGCGAGCGCCTTGATCTGCGACGCCGTGCCGTCGGCGACGATCTCCCCGTGGCGCATCAGGATGATCCGATCGGCGTAGGCATCCGCCTCCTCCAGGTAGTGCGTGGCGAACAGCACGGTCCGCCCCCGCCCGGCGTCCTGCCTGATCGCCGTCCAGAAGCCGCGCCTGCCCTCCACGTCCATCCCGGTGGTCGGCTCGTCGAGGATCAGCAGCTCCGGGTCGGGCAGCAGCGCCATCGCGAACCTGAGCCGCTGCTGCTCGACCCCGGAGCACTTGCCGACCAGCCGGCCAGCGATCGCCGTGATCCCCGCCCGCTCCAGCACCTCGGGCACCGGCGCGCTGCGGGTGAACAGGCTCGCGGCGTAGCGGAGGGTCTCGGCCACGGTGAGGTCCCGGAGCAGGCCGCCGTTCTGCATCACGGCGGAGACCAGGCCGCAGGAGACTGCCTGCCGGGGCGCCATCTGGTAGACCGACACGCTGCCCGCGGTGGGCTGGGACAGGCCCAGGATCATGTCGATCGTCGTCGTCTTGCCCGCGCCGTTCGGCCCGAGCAGCGCGGCGATCTCGCCGGGCGAGATCGCCGCGTCGACTCCGCGGACCGCCCGCACCTGCCCGAAGTGCTTGTGCACCCCCCGCAGGCTGATGGCTTCCGCGCGCGCCGTCATGGACTGGAGTATGTCATGATCGGCTGCCCGCCCGGCGTTGCGCTCCCGCCAAGCGAGCGTCTGGTCAGGGCGCGGCATGGGGGCGGCCCGGGCGGCGGGGCGTGCCCGGGTCATCTCCTGGGATGACGCCAAGCTGCCCGGCAGGGAAGCTGACCCGGATTTCGCGGCGAATGCCGGACTGCTCCGGTACCGTTCTGCGCGATGCACGTTTAGCGGAGGAGACCAATGAAGCGGACCGCGCCCGCCGCACCGCGGCTTCTCGCAATGGCCGCAGCCCTCGCGTCAGCGGTACCGCTCGCCGCGTGCGCGGCGCCCGGGACCGGGGCGGCCGCCGGCCCGCCGGCCCGGCCGGGCGGGCACGCCGCAGCCGGGCACGCCGCACCCGGGCACGCCGCACCCGGGCACGCCGCAGCCGGGCACGCCGCAGCCGGGCACGCCGCAGCCGGCTCGGCCGCGCCGCTCACCCCGGCGCCACGCGCCGAGCCCAGGGCACTGCCGACGGGCTTCATCATCGGCACGGTCGCCAGGAACCTGGCCGCCTTCGACCGGGCGATCCGGCACCGGGCGAACTTGCGCGTCATGTTCGTGAAGATGGGCGGTCCCTACTTCCCGGCGAGGGCGATCCTGGCGAACCGCAGGCTCGGCGCCCAGACCGTCCTGGAGCTCCAGCCGTTCGGCACGACCATGGCCGCCATCGCGGCCGGGAGCGAGGACTCCTGGCTGCAGGCGGTGTTCGACCCCGCCGTCGCGCGGCTGCACCGGATCGTCACCATCTCATTCGCGCCGGAGATGAACGGGCAGTGGTATTCCTACGGCACCGGCCGGGCGACGCCGGCCGATTACGTCAGTGCCTGGCGGCACATCCACGGCGTGGTGATGAGCAGCCCCGCCGGCCGCTACGTCACGTGGATGTGGCAGCCGTCCGCGATCCATTTCTCCACCCCGTCGCCCGTGCCCTGGTGGCCGGGATCCCAGTACGTCGACGAGATCGGGCTGGACGGCTACTACATCGTCCCGACCGACGACTTCGACGCGATCTTCGCGAAGACGATCCGGCTGCTCCGCTCGTTCACCCGCAAGCCGATCCTGGTCGGCGAGACGTCCGTGGGCCCGCTGACCGCTGACCAGGGCGCCGACATCGCGAACCTGTTCGCCGGGATCCGCCGCTTCCACCTGCGCGGGCTGGTCTGGTTCAACATCCCGCAGAACCGGGGCCGCTACCACCAGGACTGGCGGCTGCAGGATCACCCGCTCGCGCTGGCCGCGTTCGTCGCCCAGCTCGACGCCGTGCTGGGGTGAGGAGCGGCGCCGCATCATCTCGCCGGTGACCGGCAGCATCACGGTCTTCAGCTCGGTGCGGGCCTCGATCGCCGCCAGGCCGCCTCCGCGCGCGAGCCCCGGCTGCCGCTGCCCCCGCCAGCCCGGCGCCAGGTCAGGCGTCCGCGAACCGCGCCTCGCCGTCCTCGTGGCGGTAGATCTCGGCGCCGTCGATGAATGCCCGCCGCACCCTGCTGAGCACGTCCAGCGGGTCGCCGGACCAGATCACCAGGTCTGCGTCCTTGCCCGGCTCGATCGAGCCGAGCCGGTCGTCGATCCCCGCGATCCGCGCCGGGTTGATCGTCAGCGCGCGCAGCGCGGTCTGCCGGTCCAGGCCGTCCTTGACGGCGAGCGTGGCCTGGTGAACGAGGAAGTGGATCGGCACGACCGGGTGGTCGGTGGTGATCGCGATCGTGACGCCGGCCCGGGCGAGCCTGCCCGGGTTGGCCAGCGACCGGTTCCGCAGCTCCACTTTGGAGCGGCTGGTCAGCAGCGGGCCGATCACCACCGGGATGTCCCTGGCTGCGAGGATGTCGGCGACCAGGTGGGCCTCGGTGCCGTGGTCGATCACCAGCCGGTAGCCGAACTCCTCCGCGATCCGCAGCGCGGTGGCGATGTCGTCGGCGCGATGGCAGTGCTGGCGCCACGGGATCTCGCGGCGCAGCACCCGGCCGAGCGCCTCCAGCTTGAGGTCACGGTCCACGGGGGTGCGCTCGGACTCCGGCTTGCGCTGCTGCGCTTCGATGCGCGCCAGGTAGTTCGCGGCGTCGACGAGCGCGCCGCGGATCACCGCGGCGGTGCCCAGCCGGGTGCTCGGCATCTTCTTCTGCTCGCCGTAGACCCGCTTGGGGTCCTCGCCCAGCGCCGACTTCAGGCCGGATGGCTGCCGCAGCACCATCTCATCCACGGTCCGGCCCCAGCACTTGATCGCGGCGGTCTGGCCGCCGATCGGGTTTCCCGAGCCGGGGTTGACGTTGACCGCGAGCACCCCGCCGGTGATCGCGTCCCGGAAGCCGAGGTCGGCCGGATTGATCGCGTCGATCGCCCGGACGTGGGCGGTCACCGGCTCGGTCATCTCGTTGGTGTCCGAGCCGGCCCAGCCTTCGGCCTCTTCGTGCACCCCGACGTGGCCGTGGGCCTCGATGAACCCGGGCAGCACCCAGCCGCCGGCTGCGTCCACGACCCGCGCGCCCGCCGGCGCCGGCAGGGCCGGCCCGACCGCCGCGATCCGGCCGTCCTCGATGAGGACCGTGCCGTTCTCGATCGGCTCCCCGGTGACCGGCACGACCGTGCCCCCGGTGATCGCCACCGTTCCCTTCGCCATCCCGCCTCCCGGTGATCCGGACATGCCGGGCAGCATCACCGTAGCGCGGCCCGGCCCGCCGCCACCCAGCCGCCATCCCCTCGCCTGCCCGCCAATTCTAGAATCTGTGCCCGGAAAGGCATTCCGCGCGCGCCGACGGCGCTGTCATGCGCAGATGAGGTGGCATCATGGACAGCCGCGAAGGGGCAATGCCGGCCAGCATCGACACGTCGGTCGCGCATCCGGCGCGCGTCTACGACTACTGGCTCGGCGGCAAGGACAACTTCACCGCGGACCGGGAGGCGGCGGAGCGCGTGCTCGCGGTCAGCCCGGGACTGCGGTTCCGGGTGCGGGCCAACCGGGCGTTCCTGGCCCGGGCGGTCAGGTACCTGGCCGGCGAGGCGGGGATCCGGCAATTCCTCGACATCGGCACCGGCATCCCGTCGGCCAGCAACACCCACGAGGTCGCCCAGGCGGTCGCGCCGGACGCACGGGTGGTCTACGTGGACAATGACCCGATCGTGCTCGTCCACGCGCGCGCGCTGCTGGCCAGCGGGCCGCACGGGACGACCCAGTACATCGACGGGGACGTGCGCCAGCCGGACGCCATCCTCCGGGAGGCTGCCCGGACCCTCGACTTCTCCCGGCCAGTGGCGCTCATGCTGCTCGGCATCATGCACCTGATCCAGGACAGCGAGCAGCCGTACCGCATCACCGCCCGCCTGATGACGGCGCTGCCGCCGGGCAGCTACCTGGCCCTGTCTCACCCGGCCAGCGACATCCACCCATCCCAGGCGGAGGCCCAGCGCCGCTACAACGAGCGGGTCTCCACCCCGCAGACGCTGCGCACGAGGGAGGAGGTGTCCCGCTTCTTCGACGGCCTCGAGCTCGTGCCCCCCGGCGTGGTGTACGTCCATGCCTGGCGGCCGGACCCGGCCGACCAGGCGCCGGCGGACGCCAGGTCCGCGTGGGGCGGCGTCGCCAGGAAGACGCGGTGAGGCACCCGGGCACAGCGGCACGTGAGCCGGCGGCGGGCCAGCCTGCCAGGGCAGCATCGCCCGGCTCCGGGCGGCGGGACCGGGCCGGCGCCGGGCTACGCGCGCCGGGCCATGGCCGGCGGGTCCTGGGCGCCGGGAGCGTGACCGGCCGTGACTGGCTCGCGAGCTGGCGCCCGCGGCCCGTGACCGCGCCGCCCCCCGTCCGCCACGATCACCGGAGCGTCGGGCATCGCCAGCAGCCGCCGGGCCAGGCGGGTCACCGGGCCGGGAGCCGGACCGCGCAGGCTCCGGCGCCGTTCCTCCTCATGACAAGCCAGCGTCACCACGGTCACGGCCGCGGCGACCGCCACGGCGAGCGCGAGCGTGACCGCCGCCAGCAGGTAGGTCATCCTTCGCCTCCCTCCGGCTCCGGCCGTGTGCGAAGCCTGCCGGACCGCCAAGACCACGGTGCGGGAGGAATCCGGGGGATCCCAGGACGGCAGATGGGCGATGAGTGACGGAAAGCTGCCTGTCCCCGCGCAAGCCGGCGGAATCCTCAGGATGGCGGCAGGCCGATGAGCAGCGGCCCGGTCACGGCGCCTTGCGGGCGATCATCTTGATGTGGCTGTGCCGGTGCGGCGGCATCTCGCCGTGCGCGGCCTCGGGCTTGTCCCGCTCCATGTAGAGCAGTTCCTTGCGCCAGCCCTGGTATGCCTTCACGACCAGGCCGTTCTCATCGTCACAGCTCACCGGCACCCGCTGGTGGCAGCCGGGCACCGGAGTGTAGGTGCTCCACAACGAGAGCACGTTCAGCCCGCCGTCTGCCGTGGCCTCCTGCATCGCCCGCAGGACCGGCTCCTTGTCCTCGATGTAGTGCAGCACGCCATTGCAGATCACCACGTCGTAACGGCTGGCAGGACGGTAGGTGCCCGCATCGGCGACGATCACGTTCACCCGCGCGCCCGCAGCCCGGGCGAACGAGCAGATCTTGCCCGCTGCCACACTGCTGACCTCGACCGCGTCCACCTCGTAGCCGAGCAGCGCGAGCCTGATCGAGTCGGTTCCCTCACCCGCCCCGAGGTCGAGGGCGCGCCCGGGCGGGCGGCCCTCGATCAGCCGGAGCGTCTGCTGGGTGAGCAGTGACGTGGGATAGGCGTCGGCGGCAGCCGAGTACCGCTCATCACCCCGCCACCAGTACCGGTCATGGCTCCGGTACAGGTCATCGAAGTAGGCGTCCACGTTCACAGCACACTTATATCGGTCGCCGTGCCTGGCCACCCTGAGGATGGCGGTCGTACCGGGGGTCACAGCTCCAGCGGAAGGCCGGTCATCAGGGTCTCGTCGTGGTAGAGCTCGGCGAGCCGGGCAAGTGCCCGCGACCTGCCCGTGTCGGCCCGCAGCAGGGCCAGCTGCTGGCCGGCCCCCGTGATGCCGAGGGCGGCGTAGGCCGGCAGCAGGATCCCGTAGAGCTCGCGGAACTGCCAGCCGGACAGCCCGAGGATCTCCGCCTCCTGGCCGCCGCTGATCCACTGCTGCCTGGTCCGCCGCTCCAGTTCCTCGAGCTCGGCGGCCACGGCCGCGCACCTGGCGCCGGACGGCCCGCCGCTGGTCCTGACGCGGTCCGCGAGATCGCCATGGCCGTGCAGGACCAGGTTGAGCGCGGCGATCTCCGAGCCGACCGACCAGGCCCGCGCCGACATGCCAGCGGACCGGCACAGCAGCAGCGCGTTACGCAGCGCGTGATTCTCCCGCACGTCTAGCAGCGCGCCCAGGGAGAACGAGCTCATCTCGGCTTGGCGCGGGAACTGAAAGTCCTCGGGCAGCTCCAGCGCGTAGGCAAAGAAGAACATGTGCTCCTTGTCGTGATGCAGGTACCGGCCAGTGCCGACCGGAAGCAGCGCCAGCGGCAGGTCCTCCCCGGTCTCCATCTGCACCCGCCGCCGGGCCGCCTGGACGGTCACCTCGTCGTCGATGCCGAGGATCAGCTGGGCAGCGCCGCCTGGCGGGCCGGCCTCGATCATCTCCTGGTAGTAGATGTGGGCGGCCAGGTGCGAGATGCGGCCGAGCTCGCGGGCCGCATTGTTCGCAGTGCGCCGTTGCAGCAGGACGTCTACCCGATCGCCGCGGCGCTGGTAGGTGATCACGAGCACCACGGGCAGCCATCCGGTCTCCCCGGAGCCGTCGACGAGCACCCTCTGCCGGTACCGCATCCCGGTGCAGCGGAACACCCCATCGGCCGGCAGCCCGATCGGCACGATCTTGTTGTCGCTGACGCTGTTGTGGACGATGTCCTCGAAGGCGCTGGCGAAGTACTGGTCGGGCAGGTCCTCCATCTCGATGAAGCGGTGGTCGGGGGCGCTGCGCTGCGGGCGCGGGACCAGCAGCTGGACGATCCGCGTGCCGGCGGGCATCTCGAAGATCGTGCCGATCAGCGGGGGCACGTGCTGGGCCTCATAGAGCGCCCACCGGAAGGACGGGGTGCGCCGCAGGAAGGCGAGCAGGGAACGATACCCGTAGGTGGCGGCCAGCCGCCGCAGCCGGGCCGCCTCCTTGGGGTCGGGGAATTCCGAGCGCTCGTCATTGAGGAAATCGAGCAGGCCCATGCTGAGGTAGACGATCCGCAGCGAGCTCCAGAACGCATCCGGCCTCCCGAGCGCCTCGCGCTTGCGCCGCAGCGCCTCCTCAAGCCGCCCGGCCAGGCGCTGGTTGGTGTACCCGACGATCGTCACGTTGATGGCCTCGGCGAGCAGCTCGACGAAGCGCTCGCCGTCATCGACGTAGGCGGTGGCCACCTCGCGCCGCGTCACCCCCGCGAGCCGGCTGGCCGTGGCCGCGACAGCTGCGCCCGCGCCGCCTCCCGGCTCGGCCCCGGGGACGGCCTCGGCTCCGGCAGCCCGGCCCCGCGCGTCGTCCGCCCGGCCCCGCGCGTCGGCGGCAAACTGGATCAGGAAGGCCGCGAAGGCGCGGAACGCGGTCTGCCGACGCTCGCGGAACCGCGCCTCGCTCGGCTCGCCGAGCCTACGCTGGGCGCTTTCGAGCAGCTCGCCCGCGGACATCAGCACGATGCCGGCCGAGTCGCCGAAGAACAAGTCGCGGATCAGGTTCGCGTCCGCCTCGCCGCCGGCCACCGCGAGCGCGTCAAGTGCATGCCTGAGCAGCACCTTGATCTGCGCGGTCCGGCCATGCGCCTGGATCCCCCGCGACTCGGTGTACTCCCGGGCTAGCCGCTGGAGCACGTCCGCAGCGACCGGCGACTGCTTGTGACCGTGGCGGTCCAGCCTCTCGATGCCCCGCTGCCTGCATTCGGCCAGCTCGGCCGCGAGCTGTCCGATCGCGGCACCCATTTCGTCGTCGTTCCCGGCCACGTCACGATTCTGACACGCGACGTTAAACGCGCGCTCAATGGCAATCCGCCCGGCTCGGGCCGCGGCGACCGCCGCCGGTATTCCGGGATGACACCACCCTCGGCCTGCGCACCCCGCTGCCCGGGCCGTTCCCCGCGTCCGGGCCGGTGCTCGCCGCCGAATCGAGCGGGGCCTGGGCCGGGCCGCCCCAGCGGTCACCCGGCTCGGCGGCGCTCTCCCGGGCGGGGCGCTGCGCGCCATCGAGATCGCACGCCGGGCCGTGCGCCGGTTCGCCGCGGGCCTGACCTTCAGGCCACGCCGTGGTAGATGATCCCCTCGCCGCCGACGATGACGGTGCCCACCGCGAGGAGCTGACGGGTGCCGGGGACCGCGGCGATCCCCCAGGGGATCGGGTTCCGGCTGGCCTTGGGCTGCGGCGCCTGGATCCAGGTCCACCCGCCGGCGAGGAAGTGCAGGAAGTAGCCGGGCATCGGCGGCCCGGCCCCGCCAGCCAGCCAGAGCCCCCCGCTGCCGTCCGGGATCATCTGGGTCACCACGGTCTTGGTGAGCGGGCAGCGGAACACCGCCCAGGACGAGCCGTCCCAGCGCAGCAGCACCGGGCGGACCAGGTGGATGCCGTCGCGAGCGG
Organism: Actinomycetota bacterium; assembly: GCA_021324595.1. Taxonomy (GTDB): domain Bacteria; phylum Actinomycetota; class Actinomycetes; order Streptosporangiales; family Streptosporangiaceae; genus Chersky-822. The sequence goes on along the minus strand of JAJPIV010000028.1, from coordinate 47,024 downwards.
TGATCTCGGCGCTGACCCAGACCTCGGTGTCGGAGAGGGCCAGGACGCTGGGCCGCGCCAGGTAGTCGCCGGCCTTCGCGCTGACGCGCGGGAGGCGGATCAGCCGCCAGGACCCGCCCGCCCAGTGCGACAGGACCAGCGTCCGCTGCTTCCTGATGCCCCTGGCCCCCGCTGACCAGATGTCGGACGGCGAGAGCGCGCTGACCCTGGCGCCGAACGCCGGGGCCCAGCTGAAATGCCACCGATGGCCGTCCCACCGGTCCACGGCCGGGCCGTTGTCGTCGCCGAACACCCACACGTCCCGGGGCGAGAACGCGGCGATCGCGCTGATCAGGATCGGCTTGCGGAGCCACAGCTGGCGCCAGCGGCTGCCGTTCCAAAAGAGCGCGTACGAGTCGGTGGCACCGGAGCCGCCGATCCACACGTCCGTCCGCGCGGGAGCGGCTATTGCGGTGAGGTCGGAGCTCTTCAGGTTCGCCACTCTCGCCGCCGGGCTCCAGTCAGCCCAAAGGCGGCCGTTCCAGTGCTCGACCAGTCCGTGATCGGCACCACCCAGCGGGGTCGCGCTGCCCACCGCCCAGGCGTCGCGCGAGCCGATCGCGGCGACCGCGTAGAGGTTCACGACCTCGCCGGGGCTGGCCAGGACGGCGGCGATCCGCCAGGTCCCGTGGGCAAGGGCCCGGGCGGGCTGGGCAGCGGATGTCACAAGCACGAGGGCACCGGCCAGGGCCGCGCCCCGCCACATCGCGCGCCAGCCGCCCGCCACCCGCATCACACGCTCCTCACCGCCCGGGTTCGCTGGACAACTTTACGCATCCGCATGCACCGCGTCCGGGTATTCGCGCCAACGCCGGGGCAAATGACGCCCGCCAGCCCGATGGGCGTGATACCCGCCATCGGCGCTCGCATGGCCCGGCCTGCGTTCGCCCCGCCCTGCTGATCACCGGCGGCTAGGCGATGCTGGTCGCACCCGGACCGGGGCGCCGGGTGGCGGAGGGCTGCATGCCGTTCCGGGGCGTGCTGAGGCTGGTCGCCGCCGGTCAGCGGCACATGGTGATGGGCGCCGCCCAGCGCGACCGGCTCGGCGGATCGGGGACCTGCCGTCCTGCGCGGACCTGGTGGAGTCGGCGACGGCCCAGGCCCACGAGCGGTTCGCCGAGCGTTCCGGCCTCACTTGGAGAACAGGTGCAGGCCGATGAAGGCCCACCACGCCACCATCGCGATCCGGCCGGTCCGGGTCCGCATGATCCGGGCGAGCACCTGGCCGATCGTCGGGATGCCCGACCGCGGCCGCCGGTGCGCCCAGACGTTCAGCCCGGTGCCCAGCGCAAGGAACGTCAGGTACCCGGCCACGGTGAGCCAGTGGCTGCTCATCACAACCGGGCCAGGTACCAGCCGAAGGCGAGCCAGCCGAAGATCACGGCGGAGCGGCCGGGCCATGCGGCGAGAATGCCGTCCGCGAGGTAGCTCAGCGTGGGATGGGCGTAGGAGTCGGTGGTGAGGGTGGGCTGCAGGTAGAGCGAGACCAGTTCCAGGGCAGAGGCGCCGACGGCAACGAGCGCCCACGCGGCCAGTCCCGCCGGGCGCAGGCGCGGCGCCGGCCCGGACGCCTCACCGGAGGTCCGCCAGGCGACCACGATGGCGGCCGCGGCCAGGCTGGTGACGCAGACGGTGGCGGGCACCGAGTAGCGCGGGAACGCCCCGACCACCACGGCGTAGGTGATGCCGGCCAGCAGCGCCGGACCGAGCAGCGGCCTGGTCGCGGCCCGGCGGCGCTCCGCCGAGTCCGCCGAGAACGCGGCCACGCGGGCCAGCACGAGCTCGTCCCGCCCGGCCGCCCCGGCTCGTCCGTTCGCGCCAGCCAGCGCGGCGGCGTGCCCCCGTCGGCTGGCCCGGTCCCACGCCAGGGCCAGGCCCACCGCGCCGAAGTAGGCGGCGCGCACGGTGTCCCCCGACAGGCGGGAGAAGACGGCCGCGAGGAAGAACACCAGCACGATCGGGTGCACGAGGCTGGCCGTGATCCGCCACAGCCACGCCGCGGCGGCGGTCCAGCTCGGCCGCGGCGGCCGCGGCGGCGGCGGTGGCGGGCTCATGACCGGACGGTACCGCGTCGCCCGCGCCGGGCGGCGCGCAACCGCGCGCTCGGCCGGGCGCGGCCGGTCAGCCCAGCCGCCCGGTGATCGTCACGCTGGCCTGCCGCCCCCTCGCACATGGCGACGAGCCGCGCGGCGGCGCCGTCGGGACCTGGCTGGACAGGGCTGCCGTGATCACCCCGCCGTCCGCGGCGGGCCGATCGTGTCCGCGCAGCCACGATCACGTCACCGGCGGCCTTCGGGTCGGCCCCGGTCCGCCCGGCCAGCGCCGGCAGTGCGCACCTAGGCCGGCCGGGCGCGCTCCCAGGCGGACGCGCCCCGGCGGCCCGGCAGGCACCCTCCGCGCGCCACCTCACCGGCCTGGGTCGGCCCGGCGCAGGCCGGGCGGCAGGTAGGCGGCGCCCGGCCCGTCGGCGCGCGCCGAGTCACCCGGGTTGGAGATCGCGCAGCGATCCAGGGACAGGCAGCCGCATCCGATGCAGGAGTCAAGGCCGTCGCGCAGGGCCACCAGCGCGGCGATCTGGCCGTCCAAGCGGTCGCGCCAGCCTGCGGAGAGCCTGGCCCAGTCCGTCCGGGTGGGCGTCCGCCCGGCCGGAAGCGACCTCAGCGTCGCGGCCACCTCGTCCAGGCTCAGGCCGATGTTCCGCGCGGCCCGGATGAACGCCAGCCGACGCAGCATGCTCCGCTCGAACCGCCGCTGGCCGCCCGAGGTCCGTGTGGCCGCCAGCAGGCCGAGGCGCTCGTAGTAGCGGATCGCAGATTCGGCGAAGCCGCTGCGCCGCGCGATCTCGCCGACGGTCAGCAAATCGATGCTGCGCGGCACCGCCGCATCCGCCCCGGTCGCCACCGTGACTCCCCTCCCTGGCTGGGACTGCCGCCGCGCAACGCCCGCCACCGTGTCGCCGCTCGCGCAGCGTCCCGCCCGCCACGGGGCGCTGCCCGGTAGCGTGCAGCGCCCACCTTGTGAAGTTAACTTCAACTCAGGATACGCTTCGAGGCCGCTCCCGGCACCAGGCGGCGCCTGCGGCCTCCCGGGCGGGCCGAGCGCGCCCGCCCGGGCAGCCCGCCCCGGACCGCCCGCCCCGCCCCTCACGGACCGCCCCTCACGGACCGCCCCTGCTCCGCTGCGAGCTGCGCGGGTACTTCGCCGGCCTGATGACGCCCGAGCGCCGGGCCGGCCAGGCCGGAGACGGCGACTACCGGCGATGGCCGCGCCTACCGGCAGATCGTGCGGCAGCTGGCAGGGCCGACGATCATGAGGTTCGGCACCGAGCAGCAGAAGTCGTTCTACCTGCCGAAGATCGCGGCGGGCCAGATCCACTTCTCGATCGGGCACTCCGAGCCCGGGGCAGGGACGGACCTGGCCTCGCTGCGCACCAGCGCGGTCCGCGACGGCGATCAACACGTGATCAACGGCCAGTGGACGAGCCTGATCGCCCATGCCGACTACGTCTGGCTCGCCTGCCGCACCGACCCGCTGGCCTCGCGCCACAGGGGCCTGTCGGTCATCATCGTCCCACGGGAAGCGGCTCGCGGGTCAGCGGGGCCAAGACCGCGGTCCCGTCGGCGACGGCGGCCGGGGCCTTTCCTGGTGCCGGCTGCGGCGCCGGGCGGGACGACGGCCTTCTGCGTCCGGGCGTGGCCCGCCGGCCGCAGGTGCTCGTCGACGGCCCCGGTGCGGGGCTGCTGGAGCAGGCCGGGGCGCGGCTGGGCACGGACCGGCTGCTGGGCGGGGCGAGCGGCGCGACCGGGAGCAGTCGTCTGATCGGGGCGCTCCAGGCGGTCGCCCAGCGCCTCGCCGACGCCTGCATCGACGCCGAGGCGATCCGGCTGACGATGTGGCAGGCGGCCTGGCCCCTGGAGCGGGGGCTGCCCGCCGAGGCCGGGGGCGCCGCAGCGAAGTCCTGGGCGGCCGCGGCCGGCCACCGGATCGCCCACACGGCGGTGCACGTCCACGCCGGGGTGGGGATCGACCTCAGCCACCCGCTGCACCGCTACTACACCTACTACACCGCCGCCAAGCGCGGCGACTTCGCGCCCGGCGGCGCGACCGCACGGCTTCGCCGCCTCGGCGCGATCCCGGCCTGCCAGGAGCGGTGACGCCCGGTCACCGCGGCCCCGGGTAACGCCGCGCGGCCGGCGGCAGCGGGCGCGCGAGCTGGCCCGCCAGCACCGCAGGTGCCCGGACCAGCGACGGGCCGTACCAGGTGAGGTGCCGGCCGCTCACCAGCGCGGCCGGCAGCCCGGGGAACGCCTCAGGGCCGTCGTCGGCGGTGAACCGGTACGGCTCGTCCGGGAGCACGACGAGGTCGGCGCCGGCCGCCCGCAGCTCGTCCAGGGCGACCCTCGGGTACCGCTGCGGGTGGGCCGCGTACACGTTGACGACGCCGAGCCGGGCGAGCAGGTCCCCGGCGAACGTGTCGCTGCCGACGACCATCCAGGGGCGCCGCCACACCGGGATGACCGCCCGCCGCGCCGGGCGGGGCCGCCCCGCCGCGCGCTCCCAGGCGGCCGCCGCCGCGTCCAGCCAGCCCGGCCGCGGGAGCCCGCATGCGACGGTGAGCAGCCGGGCCAGCGAGGCGAGCCCCTCGGGCAGCGAGCGGATCCTGGTCACCCACACCGCGATGCCCGCGCTCCGGAGCGCGGCCAGGTCCGGCTCCCGGTTCTCCTCCTCGTTGGCGAGCACCAGGTCAGGGCGGAGCGCGATGATCCTCGCCACGTCCGGGTTCTTGGTCCCGCGCAGGCGCGGCACCTCCAGCCCCGGCGGATGGGTGCAGTAGGCGGTCGCCCCGGCGATCAGCCCCGCGTCGCTCGCGGCGACCGACTCGGTCAGCGACGGCACGATCGACACGACGCGCCGCACGCGCCGGGGCAGCACCACCGGGTTGCCCAGGTCATCGCGGACCACCATCCCCGCACCCTACCCGCCGCCGCCGCCCATGACCGATCCGGAATCTGCCGATACGCTGCCGCACAGGAGGTCCGCGCGTCGGCGGGGCGGCCTCGCCGTGGCGGGCGGACTGCCGGGCAGGAGCCGGTCATGGAGGAACTGCGGCCCGGTGACCCGCGGCAGGTCGGCGGGTACCGGCCGATTGGCCGGATCGGCGCGGGCGGGATGGGCCAGGTTTTCCTGGGGCGGTCACCGGGCGGCCGCCCGGTCGCGGTTATGCTCATCCGGCAGGATCTCGCGCAGGACCCGGCATTCCGGGCGAGGTTCGCCCGGGAGGCCGCCGCGGCGCGCCGGGTGAGCGGCATGTCCACCGCGCCGGTCGTTGATGCCGGCCGGACGCGGACCGGCCCTGGCTCGTCACCGCCTACGTGGACGGCCCGTCCCTGGCCGACGCGGTGGAGGCTGGGGGCCGCTGGACGCCGGGGGGTGACCGGGCTCGCCGCGGCGCTGGCCGAGGGGCTGGCGGCGGTCCACCGGGCCGGAGTGGTGCACCGGGACCTCAAGCCGTCGAACGTGCTGCTCGCCGCCAACGGGCCGAGGATCATCGACGTCGGGATCAGCCGTGCTGCCGAGGCGGGCAGCCTCACCAGCGCCGGCGAGGTCATCGGCTCTCCGCGCCTGCGGCCCGCCGCGCTCGCCTCGCGCCCGCGGCCCGCTCCCCCGCCGCCCGGCCCGCTCCCCCGCCGCCCGGCCCGCTCCCCCGCCGCCCGGCCCGCTCCCCCGCCGCCCGGCCCGCCGGCCCGGCATCGGTCGTGAACGCCTTCATCCGCGCGATCAACGAGCGGGACTACCGCCGCGCGTGGCTGCTCGGAGGGGACGATCTCAGCGCCGTGAACGGCCAGACCTACCGGCAGTTCGCGGCCGGCTTCGCCCGGACCGCGCGGGATGTGATCATCGCCGAGCGGGTCAGCGGGCAGGTCGTGCGCCTGCGGATCCTCGCGTACGAGACCACGGGGCCGGTCCAGACCTATGCGCTCACCTACGTGGTGAGCGGCGGGCTGATCGTCGCGGGCAGCGAGGTGCTGCTGGGCACCGCCGGGTGACCCTGCCGGCCCCAGCGCCATCCGGGCGGGCGGGCCGGGCGGCTAGCCGAGCAGGCCCTCGCCGATGTACCCGCCGCGGGCCGTGCCCGGCGGGCAGGCGAAGACCGCGCTGCCGACGTGGGTGAGGAACGACCTGCTCAGCGTGTCGAACGCGGACAGCCTGGTCTGAAGAGGAATGAACTGGACGCGCGGGTCCCGCTGGTAGCACAGGAACATCAGCCCGGCGACGGGCGCGCCGGTGGCGCCGTCGACTCCGTCGGCGTAGCCGAAGCCGCGGCGCAGGATCCGCTGGCCGCCGTTCTGCTGCGGCGAGGCGATCAGGATGTGCGCGTCGGGCGGCATCGGGCTGAGCACGGTCCCGGCCAGCTTGGCCCGGCCGACCGCCTGCTCCTGCCCGTCCAGGCTGGTGGCATCCCACCGGCCGAGGTCGATCTGGATGCGCCTGGCGACCAGGTAGGAGCCGCCGCGCATCCAGGCCGGCGAGGACGGCGCGTCGGCCCACACGAACCTGTCCAGCGCCGCGGCGTCCGACGCCATGATGTTGGCGGTCCCGTCGTGGAAGCCCATCAGGTTGCGCGGGATGGGCCGGGCCGTGCTGTTGCCCGTGCCGCCGAACCCGGCGAGCAGCCAGCGGGGCCGCGCCACCGGGCGGGCGATCCGGATCAGGTCGTGCACCGCGTGGAACGCCACCTGGGGCTGGTTGGCGCACACCTGCACCGCCAGGTCGCCGCCACTGATCGCGGTCCGCAGCCGGTCTCCGAGGAAGGGCGGGAGGTCCACCAGGGGGGCGGGCCGGTGCCGGGCCAGCCCGAACCGGTCCTTGCCCTTCGCGGTGCGGAACAGCGTCGGGCCGAAGCCGAACGTGATGGTGAGGTCCGCCGGGCCCAGGCCGACCGCCTCGCCGGTGTCGGCCGGCGGCCTGGGACCGGTGGCAATCGGCCCGACCGGGCGGCCGCTGGCCATCGCGGCCGCGGCCCGCGTCCAGGCGCGCACCAGGTCGCGCAGGTCGGCCAGCGACCCGCGCACCACGTCGAGCGCGGCGAACTGCAGGTGCTCCTGGTTCGGCGTCGCGATGCCCGCCTGGTGCTTGCCGTAGAAGGGCACCACCCCCGACCCCGCCGGGGAGACCGCGGCCGGGGGCGCGGCATCCGCGAGCGCCCGGTCGCCCCCGGCCGCGAGCACGCCCGCGCCCACGCCCGCCAGTCCCGCCGACCTGAGGAAGCCGCGCCGCGTCGAGTCCACCGGGAGAGTATCCCAGCATGGCGAAACCCGCCGCAACCGCCCCATGCCCGGCATCCCGCCTCAGCGCAGCTCGCGCAGGCGGCCGATCAGGCGCCGATGGGCGTCGCTGACCAGCAGGTTCTGCAACGGCATCGGCAGCGGCTCGCGAGCGCCTGGCTGCTCCCAGGCCGTGGTCCGCTTGTTCCTGAGGAGCCTGGTGGGCTTGCCGCTGTGGGCGGGGGAGCGGACCGTGTCCGGGGAGGTCGCCGCCAGCAGCGCCCGCCGGACCGCAGGGGCGCCCGAGCCCCGGGCTGATCGGCGAGGTGGTGCCGGACGGCCGCGCTGGAGCGGGCGCTGGAGATCGCGCGGACGACCGCGGCGAACGGCCTGCTCGCCGTCCAGGCCATCCTGCGCACGATCCGGCCGACGGAGGGGATGACGGAGGACGAGGCGTTCAGGATCGAGGCGCGGATCGGCATGGGGGTCTTCCATCCGGCGGACGCCCGGGAGGACCCGCGCGTTCGGGAAGAAGCACCCGCCGGTCTTCCGCGGCGAGTGACGGCCGAGGCCCGGCGCCCGGCCCTTGGCGCGCGGCCCTTGGCGCCCGGCCCTCGGCGCCCGGCCCTCAGCGCCCGGCCGCCTCGGCATCGCCGGGCTCGGTGATCCAGGCGGAGAACACCGGCAGGCCGTGCCATGGCCCCGCGTGACGGGAGCGCCCGGTCCCGCCCGGTCCCGTGGCGACCGCGACGACCGCGTACGGGTGACCGAACCGCAGTTCCGCGGTGCGCAGCCGGCCGCGCCGCGGCCCGGCCATGCTCAGCAGCACCCCCATCGCGGTGACCGCGCCCGCCTCGAACCCGACCCGGTCGTACCGGGCGGTCACGGCCTGCCGGGCCCGCCACGGATCGCCGGCGCCGAGCGCCCGTGCCACCGCCGCGAAGCCGAGCCCGGGGCGGGCCAGGTCCAGGGTGCTCCGCGCCGACCAGGCGGGCAGCAGCGCGACCCACCGCTCCCCCGGTCCCTGCGGCGAGGTCTCGTCCCGCACCGTCCAGGCGGGGCCGTCCCCGGGCGGCAGGCCGGACAGCGGCCGCTCGCCGGCCGGCTCCCCGGCCGCTCGCGCCAGCGCCACGCGGTGCGCGGCGGCGATCACGTCACCGGGCCGCACGCCCGGGTCGGCGATCACCGAGACGACCATCAGCCCGCCGCGCGCCGTGCCGGCGTGCACGGCGACGTCGCCCGCCTCCGGCGTCGCGGCGATGAACGCCGCGTGCGCCGGATGCTGCGGTGACCTGAGGACCCGGGTGAGCCGGGCAGCCCACGGGCTCGCCGGGCCGAGCGCGCTGGCCGGCGCGACCTCGAACGGGCAGTCCCAGGAGACCTTCGCGGCCAGCGCGCTGGCCAGCAGCAGCGCGAGCCCGGGGCCCGCGCCGACCGGGAACGAGTCAATCAGCCCCAGCGTGTGCCGCCGCGCCCAGGCGTCGGCCGCCTCCTGCGTCGGAATGTCACCGGTCTCCACCTCGGGCGGCAGGCGGGCCAGCCACTCGCGGCCGCCGCCCCGGGGCCTGCCCCACGCCGCCACGGCCGCGGCGACCAGCGGGTGCGGGCTGGCCAGCAGGGCCGAGGCGGCCGCGGCGGCCTCCGGCGCGGCGCAGCCGAGGGCCGCCGTGAGCTCGTCGTCCCGGCCGGCCCGGACCGCGGGTGCGGCCAGGGCGAGCAGCAGCCAGGCGGCCAGCGGGGAGGCGACGTGGTGCCGGCCGGCGCCTGCGGCGCCGTGCAGCAGGCGGGCGTACCCGGCGATGGCGCCGGCCAGGCCCGGCGGGCAGGCGGCCATGCCCCCAGTCTGGCCGGCCCCGGCCCCGCCCGCGGCCCCGGCCCCGGCCGCGTCCCGCCCTGCTCGCAGCCCGGTCGTGACCTGCGCGGCTGGCGGGCTGCCGGGCAGCCCGGCCATACTCTCCCGGTGACGGCTCCCCCGGCGAGCGGCTTCCTGCCCTCCGCCGACGGGTTCGCGTTCCCGAACGCCTGGCCGAGCGCCCCGGCGGTCACGATCGCGACCCCGCTCGGCTCGATCGGCATCGGGAACGCGGCGAACGGCCTGTGCGGCGGCATGGTCTGCGCCGCGCTGGACTACTGGAACGCGGGCCGGCGGCCGCCGCAGGCGCAGCCGCCCCCCGGATCGCCCGGGTACCGGTACCTCGTGCGGCGCCAGGTCGACTCGTGGAACCTGCCGGGCGGCGTCATCCGGTACTACCGCTGGATGACGCTGCCGGACGCCGGCGCCGGACCGCTCGGGCTGTTCCGCCCGGGCACGCGCTGGCGGACGATCACCCGGCAGTGGCCGCTGGTCCGGGCCAGCCTGGACGACGGGATCCCGGCGCCCCTCGGCCTGGTGACGGTCGCCTCGGCCAACCCGGCCCTGCTGCCGCGCAATCACCAGGCGCTCGCCTACCGGTACTCGGTCGCCGGGACCGTGGTGACCATCGGCGTCTACGACCCGAACTCGGGGCCGGACGACGATGTCATGATCTGGTTCGACGCGGCCGGCCCGGACACGGCGGGGGGCTTCTCGCACAACCTGGGCATCGCCCTGCCCGTGCGCGGCTTCTTCCTCACGGCCTACACCCCGGCCGCGCCGCCCGCGGGGTGACCCGGGCGGGGCCGGCGGGCGGGGCCCGCCGCCCCAGGATCGCGGGTGGCACGGATCCGGAGCGGGTCAACGTGAACGGCGGCGCGATCGCGCTCGGCCACCCGGCCCGTGGCACGGGGGCGCGCCGGCTCGTCATCGGATCACGCGCTGGAGCGGCGGAACGGCAGCACGGCCCTGGCCGCGATGCGCGCGGGAGGAGCGATGGCGGCCGCCACGATCACCGAGCGAGCGGCCTGAGCGTGCCCTGGGGCGCGGGCTTGCGGCCCACGCCGGCGTAATACCAGCACCGCTCGGGGTGCTCCGGGGCAGGGCCGTCCGGACGCCACAGCGGCATGAGCACCAGGCCGGGCTCGATCAGCTCGAAGCCGCTGAACAGGGCGAGGATCTCCCCGCGCGTCCTGGTGCGCGCGGGGTTGGTGGTCCGCTGGTACAGCTTCACGACCTCGGCCGCGGTGCCGGGCAGCGGCTCGTGGGTCACGTGCGAGATCGTCACGTGACTGCCCGGCGCCAGCCGCCGCGCGAACCCTCCGACCAGCCCGGCCGGATCGTCGGAGTCGGGCAGGAAGTGCAGGACCGAGACGAACAGCAGCCCCACGGGCTCGGCGAGGTCGATGAGCCCGCGCAGGTCCGGGTGGGCGAGGATCGCCTCGGGGTCCCGCATGTCCTCGCCGATCACGGCGGCGCCGGGGTTGCCGCGCAGGATGTGCCTGCTGTGCGCGACCGCGACCGGGTCGTTGTCGACGTAGACGACCCGGGCCGCCGGGTCCGCGGCCTGGGCGATCTCGTGCACGTTCCGCTGGGTCGGGATCCCCGATCCCAGGTCGATGAACTGCCTGATCCCGGCCGCGACCTGATGGCGGACCGACCGTCCCAGGAACGCGCGGTTCTCCGCGACGATCTCGCGGGCGTTCGGCTCGGCTTCGATCAGCTTGCGGCCGAACTCCCGGTCGACCGCGAAGTTGTGGTGCCCGCCGAGCAGGAAGTCGTACACCCGGGCCACGCTCGGCCTGGTGGCCTCGGCCCCGTCGGGGATCGGGCCCTTCCCGGTCATCACGGCACCCTGCCCCAGCCGGGCAGGCCCGGCGGCACGCCGGCCGCCGCGCGCGCCCGCCGGTACTCGGCGAGCTTATCGTCGAGCTCGCGGACCGCGGCCGAGCCTTCCGCCCCGCGCAGCTGCCGGCGCAGGTGCTCGATCCGCCGCGAGATCCGCTTCGAGCTGTTCATGGTCGTGTACCGGGCCGCGTCGGCGATCGACCTGCAGGCCTCCTCGACCTCGCCCTGCCTGATCAGCGCCTCGGCGCGGAACGCGAGCGTGAGCGCGCTGTTGTGCAGGTTGTGCGGCTCCACCAGGCCGAGCGCCTGGCGGGCGGCGTCGCAGGCTTCGACCGGCATGTCGAGCTTGAGCGCGCACTCGCTCTCGGTGCCCCAGTAGAAGGACTCGTCGTAGAAGTACCACCACGGCGCGCGGGGGGTGCCGGCGCCGATCCGCAGCAGCGCGTCCCGCTCCCGGTCCAGGGCGGCGTGGCAGCGCGAGACCTGGCCGGCGGCGGCGTAGGCGCGCGCGGTCACGTCGGCCGCGTACGCCAGCGCGTAGGGGCTCCCGCTCGCCTTCGCCGCCTGCCACGCCGCCTGGGCGTGGTCGATCGCGTGGCGGGGCCGGCGGCGGTGGATCTCCAGGTGGCCGGTGGCGGCGAGGGCATAGGCGACCAGGTCGTGGCTGCCCGCCCGGTGGGCGGCGGCGCGGGCGTCGTCGTAGTAGTACAGCGCCGACTTGTGATCCCCGAGGTTGAACATCAGCCAGCCGATGAGCTGGGTCAGGTCGCCGTAGGCGGTCAGCGCCTGGCTGGTGACGACCTCCGGCGCGCTCCTGGCCAGCGCCGCCATCGCGGACCGGAGCGCCATGGCCGGGGGCAGCGTGATCCGCGGGCCCACCGCGCCGCCGAGCCGCCGCAGGCCGGCCACCACCTCCCCGGTGTAGTTCACCACGCTGAGGTCGACCGGCGGCCGGCCCGGCCTGGTCCCGGTGACCAGGCGCGGCACCTCGAGCACGGGCGCGGCCGCCAGGACCGCCAGGGCGCTGCTCGCCTCGAGCAGCAGCGTGCGCCGCCGCAGCCTGCTGATCTGCTCCTCCGGCCCTCCCGCGCCCGGGGCGGCGGCCCGGGCGGCGGGCGGGGCGGCGGCCGCCGCCCGGGCCGCCTCGGCCTCCGCCGCCTGGGCCTGCCTGATCGTCTCCAGGGCCGCCCTGAGCACCTCGGCGGAGAGCGGGCGTTCCGCGCCGCCCGCGGCCGGGCCGGGCAGGCCGGCGGGTGCCGCCACCGCGGCGGGCGCGGGCTCGTCGCCCCGCGCGGCCGGCGCGCCCGGGCCGGGCTCCCCGCCCGGCCCGCCGTAGTCGCGGCAGTCCGCCAGCAGGTCGGTGATCCGGCACTCGTAGAGCTGGGCGAGCCTGTCGAGGGTGTCCAGGGAGGGGGCGTGCCCGGTCCGCCCTGGCCACTGCTCCCAGTAGGAGAAGCTCTTGAAGGTCTTCGGGTCATCCGGCCAGCGCGCGGTCCACCGGGCGGCGGCCTGCGGCTGGCTCCACCCGTGCGCCTGCCGGAGCGCCACCCGCGGGTTGACCCGGTACCTCTCCTGGAAGACGGCGGCGATCTCGGCCCAGGAGCGTCCCATGCCGCGCAGTTGCGCCGACAGCTGGGCCTGCGCCTGCCGCACGCTCCGTGGCTTCCCGCTCACGCTGCTTCCGTCGTGACGCTCGCGAAGACCTGGTTGCCTTGACGATAACCCGGCGGCACTGCGGCCGTCGTCATTGTCTGGTCATCTCTCCCCGCCGCGCGGGGAGAAGCCGGCGTTGCTCACCGTGCCCGGGCGGATGCGCCGACGATGGCCTGAGCACATCGCAGTTCCGGCGGCCACCCGCCCGCGGCCGGCGACCGCGAGTCAGGTGCCGGCGAGCGCGTGACCCCGCACCCTGCCTGCGATCGCCGAGAGCGCACCGGAAGTGACCATGACCCACCTGACCCGCAGCGGCCCGGGGCCCGCCCCGAGCGTGGCGGCCGAGTCACTGCGCGACCGCGTCCGGATCCCGCCCGTGCCCGCCGCGGTCCGGCATGCCCGGCAGTGGGCCGCCGCGGTCCTGGCCAGGGCGAAGCCGCCCGTCAGCGGGGACCTCCTCGACGCCAGCGTCCTGGTCGTTTCCGAGCTGGTGACCAACGCCATCAGCGCGGTCGGCCAGGACCGGCGCCCGCCCGGCCGGGCCGAGGTCTGGCTCGCGATCTGCCTGGCCGGCCGGCGAGTGCGGATCGAGGTCCACGACAGCGCCTGCTCGCCCCTGCCGCCGCCCCGCCCGGGTGAGCCCGAGCGGGAGGCCGGCCGCGGGATGACGGTCATCTCCGCCCTGGCGGCGGACTGGGGCTGGAAGGCCGACCCGCTCGGCAAGGTCGTCTGGTGCGAGCTGGCCGGCCGGTGAGCGCCCCGGCGGCCAGCAGCTCGCGGGCAGCCGCGATGGCCGGGCGGCCCGGCCAGGCCGGGCGGCGGGGCGCGGTGAGGCTGCCCGCGGCCCGCCCGGCCGGGTCCGGCTATATCCAGTCGGCGTGGCGGGGCCAGGCCAGCAGCGTCTCGACCACCTCGGGCGGGCCCTGCGCCTCCGCCGAAGTGTACCGGCCCCGGTAGAACAGCAGCGGGCGCGCGCCCGAGCAGTCGCCGAGCTCGCGGACCCGGCCGGTCACGATGTGGTGATCGCCGCCCTCGTGGACCGCCTCGACCGTGCAGCCCGCCCAGGCCAGGACCCCGCCGAGGACCGGGGAACCGGCCGCGTCCGGGGTCCACGGGATGCCGTCGAACTTGTTCTCCCCGGTCCTGCCGAACCTGCGGGCCAGGTGACGCTGGTCCTCGGCGAGCACGTTGACCGCGAAGGCGCCCACCCGCGCGATCGTGCGCCAGGTCGCCGAGGTGCGGGCCGGGCAGAACACCACCAGCGGCGGGTCGAGCGACAGGGCCGCGAACGCCTGGCAGGAGAACCCGGCCGGCCGCCCGCCGTCGCTCGCCGTGATCACGGTGACGCCGGTGCAGAAGTGGCCGAGCACCTGGCGGAACCGCCCGGGCTCCGGCGGGTGACCCGGGTGACTGGTGCTGCCGACGGGCAGGGCGGCGGGTTCCACGCTCACGCCAAGCACCGGGCCGACCCTGTTCATTCCCGGCCGCCGGCCCGCCGGCGCGCCTTCGCGCGCGCCATCCGCGGCGCGATCCGCGTCACCGGTCCGTCGTGGCGGCCCGGGCGGGGGCGGGCAGGCGCCGGCCCGCGCCACCCCGGACCCGGATCACGCCGGACCGCGGGGAGTGCGCGGACGTCAGCCGAGCTCCTCGCGCGCCTCCGCGAACGCCGCTGCCGCGCGCTCCAGGTCCTGCGTCGTGTGCGCGGCCGACATCTGGGTCCTGATCCGCGCCTTGCCGACCGGGACGACCGGGTAGCTGAACCCGATCACGTAGACCCCCTTGGCGAGCAGCAGGTCGGCCAGCCTGGCGGCGCGGGCCGCGTCGCCGATCATGACCGGCACGATCGGATGGTCGCCGGGCAGGATGTCGAAGCCGAGCGCGGTCATCCGCTGCCGGAAGAACGCGGTGTTCTCGGCCAGCCTGGCGCGCAGGTCCTCGCCGGCCTCCAGGATGTCGAGGACCTTGAGCGAGGCGCCCGCGACGGCCGGGGCGACCGAGTTGGAGAACAGGTACGGCCGCGACCGCTGCCGGAGCAGGTCGATGATCTCCTGCCGGCCGCTGGTGTAGCCGCCGCTCGCCCCGCCCAGCGCCTTGCCGAGCGTGCCGGTGACGATGTCCACCCGGCCGGCGACGCCGTGCAGCTCGGGCGTGCCGCGGCCGGACGGGCCGACGAAGCCGACCGCGTGCGAGTCGTCCACCATGACCATCGCGTCGTAGCGCTCGGCGAGGTCGCAGATGTCGCGCAGCGGCGCCACGTACCCGTCCATGGAGAACACCCCGTCGGTGGCGATCAGCCGCCGCCGCGCGTCGGCAGCGGCCTTGAGCTGGGCCTCGAGGTCGGCCATGTCCCGGTTCCGGTACCGCAGCCGCCGCGCCTTGGAGAGCCGGATCCCGTCGATGATCGAGGCGTGGTTGAGCTCGTCGCTGATCACCGCGTCCTGCTCGCCGAGCAGGGTCTCGAACAGCCCGCCGTTGGCGTCGAAGCAGGACGAGTACAAGATCGTGTCCTGCGTGCCCAGGAACCGCGAGATCCGGCGCTCGAGCTGCTTGTGCACGTCCTGGGTGCCGCAGATGAACCGCACGCTCGCCACCCCGAAGCCCCACCGGTTGAGCGCGTCCTTGGCGGCGTCGATCACCCGCGGGTCGTCGGCGAGGCCGAGGTAGTTGTTCGCGCACAGGTTGAGCACCTGCCCGCCGTCGGCGACCGAGATGGTCGCCCGCTGCGGGCTGGTGAGGACCCGCTCGGCCTTGAACAGCCCGTCGGCGCGGATCTGGCCGAGCTCCTCGCTGATCTGCGGCTGCACGCCGGTGAACATGCCCGCCCTCCAGGGGTCTTCCACGGTGCCCGGTTACCGGTGCGCCCACTCCAGGACAACTTTGCCGCATTGGCCGCTGCGGACGGTCTCGAACGCCGCGGCGTAGTCCGCGGCGGCGAACCGGTGGGTGATCACCGGACTGATGTCCACCCCCGACTGGATCAGCACCGACATCTCGTACCAGGTCTCGAACATCTCGCGGCCGTAGATCCCCTTCACCGTGATCATGTTGAGCACCAGGTGGGCCCAGTCGATCGCGAACTGCTCCGACGGCAGGCCGAGCATGGCGATCCTGCCGCCGTGCGTCATCGCGGCGAGCATCTCGCGCAGCGCCGCCGGCTGGCCGGACATCTCCATGCCGACGTCGAAGCCCTCGCGCATGCCCAGGTCGGCCATGATGTGCGAAAGCGGCGTCCGGCTGGTGTCGGCCGCGATGGTCACGCCGGCCCGCTTGGCCAGGTCCAGCCGGTAGTCGCTCACGTCGGTGATCACGATGTGGCGCGCTCCCGCGTGCCTGGCCACGATCGCGGCCATGATCCCGATCGGCCCGGCGCCGGTGATCAGCACGTCCTCGCCGAGCACGGGGAACGTGAGCGCGGTGTGGACCGCGTTGCCGAACGGGTCGAAGATCGCCGCGACGTCGAGGTCGGTCCCCGGGGGATGGCGCCACGCGTTCGCCGCCGGGAGGGCGATGTAGTCGGCGAACGCCCCCTGGCGGTTGACGCCCACGCCCTGGGTGCGGGCGCACTGGACCCGCCGGCCCGCCATGCAGTTCCGGCACCGGCCGCAGACCAGGTGCCCCTCCCCGCTCACCAGGTCCCCGACGGCCAGGTCCCGCACCTCCGGACCCACCGCGACGATCTCCCCGGCGAACTCGTGCCCGATGACCAGCGGCACCGGGACGTTCTGCCGGGCCCAGCCGTCCCAGTCGTAGATGTGCAGGTCGGTGCCGCAGATGCCGGTGCGCAGCACCCGGATCAGCACGTCGTCGCTGCCGATCCTGGGCACCGGCACGTCCTCCAGGCGCAGTCCCGGCTCGGCGCCCGCCTTGACCAGAGCCCTCATCGCCGCTCCCGCCGCCCGTCCTCCCGGCCCGTCCGGCCGCGGGCGGTCACTCGCGGTTGACTGTACCGCAGCGCCCGCGCCCGGACGCGGATGGCCGATGCCGCGCCCGGACGCGGATGGCCGATACTTCCAGCGGACCCGCCCGCGACGAGAGGACGACCGCGATGACGCTCCCCGTGGACCTGCGCTCGGACACGGTGACCCGGCCGACCCCGGCCATGCGCGCCGCGATGGCCGGCGCGCAGGTGGGGGACGACCGGTTCGGCGACGACCCGACCGTCGGCCGCCTGGAGGAGCAGGCGGCCGAGGTCGTCGGCAAGCGGGCCGCCGTGTACCTGCCGACCGGGACGCTGTGCAACCAGATCGCGGTGCACGCGTTCACCCGGCCGGGCCGGCTGGTCCTGTGCGAGTCCGGGGCGCACGTCCGCGCGATGGAGGCCGGCTCGGCCGCGGCGCTCTCGGGCGTGGCTTTCCTCCCCGTCGACGGCGAGCGGGGACTGCTGACCGGCGCGCAGGTCAGCGACGCGCTGCGGCCGGGCGGGGACGACCCGCCCGCGGTGGACCTGGTGGCGATCGAGAACACCCACCAGATGGGCGGCGGCACCCCCTGGCCGGTGGACGCCGTGCGCGAGGTCGGCGCGGCCTGCCGGGAGGCGGGCCTGCCGCTCTACCTGGACGGCGCCAGGCTGTTCAACGCCTGCGCCGCCACCGGCGCGGCGCCGGCTGACTACGCGGCGCACGCGGACGCGCTCATGTTCTGCCTGTCGAAGGGGCTAGGCGCGCCGATCGGGTCGGTGCTCGCGGGCGACCCGGAGTTCATCGCGCAGGCGCGCCGGCTGAAGGTGCTGTTCGGCGCCGGCTGGCGGCAGGCCGGGATCATGGCGGCGGCCGGCCTGGTCGCGCTGCGGGAGGGGCCGGCGCGGCTGGCCGAGGACCACGAGAACGCCCGCGCGCTCGCCGCGGGCATCGCCGAGGCGCTGCCCGGCTCGGTCGATCCCGCCGGCGTGCGGACGAACATCGTGTTCGCCGACGTGTCCGGGACCGGGCAGGACCCGCGGTGGTGGGCGGGCCGTCTGGCCGCCGAGGGCGTGCTGGTCACGCTGCTGGGCGGGCGGGTCCGGATGCTCACCCACCGTGACGTGGACCGCGCCGGGATCGATACCGCGATCGCCGCCTGGCGGCGGGTCGCCCGCGCCGCCCCGGCCGGCGGCGGGCGCCCCCTCGACTAGCCGAACGTCAGCTCCCCCACCCCGGCTGCGCGCGACCACGATCTCCGAACGGGCGTCCATGGCGAACCGGTCAGGCCGTCGACGTCACCCGGCCGCAGGCCCGCGTCCCTCACCGCGGCCCGGACGGCCTTGGCGGCCAGCCGCTCGCTGCGGCCGGAGTCCCTGGAGAACTCCGTCGCGCCGATCCCCGCGATCGCCGCGACCAGCGCGGCGGTCATGGCCCGCCCTGTCCTTCTTCCTGGGTCGGGCCGACCGGTTGCGGACTCGGTGACGCCCCAGGGGAAGCCGACCGCAGACGAGCGCGCGATCGCCCGCGTCATCGGGAACGCCTGGCTGTCCGCGCTGATCGCCTGGGTGACGCGCCGGGCTTCGGCCAGTGATGTCGCCGCCCGCCTCGAGCTGGCCACGCGACTGCTGCTGCGCTAGCCCGGTCAGAAGGCGCCCGCCTGCCGCGGCGCGCGCGGCAGCGGCCCGCCGTACCAGGTCTCGATCAGCCAGCGCGAGATCGACTGCGACGGGGGCATCAGCAGGTCGCCGCCGGTGATCGCCGCGCGCAGATCGTCCCGGCCGTACCAGGCCGCCTCGGCGATCTCGTGCGCATCCACGGTGATCGCGGTCTGCGCGGCCTGCGCGCGGAATCCGAGCATCAGGCTGTGCGGCATCGGCCATGGCTGGCTGCCCGCGTAGGTCACCCGGTCCACGACGATGCCGGCCTCCTCACGCACCTCGCGGGCGACCGCCTGCTCGGCTGACTCGCCGGGTTCGACGAACCCGGCCAGGACCGAGACCCGGCGGGGCGGCCACCGGGCGTTCCGCGCCAGCAGGCACCGGTCCCGCGGGTCGGTGACCAGCATGATGACCGCCGGGTCGGTCCGGGGGAAGTGCTCGCTCCCGTCGGCCGTGCACCGGCGGGCGTGCCCGGCCATCTCAGGCACCGTGACGGCGCCGCAGCGCGGGCAGTGCGTGGCGGTGGCGTGCCAGTTGGCGAGCGCGACCGCCTGCGTCAGCAGCGCCGCCTCCCGGCCGGCCAGCAGCGCCCCCGCGTCGCGCAGCCCGGCGCGCCGCACGGTTCGGCCGTCGCCGCCGGGCTCACCCCCTCCGGTCGGCGTCACGCTCCCCGGCGGCGCCCCGACCCCGAAGTACGCGACGCCGTCCGCATCGACCCCCAGCAGGAAGCTCGGGCCGCCCGGCGCCTCCCGCGGCGGGACGAACACCAGCTCCGCGGTCCCCTTCCCCGCCCTGACCAGGGCCTGCCCGTCCTCGACGACAAGCACCCTGGTCCGTTCATCCGCCCATGCCGCGGCCAGCCAGGCCGAGTCGGCGCGGCGCGCCGTCGCCCTCTCGATCGCGCCGCCCGGGGGCGCGATGCCGCCGAGCAGGGGCGCCGCCGGGGGCAGCGAAGCGCCGGTCACCGCCTCAGCATGCCATGATCCCGCCCCGCCGGCCGCGCCCGGCCCGCTCAGCCGGGCTCAGGCCCGCCCCGCCCGGCGCGCGGTCAGCTCCGCCCGGCGCGCGGCCAGCTCGTCGAGCAGGTACGCGGCCGCCTCGGCGCCCTTGAGCAGCAGCGCCATGTCGGCGCGCTCGTTCGGCGCGTGCGCCCGGTCGTCGTCGAGCCCGACCGCGACGAACACCAGGGGCGCCCCGAGCACCTCGGCGAGGTCGGCCTCCGGGCCGCTCCCGCCCTCCCTGGTGAACAGGATCTCCGCGCCGAACGCCCGCTCCATCGCCCGCCGCCCGGCGTCCACCGCTGGCGAGCCGGGCGCGGAGAACGACGGGCGCACGCCCGGGCCGTTCACCGTGACGGTGACCTCCACCCCCGGCGGGGCGTGCCGCGCCACGTACTCGCGGAGCATGGCCGGGACGTCCGCGGGGTCCTGGTGCGCGACGAGCCGGAACGAGAGCTTCGCGTGCGCATCCCGCGGGATGATCGTCTTGCCACCCGGGCCGGTGTGCCCGCCCCACATCCCGTTCACCTCGGCGGTCGGCCGCGCCCAGATCCGCTCCAGCGTGGTGTACCCGGACTCGCCGGCCACGGCGCCGCTGTTGCCGGCCGTCGCCAGCCATGCCTTCTCGTCGAACGGAAGCCTCGCGAACATCTCGCGCTCGGCCGGGGTCAGCTCGGCCACCTTGTCGTAGAACCCCGGCAGCGTGACCCGGCCATGCTCGTCGTGCAACCCGGCGAGCAGGGCGGCCAGCACGTGCAGCGGGTTGGGGACGGCCCCGCCGAACGAGCCCGAGTGCAGGTCCCGCTCCGGCCCGCGCACGTCGATCTGGGCATCGATGACCCCGCGCATCCCGGTGCACATTGACGGGACGTCGGCGGCCCACATGGTGGTGTCGGAGACGACGATCACGTCGCAGGCCAGCCGCTCGCGCTCGCGCCGCAGCAGGTCGGCGAAGTGCCGCGAGCCCGACTCCTCCTCGCCCTCGACGAGCAGCTTCAGGGTGACCGGCGGCCCGGGCTCCCCCCGGGCGGCCAGCCACGCGCCGAGGCCGAGCGAATGGAAGAGCACCTGGCCCTTGTCGTCTGACGCGCCGCGCGCCAGGAGCAGGCCGCCGCGCTCGGCCGGCTCGAACGGCGGCGAGTCCCACTCCCCGAGTGGCTCGGCCGGCTGCACGTCGTGGTGCCCGTAGACCAGGACCTCCGGCGCGTCCGGATCCCGCGCCGGCCAGCAGGCGTACACGGCGGGCAGCCCCGGGTCATCGGCCGAGCCGGTCTCCCAGACCTCCGCCACCGGGAAGCCGGCCTGCCTCAGGTGATCGGCCAGCCACCGCGCCGACCGGCGGACGTCGCCGGCGCGGGCCGGGTCAGCCGAGACCGACGGGATCCTCAGCCATTCCTTGAGCGCGGCGAAGAACTCCCCCGCGTGCTCGTCGATGTGGGAGCGGACCTGTGCGTCCATGCGCGCCTCGCCTCTGGTCGATGTGACAGCCGGGGCCGATGTGAACTCTCAGGGCACTCTAGTCCGCGCGGGCGGCCCGGGACGGCGCCGGGATCGCCTCGACCAGGGCGGCGAGGCCGTCGGCGCCGAGCAGGTCGGCGGGCCGCTCGATCCGGTCTTGCCGCACGTAGTAGAACGCCGCCCGCACCCGCTCGACCGGCACGTTCGCCAGCCCGGCCCAGGCCAGCCGGTAGACGGCGAGCTGTACCGCGGCGGCGCGCTCCTCCTCGCTCCCCGGGGGCGGAGGGCGGCCGGTCTTCCAGTCCACGACGTCATAGCACCCGTCGGCGGCGTCGTGGAAGACCGCGTCGATCCGGCCGCGGACCAGGCGGTCACCCACCCGGGTCTCGAAGGCCACCTCCACCTGCTCCGGCCAGCGCTGCCCGAACGCCCCCCGCTCGAAGCTCGCCTTCAGCCGGTCCAGGTCGGCATCGGACCCCAGCAGGCCGGAGTCGGCCGCCCCGGCGTCCTGGGCGAGCTCGTCCGGATCGATCAGCCGCGTCGGGCCGAAGCGCTCCTCCAGCCAGCGATGGAACGCCGTGCCGCGCTCGGCCCGCGGAGCCGGAGGGCGCGGCATTGGCCGGCGCAGCCGCGCGGCGAGCTCGCCGGCGTCCCGCGCCATCACCACCAGGTCGCCCACCCCGATCCGTCGCGGCAGGTCGACCCGCACCGCCGGCCTGGCATCGCCGGGCCCGCGGCGGGCAGCCTGCTCGGCGAGGAGCAGGTCCGCGTCGGCCGCCCAGCCGGCTACCAGGCCCGCGTACTCCGGCGGGATGTCACCGGGGGCCTCGCCAGCCGGGTCCCCCTCCGCCGGGTCCCCCTCCGCCAGGTCCCCCTCCGCCAGGTCCCCCTCCGCCAGGTCCCCCTGTGCCAGGTCCCCCTGTGCCGCGGCGCCAGCCCCTCGCGGGACGGCCACGCCCAGCCGCGCCGCTGCCGCCCGCACCTGGTCCGCGGCCTCGCGGACCGCCTCATACCTGGCCCGGGCACCGGGCGGATCCGCCTCGCCGCCGTCCCCGGCCGGCGGCCATGAGGCGGTCAGCGGCTGGGCGAGCACAGGGCTCTCCTCCCCGTCGGCCGGCCCGTCCGCCCAGGCGGCCACGCGGCCGGCCCCCTCCTCGCAGGCCGCCCGCACCTCGGCCAGGAACGGCGACGGCCCGAGCGGCCGCTTGCCCGTCCCCCACCAGTAGCCGCTGCAGGCCAGCCAGTAGGCCGCGCGGGTCACCGCCACGTAGGCGAGCCTGCGCTCCTCGGCCAGGTCCCGCTCCGCGCACCGGCGGCTGAACTCGGCGACCGACTCCGGGTCGAGGCCGGCGAGCTCGGGCAGGTCGGAGGCGTCGCCCCGCAGCCAGAACGGCAGCAGCCGCGGATTGCTCGTCCAGCGGGTGCTCAGCCGCGGCCTCGCCGGGAAGTTCCGCGCCACTGGCCCCGCCGACAGCCCCGGCACGACCACCGCGGGCCATTGCAGCCCCTTGGCCGAGTGGACGGTCGCGAGCTTCACCGCGTCGGCGTCGGTCACCTGGCCGGCCTCCAAGCCGAACTCCTCGCTCTCCGCCGCGGACAGGTACGCCAGGAACGCGCCGAGCGTCGGCTCCTGCGCGTCCCCGGCGAACTCGGCTGCGGCGTCGGCGAACGCGTCCAGGTCGGCACGGGCCGCCACCGGGCCGCGGCCGGGCCGGGCGGCGACCTCGATGTCCAGACCGAGTGCGCGCTCCACGGTGGCGACGAGGTCGGGGAGAGGGCGGCCGACGTGGCGCCGCAGGGAACGCAGCTCCGTGGCGAGCGCCGCGAGCCGCTCGTACCCGTCCTGCGTGTACCGGCCGGGGTCGCCCAGGTCGTCGAGGGCCTCGACGAGGCTCCCGGCCTCGGCGGTGAAGTCGGCGACCGCTGCTTCTAGGTGATCACCTTGGGGAACGGGGCGCCGTCCCTGGCCGCCCTCGCCGGCGCCGGCGCCGCCCGCGGCAAGCTCCCGGGCGCGCCCGCCGAGTGCGACCAGGTCCTGCGGGCCGATCCGCCAGCGGGGCGAGGTGAGGATCCTGGCCAGCGAGTCCGAGGCCGCCGGGGTGTGCAGCACCCGGAGCGTGGCGACGATGTCGGCGACCTCCGGAACGGTGAGCAGCCCCCCGAGCCCGACCACCTCGACCGGGATCCCCCTGGCCTCCAGGGCCGCGCGCAGCGCGGGGAACTGGGTCCGCTTGCGGCACAGCACGGCGATGTCGGACGGCCTGACCCGGTCGAGCCTGCCGTCCGGCCAGGGCCTGCCGTCGGGAGCCACGCCACGGGGCAGCGCGAGCAGCTCCGCCACCCGCGCGGCCACCCACTCGGCCTCGTCCTGGATGGTCTGCAGCAGCGCGCAGACCACCTCGCCGCGGCCCGCCCGCTCCGGCGGGGCGATCAGCCGCGGCACCTCGGGTGCGATCACGCGCAGGTCGCGCTGGATCGCCGCCGCCGCCTCCAGGATGGCGCCGGTGTTGCGGAAGCTCGTCGACAGCGCATGGACGGGCGCCATCGCCGGGCGCCGCACGCGGCGCGCGCCCCGCGCGCCGCTCCCGTTCCCGTCCCCGGCGGGCGGGAAGCACCTGGCGAAGCGCTTCATGTTCCCCGCGCTCGCTCCGCGCCAGCCGTAGATCGACTGGCAGGGATCGCCGACGGCGGTGACCGGATGACCGCCGCCGAACAGCGCCCGCAGCAGCTCGAGCTGCGCGTGGCTGGTGTCCTGGAACTCGTCGAGCAGGACGACCTGGTACCGCTCCCGTTCCGCCGCGCCAACCTCGGGGTGGGCGAGGGCGATCCGGGCGGCGACCGCCAACTGGTCGCCGTGGTCGATGACCTCCTGCTCGGCCTTGACCCGGGCGTATGCGCGCACGAGAGGGACGAGTTGCTCACGGACCCGCTGCAGGCGCAGGACCTCGTCGGCGAGCCTGCGCCTGCCGCGGGGGACGAGGGAGTGCATGCGGCGCAGCCGCTCCCCGGCGGCGAGCACGTCCGCAGGGTCGCGCAGGTGCTCGGCCAGCTCGCCGGCCAGGTCGAGCACAGCCCGGGTGACCGTGACCGGTGACCAGTCGGTCGCGTCCATCGGCCCGTCGTAGCTGGCCACCACCCGCGCGGCGAGCTGCCACGCGACCGCTGGGGTGATCAGACTCAGCGTCGGCTCGAGCGCCTCGCGGAGCGCGTGCTCGGCGATCAGCCGGCCGGCGTAGGAATGGTAGGTCGCGATCACCGGCTCGCCGTCCATGCCGGGCCCGCCTGGACCGCCCGGGCACGGCGGCGCGGCGCGCTCCCCCGGCTGGCCCGCCGCCTCCGGGATGCCCAGGCCCGCCCTCCGCAAGCCGTCCAGCCGGTCGCGGACCCGGCCGTCCAGCTCGGCGGCGGCCTTGCGGGTGAACGTGAGCCCGAGGACGCGTTCGGGCCGCACGAGGCCGTTCGCCACGAGCCAGACGAGCCGCGCCGCCATGGTCTCGCTCTTGCCCGAGCCCGCGCCGGCGACCACCGCGACGGGGGCTAGCGGCGCCGCGATCACGGCGGCCTGCTCGGGCGTCGGCTCGGGGAGCCCGAGCAGCCGGGCCAGCCGCGCCGGGCTGTAGCGGGCCCGGGGCCGGCGCCGGCCGGCGCCACCGGCGCCGGCCGGGGCGCTCACCAGCCCACCTGCCTGCCCCGCGGGTCCACCGGGCAGCACCCCGCCACCGGGCAGCCGCGGCACCTGGCGTTGACGGTCGCGGTGAACCTCGGCCCTGCCATGCCGGCGGCCACCTCCTTCAGCAGCGCCTGGGCCCAGCCGGGGTCGGGATCCTCGGCAAGCGCGCGCTGGTGCTGGACGACCGCCGCCTTCGCGTCCCCGCCAAGCTGGACCAGCTCGGCGCCGCCCGGCTCGTCCACGCCGAGCTCGGCGAAAGCGCCGAGCAGGACCGCGAGCTGGTAGGCGCCGAGCTGCGGCTGGCGCTCCAGCTCGGCCGCGGGGGGCCTGCCCGACGAGCCGGTCTTCAGGTCGACCACGACCGCCCGTCCCTTTCCGTCCCGCTCCAGCCGGTCGACCTGCCCGGCGATCACCACGTCGCCGGCCCGCACCCGCAGCCGCCGCTCGACCGCGAGGAGCTCTCGCTCGTTCCGCTCATGCCAGGCCAGGAACTTGGCGATCATCTCATCGGCGCTGCGCCGCCTGCTCGCGCTGTACCAGGGGCTGCCGAAGTCGAGCTGGTGCCAGATCTCGTCGATCCGGCGCGCGACGTCGGCCGGGTCAGCGCCCTCGGCGACGAGGGCCGCGGCGGCGTGGATCACGGTGCCGAGGTGGCCGGCCGTGACCGGAGAGGCGGCCCCCACCGCGGCTTCGAGCAGCCAGCGCAGGCCGCAGGTGACGAACGTGTCCACCTGGGATGGCGAGACCCGGATCTCGCGGTCACCGATCGGGCCGGTCCCGCTCCACCGGGTGAGGGCGTACCAGCGGGCCGGGTCCGCGCCGCGTACCCCGGCCGCCGCGAGCCGGGCGAGCTGCGTGGCCGCCGCCCGCCGCACCGCCTCGGGCAGCTCGCGGTCGGCGGCCGCGCGCCGCAGCTCGGCGGTCAGCGCCGGCAGCGAGAGCCAGCGCCGGCCGCCGCCGGCGACTCGCTCGATCTCGATCTCATCGCCGGCGAGCTCGGACAGGAACCTGGACGGCCGCTCCTCGGTGTCCTCACCACCCACCGCCGTGACCAGCAGGGACCTCCTGGCCCTGGTCACGGCCACATAGAAGAGCCTGCGTTCCTCCGCGAGCAGCTTCGAGCCGAGCGCGGCCAGCGCGGCGCCCCTGGCGCCCGGGCCGTCCGGCCCCGGTCCGGCACCCCGCGCGGCGGCCTCGACCAGCTCGTCCATGCCGAGCAGCGAGCCGCGCAGCCGCAGGTCCGGCCAGGTGCCCTCCTGAACGCCCGCGACCACAACGAGATCCCACTCCAGGCCCTTCGCACGGTGAGCGGTGCACAGGGTCACCGCCTCGCCGCGCTGGGAGCGGTCGGCGAGGGTGTCCGCGGCGATCTCCTGGCCGGCCAGGCCGTCCAGGAACACCGCCGCCGACCCGGGCGGCATGCGGGCATCGAAGCGGGCCGCGGCGTCGAAGAGGGCCATGACGGCGTCCAGGTTCGAGTCGGCGGCCGCCCCGCGGCTGCCCCCGGCGGCGCTCGCCGCCTGCCAGCGCCCGGCCAGGCCGCTGGCATCCCACAGTGCCCACAGCACCTCCTGCGCGGTGCCCCTGCGCGCGGTGTCCGCGACCAGCCGCAGCAGCGCGGCCACCCGGCGGGCTGCCTCCAGCGCCTCGGCCGCCGCGTCCAGCAGGGGACCGGGCGCCCAGCCCGCCGGTGCCAGCCGGCCGGGGTCGAGCAGGGCCGCCGCGAGCGGCCCGCCCGCGGCGGCCTCATCCTCCCGGGGGTCGGAGCGGAGCAGCCGACTGAGTCGGCGCAGCCCCAGCGCGTCGGTGCCCCCCAGCGGGCCGGT
The DNA here is from genome assembly GCA_021324595.1 of Actinomycetota bacterium. Classification (GTDB taxonomy): domain Bacteria; phylum Actinomycetota; class Actinomycetes; order Streptosporangiales; family Streptosporangiaceae; genus Chersky-822. Next base: position 20,858 of record JAJPIV010000028.1, on the reverse strand, counting down.
CAGCAGCTCGGCCGCGGCCTCCTCGGTCAGCGGGTGCTGCCCCAGCGCGCAGGCGATCAGCCGCAGCAGCGGCCGGGTGCCGGGATCCGCGGAGAGCGGCAGCTGGTCTCCTCCGACGGCGACCGGGATGCCCGCGTCGGACAGCGCCCGCTGCAGCGCGGGCACCTGCCGTACGGCCGAGCGCACTAGCACGGCCATTGACGACCAGGGCATGCCGTCGATCAGCCGGGCGCGCCGGAGCGCGTCCGCGATCAGGGCCGCCTCCTGGCGGGGGCTGGCCGCGATCACCACCCGCACGTGGCCCGCTTCCGGCCGCGGCGCGGGAAGCAGTGAACGGTGATCCCGCGCCGCGCCATCGGTCCCCCGGATGGCAGGCAGCCGCGCGGCCACCCGGCTCGATGCCGCCAGGATCGCGGTGCCGCAGCGATGGCTGGCTCGCAGCGCCACCACCTGGGCCGGGCGGCCTTCCGGGGAGCGGAAGATGCCGGGGAACCGGCTGACCGCATCGGAATCGGCCCCGCGGAACGCATAGATCGCCTGATCCGGGTCGCCGACAGCGATGAGCTCCCGGCCGTCTCCGGCCAGCGCCCGCAGCAGGTCCTCCTGGGCCGGGTCGGTGTCCTGGTACTCATCGACCAGGACCACGTCGTAGGCCTCGCGCTCCCGCTGCCTTGCCGCCGGGTCGGCGAGCAGGCGACCGGCGATCCTGACCACCTCGGCGTAGTCGTAGGCCGGCACCGGGGCGAGATCCAGCCGGGCCGCGTACCGGGTCAGGAACCGTCCCGCCGCCACCCAGTCGTCGCGTCCGAGCGACTCGCCCAGGGCGGCCAGCCGGGGTCCGTCGAACCCGCGCTCGGCCGCGCGGAGCAGGAAGTCCCGCAGCTCGGCAGCGAACCCGCGGGTGGCCACCAGCGGGCGGAGCCGCTCCGGCCATCGCGTGGCCCCGTCGGCCGCCTCGCCGCGCAGCATCCGCCTGACCTCCTGAAGCTGCTCTGGCCCTGACAGCAGGACCGGCGGCTCCTCTCCCCGGAGCACGAACTCCCGCCTGACCAGCGCGTAGGCGTAGCTGTGGAACGTCAGCGCGAGCGGCCGGGCCGAGGTGCGGGCCAGCCGCAGCACGATGCGCTCCCGGAGCTCCTGAGCGGCCCGGCGGCTGAAGGTGAGGGCCAGCAGCCGCGCCGGGTCCAGGCCCCGCGTCTCGATGCGATGGACCACCGCCTCCACGATCGCCGTGGTCTTGCCCGTACCCGGCCCGGCGAGCACCAGCAGCGGGCCGCCCCTGTGGTGGACCACCGCGCGCTGCGCCGCGTCGAGCACGGGCGGCGCGGCGGCCGGCGCCGGATGCCGGACGAGGCGGTACTCGGGAGGCAGGTGGTCCATGTCGTAGGCATTCCAGCAGACCGGGCTGACAACGTGCCCGGCATCCGTGATGGTCCGCGGCGCGCGCGGTCACCGGGAAGGATCCGGGTCAGCGTCGCCCGCCGCGCTGCCGCCGCTGCCGTCCCGGGAACGGCACGCCGGCGGGTGACCAGCGCGCATGGCTCATGTCCAGCCGCGGCTGGCCGCCGCCGGCCGCGCGGCGCAGCGGCGTGCCCTCGCGCTGGTAGCGCTCGAGCGCGCTCCGCTCGTGGCCGGCCAGCAGCCGCCCGTCGGCGCGGACGACGCGCCACCACGGGACGGCGCCGCCGAAGAGCGCCATCACCCGCCCCACCTGGCGGGGGCCGCCCTCCCCGAGGTACTCGGCGATGTCACCGTAGGTCATGACCCGGCTGGCCGGGATCAAGTCGGCGACGTCCAGCACCCGGCCGGCATAGTCGCCGACCGGGACGCCGGCCAGCCCGGCCCTACGGCGCCGGGTCGTGCCGGTCATCCGCGCGGGGCGGCTGCGCGCCGGCGTCGGGCTCATCCTTGATGACTTCCCCGGGCACCGCGCGGGCGGGCCTGGTGCGGTCGCGAGGCCCGGCCGGGGGGAACTCCGGCCAGGGCGGGCTGGCCGCCAGTGACCCCGGGGGACCCGCGGCCCCGGGGTCGCGGTGGCCACCTGCCGGATCGCGGCCCGGGGAGCGGGAGGCCGGCGGGTAGCCCGCGCCCTCCCATCGCACGCCGGCGGTGCCGGGTTCCGGATGGCTCGCTCGCGCCTGGCCCTGCCAGCCGCCCGGGCCAGGGGGATGGGCCGGCGGGGGCGAGCCCGCGCCGCCCGCCCAGTGGCCAAGCGGCCCCCGGGCGCCGTCTGCCCAGGGCCGGGCCGACGGGCCGCCGAGCGCGAGATGGTGCGGTCCCTGGCCACCCGTCCAGGCTGCGGGTGCGGGCCCGGCGCCCGGCGCCAGGTGCCCGCCGGCCGGACCGGCACCAGGCGGGCCGCCCGCCGGCGGCACGCGGGATGGGTGGCCCGCCGTGGCCACCAGACCGGTCGCCGGCCCCGCGGCCCCGGGCGGGCCAGGCGGCGGCACCCCGGTCTGGCCCGGTCCGGGCCGGCCTGCGCGGGGACGGCCCGCCCGGCGCCGCGGGATCGCCAGCCCCGTCAGGCGCCATGCCGAGCCGGCCGTGATGAGCAGGCAGGCGGCGGCCGCCGCGGCCAGCAGGTAGCGCAGGCGGCGGTCCCGCGGCGCGACCGGGATCGCAGGGACCCCCGCGCGCCCGCCGCCGAAGTACCCCGCCTGCGCCGCCCGCGCCGCCGCCGAGTCGCTGGCGGGCGGCGTGGCGGCCAGCCGCCCCGCCTTGGCCAGGGCGGCCGCGGCGTCGACGATCCCGAACCCGGTCTTGTCGTCGTAGCCGCCCCGCGGGGAATGCCGGGCCGAGCTGCTGATGGCCAGCCTGACCTGGGCCGCCGGGAGCCTGGGGTACCTGGCTCTGACCAGGGCCGCGACGCCTGCGGTCAGGGCGCACGCCGGGCTGGTCCCGCTGACCACCCAGTACTTGCCGCCCCGGCCGGCGGCCGGCACGTTCACGCCCGGCGCGGCCACCTCGACCGACAGGTTCTCGCTCGAGAAGTACGCGGGCCGGCCGGACCGGCCCACCGCGGCGACGCCGATCACCCCCGGGTAATCGGCGGGGAACGAGTACGGCGCGTGGCCGTGCCCCCGCAGGGTCGCGGAGGTGCCCGAGTTGCCCGAGGAGGCGACCACGACGACGTTGTGGTTCACCGCGTACTGCAGGGCCGCCCGGACGACCAGGCTGGGCGCCTGGTAGCCGAGGGACATGCTGATGACCTGGGCGCCGTGCTTCACCGCGTACCTGATGGCCGTCGCGAGCTCCTGCTGCCCGCGGGCGGGCGGCTCGGCCTGATATCTCGCGTAGCCAGGGTCGGTCCGGTCGGTGATCACCCGGATCGACAGGATGCGCGCCCGCGGTGCCACGCCGATGATGCCGTCACGGCCGCCGCGGCCGTGACCGTGGCCCGCGATCAGCGACGCCATCCAGGTGCCGTGCATGCCCCACTGCGGATTGCTCGGCGGAGTGTGGACGCCGGTCAGGTCAGGGCCGGAGATCACCGACCCGGCGAGATCGGCGACGGTGGGATCGACGCCGCTGTCGATCACCGCGACCAGGACCCCCCGCCCTTGCGTGACCCGCCACGCCGCGGGGACATCGAGGGCGTTGAGCACCCACAGCTGCTGCTGGCGGATCTGGTCGGCCCTCGCGGGCGCCACGGCGGCCAGCGGCAGCCAGGCCCCGGCCGCGGCCGCCATGGCCAGCGCCGCGCCGCGCCGGCGCCGCGCCGGCCGGCGCCCCGGGGCCCGGCGCGCGGGCGGGCGGCGGCGCTGCGCGCCTGCCCGGCCCGTCAGCATGCCGGGTCCGTCGGATCGGGGCAGTGCGGCACCGGTGCGGGCGCGCCGAGCGGCGCGGCGACCGCTGCGATCACCCCTCGTGCCATGCTCGTCATCTCCAGCAGCGTGTAAGCGTCGGTGCTCACCGGAACCCGGGGCCTGCCGTCGGCGTACCCCACGGCGGCCACAATGAGGTAGGGGCCGGCCGCCCGGACCCAGGAGAGCTGGCGCTGGCGGAAGCCGAACAGCGCCGCGGGCGTCCCGGCCACGGCGAACGGCGCGGGCATCAGGTGCCGGGCCCGCAGCGGCCACGAGCCGGGCGCTGCCCCGCCGGCCACGGCGCGCGCCGCCGATGCCGCCGCGGCGGCGCTGCGCAGCACGCCGACCCCGACCGTCAGCACCATGCTGCTGCTCGCGTCGGAGTAGGTGGCGCGGAGCATGGCCTGGCAGCCGTCGGCGCGCAGCAGCGACCGGACCGCCGCGCCCACGCCGGCACCCTGCGCGCAGCTAGCCTGGCTGTCGATCTCCAGCAGGCGGGCCGTCAGCGGCAACGCCCCGGGAGATCCCAGCTGCGCTCCGGGCAGCCGGTAGCGGATGACCGCGGGGAAGATCCGCGCCTTCGGGAGGGTCCGCCACCGGCTGGCCACCTCCCACGCCTGGATCTGCTGGCGCTGCGCGGCGGTGAACACGCGCGGGGCCAGCTGGCGGTACAGCCCGAAGCCGCTCGCCGCCAGGCCGCACAGGCCCACGACGGCGAGCCAGGCCGCGGCCAGCCGGTGACGCCCGCGCCTTACCCGCACGGCCGGCAGCTCAGCCGTGTCGGCAGGTCCTGAGCCGCCGGGCGCGCTCCCCGGCCCTGGCACAATCGCCACCCGATGATGTTAAGGCCACGAATGGCCGTCGTCGGCCGGACCCCGGGGCCTGGCGGCGCCGCAGCCGGGTCAGGGCGCTGCGGCCGGGTCAGGGCGCCGCGGCGCGGTCAGGGCGCCGCGGCCGGGTCAGTAGGACGGCAGCGACGGATCGACCGTGCTCACCCAGGAGACGATCCCGCCGCCGACGTGCACCGCATCGGAGAACCCGGCGTTCTTGACGATCGCCAGGCACTCGGCGCTGCGCACGCCCGACTTGCAGTGCAAGACGATGCGGCGGTCGTGCGGCAGCAACCCGAGCGCCTCCCCGGTGAGGAACCGGTCCTTGGGGATCAGCACCGCGCCGGGGATCGAGACGATCTCGTACTCGTTCGGCTCGCGGACATCGACCAGGAAGATGTTCTCGCCGCGGTCGAGCATCGCCTTGAGCTCCGCCGCGCTGATCGTGGCGCCGGACGCGGCGGCCTGCGCGTCGGCGGAGACCGCGCCGCAGAAGGCGTCGTAGTCGATCAGCTCGGTGATCGTGGGGTTTGCCCCGCAGATCGCGCAGTCGGGGTCCTTCTTGATGGACAGCGTCCGGTAGGCCATCTCCAGGGCGTCGTAGATCATCAGGCGCCCGACGAGCGGCTCCCCGATCCCGGTGAGCACCTTGATCGCCTCGGTCACCTGGACGGATCCGACCGAGGCGCACAGCACCCCGAGCACCCCTCCCTCGGCGCAGGACGGGACCATGCCGGGCGGCGGCGGCTCGGGGTACAGGCAGCGGTAGCACGGGCCGTGCTCGGCCCAGAACACGCTCGCCTGGCCGTCGAAGCGGTAGATCGATCCCCACACGTAGGGCTTGCCGAGCAGCACGCAGGCGTCGTTGACCAGGTACCTGGTCGCGAAGTTGTCGGTGCCATCGACGATCAGGTCGTAGCCCGAGAAGACCTCCATCACGTTGTCGGCGGTCAGCGCCTCCTCGTGGACCACCACCTGGACGTACGGGTTCACCTCCTTGACGCTGTCCCGCGCCGACAGGGCCTTTGGCCGGCCCACGTCGGACTGCCCGTGGATGACCTGGCGCTGCAGGTTCGACTCGTCGACCACGTCGAAGTCGATCACGCCGAGCGTGCCGACCCCGGCGGCGGCGAGGTACAGCAGCGCAGGCGAGCCCAGCCCGCCCGCGCCCACGCACAGGACCCTTGAGTTCTTCAGCCGCTTCTGCCCGGTCATGCCCACGTCGGGGATGATCAGGTGCCGGGAGTAACGCTTGACTTCGTTGACGGTCAGGTCCGGGGCTGGCTCGACCAGCGGCGGCAACGGCACGGTGATCTCCTGGATTTATGGCTGTCAGGGACGTCCAGTGATGATGAACCAGGCCCGCGCGCCTGGCATTCCGGCCGGCCGCGTTGTCGGTGGCCGCCGGTAGAACCCTGGCATGGCAGACTCCACAGCGACGCCCCCCGCGCGGCCCCAGCGGGGCCACGCCCGGCCGGGGCGGGCGCCAGGCTGGCCGCCTCCGGGCCTGACGCCCATTCCTGAGCCGTGCCGCGGGCCGCTCCCGGACGCCACCGCGATCCGCGCGGTCAAGGTGCCGCAGGCGGCTCCGCCGTACGACGACATCCCGGCAGCCGCGCGGCCGGCCCGTCCCGGCCGGGAGCCGCGCTCTGGCCGTCCGCCGGGGCCGGCCCGGGAGCCGGTTCCTGGGGTCGGCCCCGTCGGGCGCGTCCCGGGCGCCGGGAGCGAGCGCATCCGCGCCGGCGCGCCGGATGCCGGCCCGGCTGATCCGGTACCCGCGCCGCGGCCAGCCGCCGACCCGTGGCCGGGGCGCTTCGCCCAGGCGCTCGCCGAGGCGCTCGCCGGGGCCCGGCCAGCCAGTCAGCTGCGTCCCTGGACCACCGAGCAGGCCTGCCGGCGGATCGGCCAGCTGGGGCCGTTCCTCGCCACCGCTCACCAGCCCAGGGTCCGGCGCATCATCGCCTCCTCCCCCGTGCCGGGAGTGCTGGAGATGGCCGTGGTCCTCGGGCTCGGCCCGCAGGTCCGCGCGATCGCGGTCCGGCTGGAGCGCCTGCCGCGCTGCGGACCGGGCGGGCCCGCCTGGCGGTGCACCGCCGTCGAGGCCGCCTGACAGGTCGAGGCCGCCTGACAGAAGGCGGTCACCGGCCGGCGGTCACCGCTTCCTCGGATCCCCGTGGCAGAGCTTGAACTTCTTGCCCGAGCCGCACGGGCACGGCTCGTTCCTGCCGACCTTGGAGTAGTCGGCGCCTGATGCGGCAGCGGCCGACCGCACCGCCGCCCCGGTCGCGTCATCCGCCGGCGCGGTGTACTCCAGCCTCCTCGGCCGCTGCGGGGCGGCGAAGCCCTGCGGGACCGCAGCCAGGCCCTGCGGCACGAAGGCCGTCGGCACCGGCGGCGCGGAGTCCGCCTGGGACGGCGCGCTCGCCGGGGCGCCCGGCGCGAGCAGCCCTGGCCGCGCCGTGGCGGTCCACTGCCCGTCCGGGCCAGCCTCCCCGACGATCGGGCTCTGCTGGACCTCGACGACCAGGTTGAACAGGTTGGCGACCGACTCCTCCTTGATCGCGTCCATCATCGCGGAGAACAGCTCGAAGCCCTCCCGCTGGTACTCCACCAGGGGATCCCGCTGCGCCATCGCCCGCAGGGAGATGCCCTCGCGCAGGTAGTCCATCTCGTACAGGTGCTCCCGCCACTTGGCGTCGAGCACGGACAAGATCACCCGCCGCTCGAAGTCCCGCAGGATCTCCGGGGTGAGCTCGGCCTCCCGCCGCTCGTACGCCGCCAGGGCGTCAGCCTGGACCCGCTCGGTGATGATCCCGGCCGTCAGGAACGACCGCTCGCCGCCCTCCTGCTCCGCGAGGTCGTCCACCGTGAAGCTGATCGGGTAGAGGCGGCGGAACGCGCGCCACAGCTCGTCGAGGTCCCACTCCTCCGCGAACCCCTCGGCCGTGGCCTTGGCCACGTAGTCGGCGATCACCTCGCTGATCATGCCCAGGACCTGCTCGTGCAGGTCCTCCCCGGCCAGCACCCGGTGCCGCTCGGCGTAGACCACCTGCCGCTGGCGGTTCATGACGTCGTCGTACTTCAGCAGGTCCTTGCGGATCTCGAAGTTCAGGTGCTCCACCTGCGTCTGCGCGGACCTGATCGAGCGGGTGACCATCTTGTTCTCGATCGGCACGTCGTCCGGAAGCCGGGCCATCTCCAGCAGGTGCGCGACGCGGTCCCCGCTGAACCGGCGCATCAGGTCATCCTCGAACGACAGGTAGAACCGGGACTCCCCCGGATCGCCCTGCCGCCCCGACCGGCCGCGGAGCTGGTTGTCGATGCGGCGGGACTCGTGGCGCTCGGTGCCGAGCACGTACAGGCCGCCGAGGGCCACCACCTCGTCGTGCTCCTCGGCGACCGCGCGCCGGGCCTTCTCGACCGCCTCCGGCCAGGCCGCCTCGAAGTCCTCCGGCGTGTCGACCGGCGACAGCCCGCGCTGGTGCAGCTCGAGGTCGGCGATGAACTCCGGGTTGCCGCCGAGCATGATGTCGGTGCCGCGGCCCGCCATGTTGGTCGCGACGGTGACCGCGCCCTTGCGCCCGGCCTGTGCGATGATCGCCGCCTCGCGCTCGTGGTACTTGGCGTTCAGCACCTCGTGCGGGATGCCCCTGCGCTTGAGCATCCGCGACAGAAGCTCGGACTTCTCCACGCTGACCGTGCCGACCAGGACCGGCTGCCCGGCCTCGTGCCGGGCGGCGATGTCCTCGACGACGGCGTCGAACTTGGCCTGCTCGGTCTTGTACACCACGTCCGGCTGGTCGATCCTGATCATCGGCCGGTTGGTCGGGATGGGCACGACGCCGAGCTTGTAGGTCTGGTGGAACTCGTTCGCCTCGGTGAGCGCCGTGCCGGTCATGCCGGCCAGCTTCTCGTAGAGCCTGAAGTAGTTCTGCAGGGTGATCGTCGCGAGCGTCTGGTTCTCGTCCATGATCTTGACGCCCTCTTTGGCCTCGATCGCCTGGTGCATGCCCTCGCTGTAGCGGCGGCCGTGCAGGATGCGGCCGGTGAAGTCATCGACGATCAGCACCTGGCCGTCGGAGACGACGTAGTCACGGTCCCGCTTGAACAGCTCCTTCGCCTTGATCGCATTGTTGAGGAAGCCGACCAGGTGGGTGTTGGCCGGGGCGTACAGGTTGTCGATGCCGAGCCAGTCCTCGATCTTGGCGACGCCGGACTCCAGGATGCCGACGGTCCGCTTCTTCTCGTCGACCTCGTAGTCGCCCTGGCCGTCCACCGCCCGCCGCAGCCGCGCCGCCATCTTGGCGAACTCGGCGAACCACACGCTGTTCTGGTCCGCGGGGCCGCTGATGATCAGCGGGGTCCGCGCCTCGTCGATGAGGATCGAGTCGACCTCGTCCACGATCGCGAAGTAGTGACCGCGCTGCACGCACTCCTCAAGGCCCCACGCCATGTTGTCGCGCAGGTAATCGAACCCGAACTCGTTGTTGGTCCCGTAGGTCACGTCGGCCGCGTACTGCCTGCGCCGCTCGTCCGGCTCCATCGCCGCCAGGATCATCCCGACCTCAAGGCCGAGGAAGCGGTGGATGCGGCCCATCCACTCGGCGTCGCGCTTGGCGAGGTAGTCGTTGACGGTGACGACGTGGACGCCCCGGCCGGCGAGCGCGTTCAGGTAGGACGGCATGACGGCGGCGAGCGTCTTGCCCTCGCCGGTCTTCATCTCGGCGATGTTGCCCAGGTGCATCGCCGCGCCGCCCATGACCTGGACGTCGAACGGGCGCTGCCCCAGCGTCCGCTTGGCCGCCTCGCGCACCGCCGCGAACGCCTCGGGCATCAGGTCGTCGAGCGATTCGCCGTCGGCGTGACGCTGCCGGAACTCGTCGGTCAGCGCGCGGAGCTCGGCGTCGGAGAGCGCCGCGTAGTCGTCTTCGATCGAGTTGACCTGCTCGGCGATCCGGTGCAGCTTCCGCAGGATCTTGCCCTCGCCGGCGCGCAGGACCTTGTCGATGATTGCTGGCACGTCGCCTCGCGCTCCTCGCGGATCGTCCGACTGGCCAGCCGCGAGCCGCCCGCCCGCAGGCGGCACGGGACGCGACACGGGGCGCGACCGGCCAGTACAACTCCTTGACAGCCATCGTAGGCGAGATCGCGGGTCACGCCGAGCGGCCCGCGCAACCGCGCCCTGCCCGGCACCGGGCTGCATACGATGGCCCGTAGTAGCAAAGGCGGGGGCCGCCGCCGCCGGGCCCGGGCCCGGCGTCACAATGAGAACGAGGCCGCCCGGGCACGAGCGAGGCCGCCCGGGCACGCGGGCCGGCTGGGCAGGAGGAGCAAGCGTCATGGCCAACCACACCGAACCCGACATCGGTCCGGGCGGCGCTGGGCGCGGCGCGGTGGCCGCCGCTCCGGGCGGCCCCGGGCACGGCGCCCGGAAATTCGAGCAGGGCGGCGAGCTCGCGGCGCAGGTGGCCGGCCACGCCGGGCCGTACCCGACGTTCCACGGCCGCGCCGTCTCGTGGGTGGCCGTGTCGATCATGATGGCCGGGTTCCTGGTCGGCGCGTTCGCCCTCGTGCTCGGCACGCACGGGCCGCTGTGGTGGCTGTTCTGGACCGGGGCCGGCATCACGGCGCTCGGCCTGCTCATCGCCTTCGCCACCAACACGTTCGAGGACTGGTGCTGAGCCCCGGCCGTCTTCAGGCCGCCGGCCCTGCCCGGGGCCCCGCGCGGGAACCCTGAGGGACCGTCGGCGGCAGGCGGAAGGCCGGCCCAGGTCCGGGCCCCGCGCGGGGACCCGCAGGGCCGTCGGCGGAGCCGGATACGCTCCGTCCGTGTCCCCGGTCCCCCCGCCAGAACTGACGCTCACGCCCGACGAGGCCAGGCTGCTCACCCTGCGCGCCCAGGGGCTCGTGGGGGCGCGGCCGCGCCAGGGCGGCGTGCCCGCGATGCTGCGCAGGATCGGCGCGGTCCAGCTCGACACGATCAGCGTCCTGGCCAGGTCGCACGAGCTGGTCGCCTTCGCCAGGCTGGGCGCCGTCCCGCGCGCCAGCATCGAGCGCGCCTACTGGCATCCCCGCAGGCCGGCCGCGTTCGAGTACTGGGCGCACGCCGCGTGCATCCTGCCGATCGAGGAGTGGCCGTACTACGCGTTCCGGCGGCGCGCGTTCCGGGCGCGGGGATGGCGCTGGCACCGCGTCCCCGAGCGGCTCTGCGCCCAGGTGCTGGCCCGGCTCCGCGCCGAGGGCCCGCTCACCGCGACCCAGCTCGGCGGCGCCAAGAACCAGGGGCCATGGTGGGACTGGTCGGAGGCCAAGATCGCGGTGGAGTGGCTGCTGGACATCGGCGAGGTGATCTGCGCCCGGCGCGCCGGCTGGCGGCGGGTGTACGACCTGCCCGAGCGGGTGCTGCCCGCGGAGCTGCTCGCCGCTGACCCGACCGACGCGCAGTGCCTGATCCACCTGGCCGGGGTCACCGCCCGCGCCCTGGGCGTGGCGACGGCGGCGGACCTGCGCGACTACCAGCGGATCGGTAACTTCGGCAGCGGCCGCAACGCCGCCGGGCTCAGCGCCGACCAGGCGGCGCTGGCCGCCGGGCTGGTCCGGGTGCGGGTGGGGTCCCGCGCCGGGCCGGCCACCCTGGCCTGGGCAGACCCGGCGGCCCTGGCCGGGCCGGTGCGCGGCCGCCACCGCGCCGTGCTGCTGTCCCCCTTCGACCCGCTGGTCTGGGACCGCAGCCGGACCAGGCGGATGTTCGGCTTCGACCACAGCCTGGAGGCTTACGTGCCCAGGCACAAGCGAGTCCACGGGTACTTCGCGATGCCGCTCCTCGCGGGCGGCAGGCTGGTCGGCCGTGCTGACCCGGCGCGCGAGGGACGGACCCTCGTGGCCAGGCAGCTCACCCTCGACGAGCCCGGCGCCGCCGGGCCGATGGCGCGCGCCCTGCGCGAGGCCGCGGCATGGGTCGGGTGCGACGATGTCCGGGTCGACCAGGTGCGGCCCGCCGGCCTGGAGCCGAGGCTGCGTTCCGCCCTGGCGGCCGTCGGCGTCCCGGCCGGGCGGCCGGGCCCGCTCACCCCAGCTCGATCAGCTTCTCCCGCACCGCCACCATGACCGCCTCCATGCGGGAGTGGATCTGAAGCTTCTCCAGGATGTTCCTGACGTGGTTCTTGACCGTGTTGTCGGAGATGAACAGCTCCTTCGCGATGTCGCGGTTGTTCATCCCCCGCGCCACCAGGCGCAGCACCTCCATCTCCCGCTCGGTCAGCTTGGGGGCGGGAACCCGCTGCGGCTGCTCGGTCTCCTCCTTCCTGGCCAGGGCGGCGAACTCGGTGAGCAGCTTGCCCGCCATCGACGGGCTGATCAGCGACTGGCCGCCATGCACGGCGCGCACGGCGGCCGCGACCTCATCCAGCGGGATGTCCTTGAGCAGGTAGCCGCTCGCGCCAGCCTTGATGGCCTCGAACAGGTCCTCTTCCTCGTCGCTCATCGTCAAGATGATGATCTTCGCGCTCGGGGCGGTCTCCTTGATCGCGCGGCACGCCTCGATGCCGCTGCTCCTCGGCATCCTGATGTCCATGAGCACGACATCGGGCAGGGACTCGCCTGCCTTCGCCACCGCCTCGGCCCCGTCGCTCGCCTCGCCGACGACCTCGATGTCGGCCTCGCTCACCAGCACGATCTCCAGGCCGCGGCGGAACAGCGCGTGATCATCGACGATCAGCGTGCGGATCGGCTCGGGGCCGGACCCGGCCACGCCGCCCGCCTCCGCGCTCGCTGACATCCTCGACCTTCCTGTGGGACTGAAGGACCACCGCGGCCGCGGGGCGCCGGAGCCCTTGCCCGGCGGGCACTACACACTCTCGCCCAGCCCGGACACGGGCGCAAGCGGGCGGGCGGGACGGTGTCGCGGCAGCACCAGGGCCGCGGCAGGGCCTTGACCCTCGCAGCGCCGGGGAGCGCCGCGGCCCCGGGCCGGGGAGCGCCGCGGCGCCGGGACGAGGACGAGAGTACCCGGTCCTCACCCGGACGCCGGCGCAGCGGTGCCGCGGTTTCCGGCGGTGCCGCGGTCTCCGGCGGTGCCGCGGCCTCCGGCCGCCCGGGCCGGCGGGCCGCCGTGTTCCTCCCCCGCCTCCGGCCTCGCCAGCCTGATCACCCCGTACTGGTAGCCCCGCCGCCGGTAGACCACGCTGGGCAGGTCGCGGTCCGCATCGTGGAACAGGTAGAAGTCGTGGCCGATGAGCTCCATCTCGAACAGCGCCTGGTCGAGCGTGATCGGCGTGGCGTGGTGGAACTTCTGCCGGACCACCAGCGGCCCGTCGCCCACCATCTCGACCGGAACCATGTCGGTCCCGGCCGGTCCCGCGGCGCCGTCCCCGCCCGCGGGCGCCTGCTCCCGCCGGGGCCCGGGCAGCACCACCCCGGCGGGAAGCGCCGGCACCAGGTCACCGGCCGGCGGCGCCCCGCCGCCGGCCGGCACCGCGCCGCCAGGCGCTTCCGCTCCACCCTGCGGCGCCGGCCCGCCCGGGCGGGCCGGCGCCGCCAGTCCGGCCGGCTCGCGGCGGTCGCCCTGGCCGAGCGCGCGGGCCTTCCTCCGGTCGATCGCCCGCCGCAGCCTGGAGTCGAGCTTGTCGAGGGCTAGGTCAAGCGCGCAGAACCGGTCCTCGGCGGCGGCCTCGGCCCTGATCGCCGGCCCCTTGGACCTGACGGTCAGCTCGACGCGCTCGCGCTGGCTCGCCAGCCGGGGGTTGCGCTCCACGCAGACCTCCACGTCCACCCGGACGGCATTCTGGTCGAGGCGCTCCAGCCTGTTCAGCTTCGCCGTCGCGTGCTCGCGGAACCGCGCTGCCACATCCGTCTGCCGGCCCCTGAAGATGATCTCCATGACCCGTGCCCCCTTCCCTCGGTGCGCAGCGGCACCCGCCCGGCCGACCTGGTCTTCTACCCCACATCCGCCTGCTGAGGGTCTTGCGGCATGCCTGCGCCACTAGTGCCCTTCTCCCGGGCCGGAGGACGTCGGATCCCCCGGGCGGGGCAGGACTTACTCCTAAGCCGCACCGTGATCGATCGACGAGAAGTCGCCTTACGTGGGCCGTTTCGCCTGCGGCTGGCATCGGCTAGCCGGAGCGGCCGCCCCGGGGCTGGGGCGGCCCGCCCAGCGCAACCACGGACCCGGGCGGGTGCCATGACACTGACGGTAGCCCCTCACGGACCCGCTGTCAGGCCCTGGACCGCCCGGCCCGCCGGGCGGGGCTCAGGGGATGTCGGGCGTGATCCCCGTGGTGATCGGGGTCCACAGGCCATCCGAGCCAGGTGGCTGCAGCCAGATCCGCTGGCCCGCCTCGCCGGGCCCGTCCGTGGCCACCACGGTGCCGCGCTGGCTGACGATGACCTGCGTCACGTGCGCCGGCAGCACCGTGGGCAACTGGATCTTGGCACCGCCGTTGAGCGGAACCTCGTAGAGCGCGTCGGCCCCGCCGCGGGCCTGCCCGGCCACCAGCAGGTAGTAGGGGTCCCGCCAGCCGAGCGCGACCGGGTCGGCGATGTCGGAGCCCACCTGGACCATCTGCGCCGCCTGCAGCGAGTAGACCTGGGCGGCGTTCCGGCTGATCGCGGCCACGCGGATCTGCGGCCCGCGCGGCGTCCGGACGATCATCGCCGCGCGCACGCCGTCCGGCGCGACCTGGAGCGAGGTGATCTCGCCGGGCGCGGTGAACACCGGCGCGAAGCCCGGCCGCCCCGGCCCGGCCGGCGTCCCGGCGGCCAGCACGTAGGCGCCGTTCCCCGCGGTGGCCCACAGGTCGCCCTCGTCGTCCCAGCTCAGCGACGTGCAGCGGCCCTGGAGGCGCTGCGCCGACGCGATCCGCGAGGCGGCCCCGAGCGGCACCTGGTAGACGTCGCGGCCCCGGCAGGCCGCGAGGATCGCGGGCGCCAACCCGGGCGGTGACACCGCGATGGCGGTGAACGGGCCGTTCCCCAGCCCGCCCGGCAGCGGCACCGCGCGCGCGGCCGACCCGGAGCGCAGCTCGTCGACACCCGGCCCGCCGGCCGCGGTCGCCTGCTGGTAGTAGAGCGGGCCGGCGGCAGGCTGCCAGCGGGCGAAGAACTGGGTGAAGCCCTGGGGCAGCAGCAGCGCCGGCCGCCGGTGGTCGAGCAGCAACTCGACCGAGCCGATGCCTGTCGCCGCCGGCCCGGCCCCCGGGCCGGGCGAGTAGGGAGCGGAGGTGAGGCTCCAGACCAGCTGCGCCTCCATGCGGAACAGCCGGCCGGGGCCAGCCCTGGCCGCCGTGCCGCCGAGGTCGACGACGGCCTTGATCCCGGAGACCTGGACGCCCAGGATCTTGGTCCCGGCCGGGAATGCGGTCGAGGTGGCATCGCTCAGCCACCCGGTTGGCCCGGAACCGGACCTGGGCGAGGCGATGAGCCCGCGCACCAGCAGCCGCGCGCCGCCCTCGCTTCCGGCCGCCTGCTGCGGGATGAACACCGGATCGGGGACCAGCACGTCCTGCGGCGACCCGGCCGGGAAGAAGTACAGGTTGCGCGGCTGGTAGTCCCGGGCGAAATCGGTCTCGGTGAGCAGCAGCAGGTTGTTCGAGGGGGTGCCGTCCTCGGCGATCGAGCTGATCCGCCATTCGCCGTCCACCTGGACCAGCTCGAACTGGAACTGGTGACCATGCGACGACGCGACGAGGTTACCCGCGGGCTGGAGCGTCTCCACGAACCGGCTGACCACGCTGACCTGCGTGGACGAGGCGCCGCTGGCCATGTGGGACAGGATCGTGGGGACCGCGGGCACGCTGATTCGCGGGTTCGCCTGGATGATGGTGGCCGCCCGGCCCGGCCGCCACTGCCGCCGGTAGGCCGGGGAGAGGTACTCGCGGGCCACCGCGAACGAGTTCCCGCTGAGCGCGTTGCCGCCGAGGAAGTTCCCGCTCAGCGAGCTTCCGCTCGCCGCGAGGAAGCCCGCGACGATCTCGGTCGGCTTCCAGTTGCCCCCCGGTGGCACGGGGACGAACTGCACGCCCTCCGCGACCGGCCCCCCGGAGGACGGCTGGCCGTCCACGCGGACCAGCCCGCTCGACGGCATGGTCACGCAGCCGGCCAGCAGGGCCGCGGCCACCGCGGCCGCCGCCGCGGCCACTGCAGTCCGGGCCCGCCTGGTCACGTCCGGTCCCCCGTCAGCAGGCGGCCGGGCGGCACCGGGCCGCCGAGCCGCCTCGCCAGGTCGTCCCGGTCCGGTGCGAGCGGGAGGGGCGATCCGGCCAGCTCGCCGCCGATCACCCGCGGCAGCGTGAGGCGGAACACCGAGCCGCGCCCGGGCTCACCCCACGCCTCCAGCCACCCTCCGTGCAGGCGGGCGTCCTC
Source organism: Actinomycetota bacterium (assembly GCA_021324595.1). Taxonomy (GTDB): domain Bacteria; phylum Actinomycetota; class Actinomycetes; order Streptosporangiales; family Streptosporangiaceae; genus Chersky-822. Next base: position 4,864 of record JAJPIV010000028.1, on the reverse strand, counting down.
CAGCGCGATCGCCAGGCCCAGCCCGGTCCCGCCGGTCGTCCTCGCCCGGGCCGGATCGGCGCGCCAGAAGCGGTCGAAGACCAGGTGCTCCTCGCCCGGCGCCAGCCCGACGCCGAAGTCGCGGACGGTGACCGCGACCGCGTCCCGGTCGGCGGCGCACCGGACCACCACGTCCTTGCCCTCACCGTGCTCCACGGCGTTGACCAGGAGGTTGCGCAGGATGCGCTCGACGCGCCTGCGGTCCAGCTCGGCCACGCATGCCTCGCCCGGCAGGTCGAACACGATCCTGGCGCCACGCCGCTCGGCCAGCTGCTGCGCGATGTCGGCGGCCATGCGCACCAGGTCGCCCATGTCGGCCGGCTCGGCGTCGAGGGTGGCCACGTTGGCGTCGTGCCGGCTGATCTCCAGCAGGTCGGTGAGCAGGGACTCGAACCGCTCCAGCTGGCTCTGCAGCAGCTCGGCCGAGCGGGCCGCGCCCGGCTGGAGCTGATCCCTGGCCTCGTACAGCAGGTCCGCGGCCATCCGGATCGTCGCCAGTGGGGTGCGCAGCTCGTGCGACACATCGGAGACGAACTGCCGCTGCACCTTGGACAGGTCCTCAAGCTCGCGCATCTTGTCCTGCAAGCTCGCGGCCATCTCGTTGAACGAGGCCGCCAGCGCGGCGAGCTCGTCGGTGCCCCGCACCTCGAGCCGCTCGTCCAGGTTGCCCATCGACAGCGACTGGGCGCCGCGCGCCGCCCGGACGACCGGCATCACCACCCACCGTGTCACCAGCCACGCGATGCCGGCGAGCAGGAACACCAGCGCGATGCCCACCAGCACCATGGTGCGCAGGGCCTGGCCGAGCTCCTGCTGGAGCTGGGTCAGCGGGAAGAAGTAATACAGCATGTAATAGTGGCTGACGGGCGCGGCGAACAGCAGGCCGGCCGTCTGCGGGCTGCCCCGGGCCGGGAACGGCATCCGCGCGAACGTGAGCGAGATGCCGGGCCGGGCGGCCGGGCCGGGCGGCGGCGGCAGCGGAACGGGCATGCCGACCTCAGCGTCCCGCCAGTAGGCAGGGGACCCGGGCACGTTGGTGGCCAGCGTCATCGCCACCCCGTAGTCGGCGCCGGGGTTGTCCGGGCTGGGCTGGAGGTGGCCGAGGATGTAGCTCATGAGCTGATCCGAGCCGACCAGGCTGGGCGGCCGGTCGACGCCGGGCTGCGCCTGGGCGAACGCCAGCCCGTCGGAGGCCTGGTTGTAGGCGGACGCCTCGGCCTGCGCGAGCAGGTTCGCCGTGATCTGCTGCATGAGGAAGAAGCCGAGCAGCGAGACCACGACGGCGGATGCGAACAAGGTGGTGCTGACCACCCGGACCTGCAGCGAGCTGGCCCATCGCGCCCGCAGCGCGCGCGCCGACCGGGTCAGAGCGCGCGCGGCGGCCCGGCCGCCCGGCCGGACACGCTCGGCCAGCCAGGCCGGCGCTGGATGCGGCCGGCCGTAGGAGGTCAGCCCGACCCCGCCTTGTATCCCACGCCGCGGACCGTGACCACGACCTCCGGCCGCTCGGGATCCCGCTCGATCTTGGCGCGCAGCCGCTGCACGTGGACGTTGACCAGGCGCGTGTCGGCCGCGTGCCGGTAGCCCCAGACCTGCTCCAGCAGCACCTCCCTGGTGAACACCTGCCGCGGCTTGCGCGCCAGGGCCACCAGCAGGTCGAACTCCAGCGGCGTCAGGTTGATGGGCTCGCCGTCCCGCTTCACCGAGTGGCCGGCGACGTCAATCGTGACGTCACCGATCGTGAGCACCTCGGGGGCCGGGTCCTCGGTCCGGCGCAGCCGGGCGCGGACCCGCGCGATCAGCACCTTGGCCTGGAACGGCTTGACGATGTAGTCATCGGCGCCTGACTCGAGCCCGAGGACCACATCGACGGTGTCGCTCTTGGCCGTGAGCATCACGATGGGGACGCCGGACTCGGCCCTGATCTGACGGCACACATCGATGCCGTCCATGCCGGGCAGCATCAGGTCAAGGAGGATCAGGTCGGGCTTGGTGTCCCGGAACGCCTCGAGCGCCTTGTCGCCGTCGTAGACGAAGGTCGGCTCGAATCCCTCGCCGCGCAGGACGATGCCGAGCATCTCGGCGAGGGCGGGGTCATCGTCGACTACCAGCACGCGACCTTTCATGCTCCCCATCGTTCCACGGAAACGCCTGCCGCCAAGCCCGCGATCACGGCAGCGGCCTCAGCAGACGCAGATTACCTGGTGTGACGGGATCTATCACTCCCCGCTCGGTCACGATCGCGGTGACCAGCCCTGGCGGGGTGACGTCGAACGCGGGGTTGTAGGCGACCGCGCCGGCCGGGGCGAGGGGGGTGCCCGCATGCCAGGTGACCTCCTCGGAGCGGCGCTGCTCGATGGCGATCGCGGCGCCGTCCGGCGTCGCCGGGTCGATCGTCGTGCTCGGCGCGACGACCACGAACGGCACGCGGTGGTGGCTGGCGAGCACGGCGAGGGCGTAGGTGCCGACCTTGTTCGCGACGCTGCCGTCGGCGGCGATCCGGTCAGCGCCGACCGCGACGAGGTCCACCAGGCCCGCCGCCATCAGCGACGCGGCGGCGGAGTCGGCGAGGACGCGGTAGGGCAGCCCGGCCCGCTCGGCTTCGAACGCGGTGAGGCGGGAGCCTTGCAGCAGAGGCCTGGTCTCGTCGATCCACACCATCGCGAGCCGGCCGGCCCGGTGTGCCGCCAGGATGAGCCCGAACGCGGTCCCACCGCCGGCGGTGACCAGCGCGCCCGTGTTGCAGTGGGTGAGGATCCTCGCGTCCGGCGGCACCAGGGCCAGCCCGTGCGCGGCCATCTGCGCGCAAGCCCGCCGGTCGGCGTCGGCGATCGAGCGGGCCTCCTCCAGGGCGGCCAGGAAGGCGGCCCGTCCACCGTCACCGGCGGCGCCGGCCCGGGCGCGCAGGTACGCGCCGAGCGCTCGCCGGGCGCCCCAGCCGAGGTTCACCGCGGTGGGCCTGGCCCGCTCGATCGCCGCCGCGGCCGCCCGCACGTCGTCGCCGCGGGCGGCGGCCAGCGCCACGCCGAATGCCCCCGCGATCCCGAGCAGCGGAGCGCCCCGGACCACCAGACGCGTGATCGCGTCGATCAGCGAGGGAACGTCGGCGCAGGTGACGTACGCCTCGGTGGCGGGCAGCCGGGTCTGGTCGAGTAGCTCGATCGCCGGCCCGGCGGGCGGGTCGAGCCAGCGCAGCGGCACGAAGCTCACGCGTTCAGTGTGCGGCAGGCGCGGAGGCTGCCGGATGAGCCGGGGCCGGCTCATCCGGGCGGCGGCCTCGCCCTGCCGCGCGCGGCCGCCGGCCCCGTGCGGCATGCCAGGATGAGCACGGCAGCGCGAGGCTGGGCCGGCATGTCGCGAGGCTGTGCCGGCGGCATGTGACGGAGATCAGGATGAGCGAGAACTCCCCGGGACCCGGTCACCAGCAACCGTGGCCGGGCCGCGCCGGCCAGCCGGGCGGCTGGCCGGGCCCGGCCGATCCCGCAGGCGGTCCCGGTCAGGCGGGCCCTGCGGCACCTCCGCCGGGCCACGGCCCGCCCCCTGGCTACGGCCCGCCCCCGGGATACGCCCCCGGCTACGGCCCGCCCCCCGGCTACGGCCCGCCCCCCGGCTACGGCCCGCCCCCCGGCTACGGCCCGCCCCCGGGATACGCCCCCGGCTACGGCGGCTGGCCTTCCCCGCCCCCGGCGCCCGGCGGCGTGCCGCTGCGGCCGCTGACCGCCGGGGAGATACTGGGCGGCGCGTTCACGCTGATCCGCCGCAACCCCGGTGCCACGCTCGGGCTCGCGGCCATCATCCAGACCCTGGCGGGGGTGCTCACCACGCTGCTGAGGTGGTCCGAGCAGCGCTGGCTGGAGAACTTCACCGGGAGCCTGACGCCGGGCTCCGGCCCCGCCCGGCTCGGGCACGCGCTGGCCGGGCTCGCCGCGGGCCTGCTGCCGCTCGCCCTGGTCACGATCGCGCTCGCATTCGTGTTCCAGCAGGTGCTCACCGCCATGCTCACCAGCGTGCTTGGCCGCGGCCTGCTCGGCGCGCCGACGACGATCGGCGACGCCTGGCGGATGGCGCGCATCTGGCCGGTGATCTGCGTGACGCTGCTGGTGTCGCTGCTGCTGCTGGGAATGTGGATTCCGTACGCCGTGGTGCTGGCCGTCCTTCTCGCCGCGAGGGCGGCGGTTGCCGCGGTGGCCATCGGCGTCCTCGGGTTCCTCGCCATGCTGGCCGTGACGATCTGGGTCTGGGTCGGGCTGAGCCTTGCCGTGCCCGCCGTGGTGCTCGAGGGCGCCGGGCCGGTGACCGGGCTCAGGAGATCGTGGGATCTGGTGCGCGGCAGCTGGTGGCGGGTGTTCGGGATCAGCCTGCTGGCCCTGCTCGTGGTGGTCCTGGTGACGCTGGTGCTGGAGATTCCCTTCACCCTGCTGAGCACGCTGGCCGGCGGCGGCGTCTCGCTCGCCTCGCCGCGGGCTGCTGCTCCGGGAACGGCGGCCCTCGTCATCGGGGCCGTCGGCAGCATCGTCGCCGCGACCTGCACGCGCCCGATCAGCGCCGGCGTGACGGTGCTGCTGTACGCCGACCTGCGAATGCGGCGGGAGGGGCTGGACCTGGTGCTGCGCCAGGCGGACCAGGGCCGGCCGGCCCTGCCGGCCCAGCACCCTCTCGGCCCGTGGCGGCCCGCCCAGGCGCCACATGACCCGGTGCCGGGAGGGTACGGCGGGGCCGGCGGCCAGCAGCACCCGCCGGCCGGAGGCGGCGGCCAATGGGGCGGCGGCCAATGGGGCGGCGGCCAATGGGGCGGCGGCCAATGGGGCGGCGGCCAATGGGGCGG
>JAJPIV010000065.1 GCA_021324595.1 Actinomycetota bacterium | reverse complement strand
GGCGCCATCTCCACAACAGCAGTCATAAGTCAGGAGCATCCAGGGCGCCACCCGGACCGTCACGCCGCCACGCCGATCACATAACAGGCTGTCGCTGTAGTACTAGCCCGGCACCAGGCGTGGTAGAACGGTATCTCACTGCTCATCGCTGGGATGCGTGGCCCGATGGGCCCGAGGCGCCGGGCGACCACAAGATCCGAGCAAGACCCGCGATCACTGCGGATTCGGTCGGACGCGGTGCACGAGTGCCAGCAAGCATAATTCCGCCTCCGCAGCTACACGTAATGAATCACTTGCTGGATAGCCTAGGTTACACGCAAGTCGACGAAGATTGGATCACCAGTCCGGTCCCGCCTGACCTGCGCCGTGTCACGGAGAGTGACGGGTCTGGCCTGACGGGTACCGAGTCCGGAAGAGCTCACGGCCGATCGATGAGTGTGCTCCGGGACATCATCACCGCGCGGCTTGACGCGGCGTGCGCGTCGAATCATTCCGGAACGCTAGCGGGAGGTAGCTGGAGGGGCGCGGGCGGATGTTTCGGGATCGTAACGTACAGTCTTTCTTCGCGGGAGAGGCACGCGTGGAAATTGAATGTTAATGACGGGGCCGTGACGTACCGGCAGTCACGGGATCTCGATTCGCTCAAGCTCGACTGGGTGCTCACGGGGGATGCGGACAGTTGGATGGCCGTTCTGGCGGGGCGCGAGAACTTGGCGTCGAGTATGCGATCCGGCCCCGGCTGCGATGGGTTGAGCGCGGGACGGCGGGCAATGGCGCGGTTGCCAGCCCGCAAGAGGTGGCACGCCGCGTTGACCTGAGGGTGGGAATGATCAAGGAACTGCTTCGCCTCGGAGGAGAGGTCGAGGAGATCAGCCTCGGCCAGGTGCTCTGAATCGAAAGGAGGCGCCGCAATCCCGGTCCGGGACAATCGAGTCGGAAGGGTGGCCTGTGAGGTGAGGAGAGCTAAAAGGGCGACGGTGCCGGTCACGGTGGCGGCTGCGACCGCCGCGCTGGCGGCAGGCGCGCAGCCGGCATATGCGACGACCCACGATAATGGTTGCACGGAGCAGATCTGCTTGTACTACAGTGCGGGCCTGAACAGCGCGCGCTGGCAGCGGAACTACTCGTTCGTGTACTCGAATTTCAGCTACAACTGCTACCTGATGTGGCACAAGCTGGCGAGCAAGTGCTACTACGCGTCGTTCTCGGGGGACGGCAATGGTGGCGGCACCGGAGTCCGCAACAACGCGCGCAGCGGCCAGGATCACGGATTCTCACCGGACTACGTGTATTATTACCCCGAGTTTCAGGGTGCGATGACTTGGCTCGTGCCTGGCCAGCCCGCGAAGTCGCTAGGAATCGTTGCCAACGAGAACGCCTCGTACAAGAGCGCGGGCTGTTCGTTCAAGCCGCCGGGATGCAGTTATTACATCTGCTAGGGCGAAGGACTCCGTGCCCGCGCCAGGCGCGGGCACGGAGTCGCGTGCTGAGCGGGATGAGGTGATGGAGATGGCGATGCGGCGCTCTGGGGGCGCCCTGATGCTCATGATGGTGCGGGCGGGCGCGGTGGTGGCCGCGGCGGGCCTGGTCGCGGGCTGCTCGGGCGGGACGGGCGGCCAGGGAGGGAGCGGGGTGGCCGGCGGCGGGACGCGGCGGACGGGCGAAGGCCCTGCGCGGCCCGGGGGCGGCTTGACCTTCCCGCTGGACGCCTACTTTCCGGCGCAGCAGGGGATAGACCAGTACATGCTCGGCCTCTACGAGCTCGCGGACCGGTGCATCGCGGCGCAGGGCATTCAGATGCCACCGCTCAACCGGTCGTTCCAGTACCCGGCCTACGGCAACGGGCAACCGCCTGGATCGGGGGAGGGTTACGACTTCGGCCTGACGAGCATGGCGGTCGCCCGGCGGCAGGGCTACTACTGGCCGACGGTGCATCCGTCCCCGAGCAGGATGTACGTCACCAAGCCGAGGCTGAGCGGCGCCGAGAAGGTGGTGGCCGAGGACTGCCTGTCGAAGGCGTACCGGGAGCTCGGCGTGTCCGGGGGAGGATCCTGGTACCACGCGCAGATGCTCCAGTTCGATGACTATGGAGCGTCAACGGCCGCGCCCGAGGTGCGGGCAGTGTTCGCCCGGTGGTCGGCCTGCATGGCCGCCGACGGCTACCATTACCAGACGCCGATACGCGCGCAGCTCGGGTTTCCCGGTGGCTCGCCGGAATCCGGTCTCGGGCAGTGGCAGAAACTGGAACGACCGTCCCAGGCGGAGATCCAGACGGCGGTGGCGGACGTGCGGTGCAAGGCGAGGACCCGCCTGGTGGCCGTGTGGTCGTCGGTGCTGCGCCAGATCCAGGCCGCGTCGGTGCGGAAGTACCTCGTGAGCCTGCGCGCGGGCATGGCGGCGTTCGGCCGCGCGCTGCGCCGCGAGGTGGCGCTGCTGGCGGCCGGATGAGCCGCCCGCGGCCAGGCGCCGGAGCCCCGGCGGGACCCGGGCGGTGAGCCAGGAACCGGGGCTGCCCGGCCGGGCCGGGGATGGCGGGCCCGGCGGGATCGCGGCCGTCCCGGTGAGGTCAGTGCTGGCGCGGCGCAGGCGCGCGGCGGCGGCCGTGGTCGGCGCGGCGGTCCTGCTGTCGGCCGGGGGGTTCGCCGCCGGGCTGCTGGTGAAGTCCCCGGCTCAGGTCGCCGCCGCGACCGGCCCGCCAGCCCCGACCGCGATCAGCGCGCCCGTCGTCCGGCGGGTGCTGTCCCAGGCCGTCGTGATGCGCGGGGTCTTCGCGCTCCGGAGGCAGTACCCGGTGGCGCCCGCGTCGGTGGCGGCCAGCCCGGGCAACCCTGGCGGCGGCGCGCTCGTGGTCACCGGCATGTACGTGCGCCGGGGGGACCGGGTGCGCTCAGGCGAGCTGCTGGCCGAGGTGTCGGACCGGCCGGTCTTCGTTTTCGAGGGGCCGCTGCCGCTGTGGCGCGACATCCTGCCGGGCGAGTCGGGCAAGGACGTGGCCGAGGTCCAGGCGGCCCTCGCCGCGCTCGGGTTCTCGCCGGGCGCCGACTCCCCCGGCTACTTCGGCAGCGGGACGCGGTCGGCGGTGGCCGCCTTCTACCGCGCGGCGGGCTACCAGCCGGCGGTGACCGCCACGTCACCGGGGCAGGGGGCCGGCTGCCCGGGATGCGGCGGCCGGCGCCCGGCGCTGGTGATGGTCCCGGACTCGGAGTTCTGGTTCGTGCCGCACCTGCCCGCGTACGTGTCCGCGGTGTCCAGCCGGGTGGGCCAGGTCGTCCGGGAGCCGCTGTTCGAGCTCACGCCGTCGGGCCTGGTCCTGACCGGGCAGCTGGATCCGTCCCAGGCGGGCCTGGTCAAGGCGGGCATGAGGGCCGCGATCTTGTCGGAGGTCACCGGGTATCAGGGCACCGGGACCGTGACCTCCGTCGGGCGGCTGGTGATCGCCGGGGGCACCAGCTACCTGCCCGTCGCCATCCGGCCGTCCGCCGGGCGCTGGCCTGGCTCGCTCGCCGGGCAGAACGTGAGGATCACGATCATCGCGGCCAGCACGACGGGCCCGGTGCTGGCCGTGCCGGTGGCGGCGGTCTCCTCCAACGCCGCCGGCCAGGTGAGCGTCACGGTGATCGGCAGGGGCGGCAGGCAGCGGCGCGTCGTGGTCAGGGCGGGGGTCTCCGCGGGAGGCTACGTGCAGGTGACGCCGCTGCGCGGCGCGCTGGCGGCCGGTGACCGGGTGGTCGTGGGGCTCAATGGCTGAGCCGCGCCAGCAGGCCCCGCGGGCGGCGCCCGGGCCGGTCATCGAACTGCTCGGGGTGTGCCGCACGTTCACCGGATCGCCGCCGGTCCGGGCACTTGCGGACGTGACCTTGCGCATCGGCCGGGGGGAGTACGTCGCCATCACCGGGCCGTCGGGCGCGGGCAAGTCGACGCTGCTGAACGTGCTCGGCCTGCTGGACCGGCCGACGGCGGGCGGCTACCTTCTCGACGGGCTCGACACCGTAGCGCTGCGCGAACCAGACCGCGCCGCGGTCCGCGCGTCCCGGATCGGGTTCGTGTTCCAGGAGTTTCACCTGCTGCCGTACCGGACGGCGCTGGAGAACGTGATGCTGGCCCAGATCTACAACGGCACTCCCAGGCGGAGCCGGGGCGCGGCCGCGCTCGCGGCGCTGGAGAGCGTGGGGCTCGGGCACCGGGCGGGCGCGCTGCCCGGGACGATGTCGGGTGGCGAGCGCCAGCGGGCGGCCATCGCCCGGGCCCTGGTCAGCGCGCCGAGCCTGCTCCTGCTGGACGAGCCCACCGGCAACCTCGACTCGGGCAACACCGCCTCCGTGCTGGACCTGCTGGACCGGCTGAACGCCGCGGGCCTGACGCTGGTGGTCATCACCCACGATCCGGTCGTGGCCGCCCGGGCACGGCGCCGGCTGGCGATCCTGGACGGGCGCCTCGACGAGCGCGCAGGAGCCGCGGGATGATCCCCCGGAACCCGGCCAGGGCCGCCGGGACGCGCCCGGCCGGATGCGTGTCGCGGCTCGGCTGGCGGGACCTGCTCGCCGAGGCGGTCGCCGGGCTGTTGCAGCGGCCCGGCCGGAGCCTGCTCACCGCGCTCGGGACCATCCTCGGGTCCGGGGCCTTCGTCGCCATCCTGGGGCTCACGGCCACGGCGTCCGGGCAGATCGGCAAGCAGTTCTCGGTGCTGGCGGCCACCACGGTCACCGTCAACGACGTCGGGCAGGCGCGGGCCGGGAACGACGCGGGCGGCTCCGGGTACCCGCCGGTCGATTTCCCGGCGGACGCCGGCGCCCGGGCGGAACGCCTCCGCGGCGTCATCGCGGCCGGGGTCTGGTGGACGGTTCCGTTGCGCAGCCCCGTCATCGGCACGACGCCGGACGTGACCGCGGCGTCGGACGCGAACGCCGGGGACCTGCCGGTCTACGCCGCGTCGGCCGGGATGCTCCGCGCGATGCAGCCCGTGATCAGCAGCGGGGAGCTCTACAACCAGTTCGACATGCGCCACGACGAGCAGGTGGCCGTCCTCGGCCCGGTGGCCGCCGAGCAGCTGGGGATCGGCCAGGTGGGCTTCCAGCCCGCCATCTTCATCAACGGCGTGCCGTTCACCGTCGTCGGCATCGTCTCGGCCGCACGGCTTGGCGGGGTCATGCTGACCGGGATCATGCTGCCGGCCAGCACCGCCCTGCGCCTGTACGGGCCGCCCAGCCCGCTCAGCCCGGCCCAGATGATCATCCGGACCCGGGTCGGGGCGGCCCAGCTCATCGCCCGGCAGGCGCCCCTGGCGCTGCGTCCCGACGATCCCGGCCTGCTGCAGGCGATCGCGCCGGCGAGCGTGGCCTTCCTGACCCGCGGGATCAACCGGTCCCTGTCCGACCTGTTCCTCGCCCTCGCGGCGGTGTCCCTGCTGATCGGCGGCGCCGGGATCGCGAACACCACGCTGGTGGCCGTGCTCGAGCGGACCGCGGAGATCGGCATGCGCCGCGCGCTCGGCGCCCGGCCCGTCCACATCGCCGTCCAGTTCGTCACGGAGTCGTCAGCACTGGGGCTGCTCGGCGGCCTGATCGGGACCAGCCTGGCCGTCGCCGCCGTCGTCGGCACCGCGATCGCCCGCCAGTGGACCGCGATCCTGGCCCCGGGCACGGTCCTGCTCGGCCCGGCGGCGGGCATCCTCACCGGCCTGGTCGCCGGCCTCTACCCCGCGCTCCGGGCGTCCTCCGTCCAGCCCCTTGAGGCCCTGCGGCGGTAGGGCGCCGCCCTGTGCGGCTAGCGGGGCCGGGCACCTGCCGTGGCGTCCTCAGGGCTCGCCGATCTCGATCTGGACGGCGGTGCGCCGGGCGAGGATCGGGTCGATCACCCGCTTGATCACGTCCCGGTGAGCCGGATGATCCCGGTATGCCAGGTACGCGCCCGCGTCCTCGAAGTCGGCGACGATCGCGAAGTCGCCATTCCCCTCCGCCAGCCCGGCGTCCGGCCCGTATGAGTAGGCGCGTATGCCGCGCATGAGCGGCGGGAGCCCCGCGAGTTCGGCGCTGACCCGCTGGCGCTGCTCAGGCGTCGCCTCGGGGCGCCAGGAGATCACCACCACGTGCCTGATCATGCGTTTCCCTTCCGGTCGCCTGGGCCGGTCCCTTCCGGTCGCCTGGGCCCGCCGGGTCCCGGCCCTGGGATGCCCGCCGCTGGCATGCCACCGATTGTGGCAGCACGTCGGCCGTGAGGCGGCGGGCCTGCCGCCACGACCCGCGGCAGGCCGGTGATCGCGCCGCGGTGCGGCGGCAGGCCCCTCAGGACCAGGCCAGCATCCGCAGCGGATCGGTGAGCATGTCGCCCACGTCCCGCAGCACCGCCGAGCCCAGGTCGCCGTCCACGATCCGGTGATCGAACGAGAGCGCGAGCGTGCAGACCTGGCGCACGGCCAGCTGCCCCTGGTGGACCCACGGGGCATCCTTCACCTGGCCGAACGCGAGGATCGCCGCCTCACCGGGGGTGAGGATCGGCGTTCCGGCGTCCACGCCGAACACGCCCACGTTCGTGATGGTGATCGTCCCGCCGCTGAGGTCCCGGGGAGTGGACCGGCCGGCCCGCGCGGCCTCGGTCAGCTCGCTGATCGAGCGGGCGAGCTCGGGCAGCGTCAGCAGGTGCGCGTCCTTGACGTTCGGCACGACCAGCCCGCGCTCGGTCGCCGCGGCGATGCCGAGGTTCACGTACCGCCGGACCACGATCTCCTGCGCGGCCTCGTCCCAGGATGAGTTGATCATCGGGTGGCGCCGCACCGCGATGAGCAGCGCCCGGGCGACGAGCAGCAGCGGGGAGACCCGCAGGCCAGCGAAGTCCGGCAGCGACCGAAGCCGTTCCGTGGTCGCCATCGACTCGGTCATGTCGATCTGCAGGAACTCGGTGACGTGCGGTGCGGTGAACGCGCTGGCCGTGACCGCCGCCGCGGTGTGCTTGCGCACCCCGCGGATCGGGATGCGCTCCTCCCGTGGCAGCGCCCCGGCACCGGAGGCGGCGCCCGGAGCCGGCGCCAGGCCGGGCGCTGCGGCGGGCCAGGCGGCCAGGGCCGCACCGGTGGCGCCCGTCGGCAAGGGCTCAGCGATTGGCGCACCCGGGCCGACGACGGCCGCGGCCCCTGCCGCCGCGGCCTGGACGTCCTCGCGGGTGATCGAGCCCGCCGGCCCGGTCCCGGCCAGCGCCGCGAGGTCAACCCCGAGCTCCTTGGCGAGCTTGCGCACCGGCGGCTTGGCGAGCACCGCGACGCGCTCGGGCGGCCCGGCGGCCCGCGCGGCGGAGGCCGGCGAGGCCGGGGCCGCCGGGGGCGGCGGAGGGACTGCGGCCGCCGGGGGCGTCGGCGGGACCGGGGCTGCGGGACGTGGCCCGGCGGCGCCGGCCCTCCTCGGCCGGCGCCTGGTCGCGCCGGGCTTGACCCCGTACCCGACGAGGACGGATTGCCGCTCCTGCTTGGGCGCCGGGCTGCCGTGCAGGCCGGGCTCGACCGCTCCCTCGTCGGGCGGCGCGGAGATCGCGGATGAGCCGTCCGCTTCGGCCGCCGCTCGCGTTCCGGCTCCGGCGGGCGCGCCGGCTTCTGCCCGCGCTCCGGCCGCCGCCCGCGCTCCGGCCGCCGCTCCCCCGGCTCCTGGCTCTCCATCCGCGGCGCCGACCCGGATCGCGATGATCGGCGTGCCGACGTCCGCCGTGGTTCCCTCGGGGACCAGCAGGTCGGTGACGATGCCCTCGAACGGGCTGGGCAGCTCCACCAGCGACTTGGCAGTCTCGATCTCCACGATGGCCTGGTTCACCGTCACCCTGTCGCCCGGCCGCACGAGCCACCGGACGATGTCGGCCTCGGTCAGGCCCTCGCCGACGTCGGGGAGCATGAACTGCTTGATCTCGGCCATGATCCCTCCCCTCAGTAGGCGAGCGAGCGGTCGACGGCGTCGAGCACGCGGTCAAGGTCGGGCAGGTAGTGCTCCTCCATCCGCGCGGGCGGGTACGGCGTGGAGAACCCGCCGACCCGCAGCACCGGCGCCTCCAGGTGGTAGAAGCACTCCTGGGAGACGCGGGCCGCGATCTCGGCGCCGAGCCCGGCGGTGACCGGGGCCTCGTGGACGACGACGCAGCGTCCGGTCCGCCGGACCGACTCGTAGATCGCCTCGGCGTCCAGCGGCGCGAGCGAGCGCAGGTCGATCACCTCGATCGAGGTGCCGTCCTCGCGCGCGGCGGCCGCTGCCTCCAGGCAGGTGCGGACCATCGGCCCGTAGCACAAGACGGTGACGTCGGTGCCGGGCAGCAGCGTCCGCGACCGGTCGAGCGGGAGCGCCGTGGCGAGCCCGCCGGGCAGGTCGACCTCGGTCCTGTCCCAGTAGCGGCGCTTGGGCTCGAAGAAGATCACCGGGTCGTCGCAGGCGATCGCCTGCTGGATCATCGCGTACCCGTCGGCCGGGTCACCGCAGGCGACCACGCGCAGCCCGCCGGTGTGCACGAACATCACCTCAGGGGACTCGCTGTGGTGCTCGACCGCGCCGATGCCGCCGCCGAACGGGATCCGCACCACCACCGGCAGCCGCACCTTGCCCAGGGACCGGTACCGCATCTTCGCGAGCTGGGAGACGATCTGGTCGAACGCGGGGAACACGAACCCGTCGAACTGGATCTCGCAGACCGGCCGGTAGCCGCGGAGCGCCAGCCCGATCGCCGTGCCCACAATGCCGGACTCCGCGAGCGGGGTGTCGATGACGCGGTCCTCGCCGAAGTCCTTCTGCAGCCCGTCGGTCACCCGGAACACGCCGCCGAGCTTGCCGACGTCCTCGCCCATGATGAGGACCTTGGGGTCGCTCTCCATGGCCTTGCGCAGGCCCTCGTTGAGCGCCTTGGAGAGCGTCAGCACGGTCATGGCCGTGCCTCCGGCCCGGCCGGCGCCGGCTCCTCGTCGGCGAACGAGCTCAGGTACGCCGCGAGCTGCGCCCGCTCCCGCTCCAGCGGCGCGTTCGGCTCGGCGTAGACGTGGTCGAAGATCGCCAGCGGGTCCGGGTCGGGCATCTCCAGGCAGGCCGTCCTGACCCGCGTCCCCACCTCGTCGGCCTCGGCGGTGACCGCGGCGAAGAAGTCGTCCCTGGCCAGGCCGGACCTGATCAGGTACTGCTTGACCCGCTCGATCGGATCCTTGAGCTTCCACGACTCCAGCTCGGCCGAGAGCCGGTACCTGGTCGGATCGTCGGTCGTGGTGTGCGCCCCCATCCGGTAGGTGTAGGCCTCGATCAGCGTCGGCCCCTGGCCCTCCCTCGCTGCCTGCATCGCCTTGCGGGTCACGGCCAGGCACGCGAACACGTCGTTGCCGTCCACCCGCAGCCCGGGGAACCCGAACCCGCGGGCGCGGTGGTAGAGCGGGATGCGGCTCTGGCGATCGAGCGGCTCGGAGATCGCCCACTGGTTGTTCTGGCAGAAGAAAACGATCGGGGCGTTCGTCACCGAGGCCCAGATGAACGCCTCGTTGACGTCACCCTGGCTGGTCGCCCCGTCGCCGAAGTAGACGATCACCGCCTCGCCGTCCTCGCCGAGCGCCCCGTCGCGCTGGATGCCCATCGCGTACCCGGTCGCGTGCAGCGTCTGCGCGCCGATCACGATCGTGTACAGGTGGAAGTTGTGCTCCCTCGGGTCCCAGCCGCCGTGGCTGACGCCGCGGAACAGCTCCAGCAGCCTGGCGGGGTCCAGCCCGCGGCACCAGGCGACCCCGTGCTCGCGGTAGGTCGGGAAGGCCATGTCCCGCGGGCCGAGCGCCCGGCCGGAGCCGACCTGGGCCGCCTCCTGGCCGAGCAGCGAGGCCCAGATGCCCAGCTCGCCCTGGCGCTGCAGGGCGATCGCCTCGAAGTCGATGCGGCGGACCAGCACCAGGTCCCGGTAGAGGGACTTGACCTCCTCGGTGGTCAGCTCGAGCGGGTAGTCGGGGTGGTAGGTCCGCTCGCCTTCCGGCGTCAGCAGCTGGATGAGGTCCGGCGCGGTGGCCGGCCCGGGTGGCTGGTCGTGCGATCGGGAGGCGGCTCGCCCGGCGACTTTGACGGCCACGTGCGTCTCCTTGGATGCCCAGGCCACCCTCGCGCGGCGCGGGAGGGCGGACCGTTGTCTTGTCGTCCCGCTGTGACAGTACCCGCCGCCGCGCAGGGGCGGTCAAGAGAGCCGGGGCGGCCACCGGCGCCGCCCGGGTACGCTGCGTGCCGTGGCCAGGATTGTCGTCGACGTCATGCTCAAGCCGGAGATTCATGACCCGCAGGGCGAGGCCATCGCCGGCGCCTGCCGCAGGCTCGGCTTCGGCGAGGTGATCTCGGTCCGCCAGGGCAAGCGGTTCGAGGTGGAGCTCGACGACGCGACCGAGGCCGCAGCCGGGCGCGTCGCGGAGCTCGCAGCCGAGCTGCTGGCCAACCCGGTGATCGAGGAGTTCACCGTGCACCCTGCGCGGTGAGCCCGGGACGGGCGGGCCCGCCGGCCTGTGCCCCGGGGCCGTCCGCGGCCGCCGCCTGCCCGGCCGGGCACCGGCCCGGAACCCGCCGCTCGCCTGCCGGAACGCCACTGTTCGCCCGGGGATCGCCCGACTCGATGATTACCACGGCCCGCCCCTGGAAACGCTGACAATCGGAGGGAGGCGATCGCGGTAGGCACCGGGATGCGGCAGGTCCTCGGCGCGCCGGGCAGGCCGGCGGGCCGGCGGCGTCCCGAGGGGACGAGGGAGCGGATGCGAGCTCGGGCGCTGCACTTGCGGGCGGACGAAGACATCCGCTTCTGCCTGATGTTCCCCCGGGAATCGGTCAGCATCCCCGTCGTCCGCCAGGTGCTCCGCGACACGCTTCGCCGCCTGGGCGTGGACGAGGACTGCCTCTCCGACCTGCTGATCGCGGTCACCGAGGCGTGCACGAACGTCCTGCGCCACGCGGGCCCGGGCCACCGGTACGAGGTCGTCGCCGAGATCGGCCGGGACCGGTGCGTGCTCCAGGTCGTGGACAACGGCCGCGGCTTCACGGTGCCGCGCTGGCAGCCCGGCCGCTCTCACCCGCTCCGCCCTCCCGTCCGGCCGAGGTCGCTCGCCGTGCCGTCGCTGCTGCGCCGCCGCCGGCCGGACGCCGGGGCGGCGGTGACCACGGCGGACGTCACCCAGCTCCCCGAGTCCGGGCGGGGCCTGGCGATCATGCGCGCGTGCGTGGACGACGTGCGGCTGCGCAGCGGCCCCGGCCGCGGCACGGCGGTGCGGCTGCGGAAGCGGATCGAGTGGCGCGCGGACGCGCCCCTGGTCAACCAGCCGGGCTGGGCGCTGAGGAAGGCGAGCTGACCGGATACCCTTCGGTCATGCCCGGCCAGCCAGGACGCCCGCGCCAGGCGCCAGTGACCACCCAGGGACGCAGGTGAGGATCGGCGTCGTCACGTTCCCGGGCTCGCTCGACGACGGCGACGCCCGCCGGGCCGTCGCCCGGGCGGGGGCGAAGGCGGTGCCCCTCTGGCACGGTGACCGCGACCTGCGCGGCGTCGATGCGGTGATCCTGCCCGGCGGGTTCTCCTACGGCGACTACCTGCGCTGCGGCGCGATCGCCCGGTTCGCCCCCGTCATGGCCGAGCTGATCCCGGCCGCGAGCGCGGGGCTGCCCGTCCTTGGCATCTGCAACGGCTTCCAGATCCTGTGCGAGGCGCACCTGCTGCCCGGGGCGCTCACCCGCAACGTCGGGCTCCGCTTCATCAACCGTGAGGTGAGGATCCGGATCGAGTCGGCGGCGACGCCGTGGACGTCCGGGTACGCGCCCGGCGAGGAGATCACGGTCGTGCTGAAGAGCGGCGTGGGGGCCTATGCCGCCAGCGCGGCGACGATTGCCGAGCTTGAGGCGGCAGGCCGGGTCGTGGCACGGTACGCGGGCGAGAACCCGAATGGGTCTGCCGGCGCGATCGCGGGCGTCGCCAGCGAGCGGGGGAACGTGGTCGGCCTGATGCCGCACCCGGAGCACGCGATCGATCCCCTGACCGGCCCGGGCGGCGACGGCCTCCGGTTCTTCATGCCGGCCCTGACCCGGCGGGCGGCGTGAGCGGCGGGCTGGCCGGCGGCGCGGCAGCGCCCGGCCCGGGCGGCGGGGTGGGCGGCAGACCCGCGGGCGGCGCGGCAGGGCCCGCGGGCGGCACGGCAGCGCCCGGGGCGGCCCGGCCGGCGGGCGCGGCGGCCCGGGCGGACACGGTGGCGGACGCGGCGGCGACGCCGGAACGCGCCCAGCCGTACGCGGAACTGGGCCTGACTGACGCCGAGTTCGCCGCCATCACCGCCCTGCTCGGACGCCGGCCGACCGACTCCGAGCTGGCGATCTACTCGGTGATGTGGAGCGAGCACTGCTCGTACAAGTCCTCGCGCATCCACCTGCGCCAGTTCTCGCGCAAGGCGCCGCCGGGCGGCGCGCTGCTCGCCGGGATCGGGCAGAACGCCGGCGTGGTCGACGTCGGCCAGGGGTACGCAGTGACGTTCAAGATCGAATCGCACAATCACCCGTCCTACGTCGAGCCGTTCCAGGGCGCGGCCACCGGGGTCGGCGGGATCGTCCGCGACATCCTCGCGATGGGCGCGCGGCCGGTCGCCGTGATGGACTCGCTGCGGTTCGGCCCCGCGGACGCGCCCGACACCCACCGGGTGCTGCCCGGGGTGGTCGGCGGGATCTCCTCCTACGGCAACTGCCTGGGCCTGCCGAACATCGGGGGGGAGCTCGCGTTCGACCCGGCCTACGCGCGGAACCCGCTGGTCAACGTGCTCTGCCTCGGCGTCATGCGCCACGGCGACCTCAAGCTGGCCCGGGCCAGTGGCCCGGGCAGCAAGGTTGTCCTGCTCGGCTCGCGGACCGGCCCGGACGGGATCGGCGGCGCGTCGGTGCTCGCGAGCGCCGCGTTCGGGGGCGGCGGCGCGGAGGGTGAACGGGCCAAGCGCCCGAATGTCCAGGTCGGCGACCCGTTCATGGAGAAGCTGCTGATCGAGTGCTGCCTGGAGCTGTACCAGGCCGGGCTGGTCGTGGCCGTCCAGGATCTCGGCGCGGCCGGGATCGCCTGCGCGACGAGCGAGCTGGCGGCGGCGGGCGGGACCGGGATGGCGATCACCCTTGAGGCGGTGCCCCTGCGGGACCAGGGCCTGAGCCCGCCGGAGATCCTGATGAGCGAGTAGCAGGAGCGGATGATGGTGATCGCCGAGCCGGCCGCGCTGGGCGACCTGCTGGCCACCTGCGCCAGGTGGGAGGTCCCGGCAGCCGTGATCGGCGAGGTCACCGCGAGCGGGCGGCTCCGGGTGACCTGGCACGGCGCGCTGGTCGTGGACATCCCGCCGGAGAGCGCGGCAGAAGGCCCGCTCTACGACCGGCCCGCGGCCCGCCCGGCCGGCCTGGACCGGCTGCGCGCCGATGGCCCGGAGAGGCTGCTCCCCGGCCCGGGCGGGGCAGCGGGCCGGGATGGCGCGGGCGGTACGGCGGCCCCGGGCGCCGGAGTGCCGGGCGAGCGCCTGCGCGCGGACCTGCTCGCGCTGGTCGGCTCGGCGGCCGGGGCGGACAAGGCGTGGGTGACCGAGCAGTACGACAGCTACGTCCTCGGCAACACCGTCCTCGGTGCCCCGCACGACGCGGGGGTACTGCGGATCGATGAGCGGACCCAGCTCGGCGTGGCGGTAGCCACCGACGGCAACGGCCGCCAGTGCCTGCTCGACCCCTACGCGGGCGCCCAGCTCGCGCTCGCCGAGGCGTACCGGAACGTGGCCGCGGTCGGCGCCCGGCCGCTCGCGGTGACCAATTGCCTCAACTTCGGGTCGCCGGAGGATCCGGAGGTGATGTGGCAGTTCACCGAGGCGGTGCGTGGCCTCGCCGACGCCTGCCTCGCCCTCGGCGTGCCGGTGACCGGAGGGAACGTGAGCTTCTACAACCAGACCGGCGCGAGCCCGATCGCACCCACGCCCGTCATCGGCGTGCTGGGGGTGCTGCGCGACGTGCGACGGCGGCTGCCGAGCGGGTTCGCCGCCGCAGGCGAGGCGGTCGTGCTGCTCGGGCGGACCCGGGCCGAGTTCGGCGGGTCGCTGTGGGCGCACGTGGTCCACGGCCACGTGGGCGGCGTCCCGCCCGCTGTGGACCTCGACGCGGAGCGGCGCCTGGCCGCGCTGCTCGCCGACGCGGCCGACGAGGGCCTGGCCAGCTCGGCGCACGACCTGTCTGACGGCGGCCTGGCGCTGGCGCTCGCCGAGTGCTGCCTGGCGGCACGCCCGGCCCGGGGCACGGCGGCAGGCGGGGACGGCGCCGGGGCGGGGCACTCCGGCGGCCCGGGCCTTGGGTGCGCGGTGAGCCTGCCCGGCGACCCGTTCACGATGCTGTTCAGCGAATCCGCCGCCCGGGCCGTGGTCACCGTGCCGGCGGGAGCGGAGGAAGCCCTGGCCGGGCTGGCCCGCCGCCATGGCGTGCCGGCGGTGCGGATCGGCACGACCGGCGGTTCCTCGCTCGAGGTCACCGGGGCGTTCTCGGTACCGCTCGGCGAGCTGGCCGCGGCGCACCGGGCGAGGCTGCCCGCCCTGTTCGGCTAGCAGGCTGGCCTCGGGCAGGCCCGGCCCGGCGCGATCGCGCGGCCCGGCCGGCGCCGTGGCCGGGCGTCACGGGCTCCACCAGAACGCGATCTCCTGTGATCGGGTCCTGGCGGGGCCGCAGCGCGCCAGCCGGGCCGGGCCGGGCCGTCGCGGCGCGGTCAGGCAATGGCCGTTCGCGGCGCTGGCGAACGCGGAGAACGCCTGCCCCCACGCGATCGCCGGGTGCACCGGGCGCCACCGCTGGCCGAGCACCGGCGCGCAGCGCCGTAGCCCGAGCCCGGAGCCGATGGCCGTCAGGCACTGGCCGGTCGGGGTGTAGACGAACACGTCAGTGCCGTCAGCCATCACGTCGGCGGTCCACTGCGGCACTCCCGAGTTCAGCTCCGATGGCGGGATGCCGGCGAACATCATGCCCCGGCCGCCCGGCACGAGCATGAGCGGATGGTCGTCGGGGTCATCCTGCCAGGCGTCGCTGTCGTCATAGGGACCGAAGTCGATCAGGCCGACAGGTTGCTGCCTGGCCACCTTCGCCGACAACGCGGCCCGGGGGTGCCGGGCGCCGGGCCCGTGGGGCGGCGCCGCGTGCCGCGCCGAGCGCGCGTATGCGAGCGCCAGCGCCCCGGCCGCGATCACGGCGACCGCGCCGATGCCGATCAGCCTCGGCGCGAGCGACCCCCGGGTGCGCCGTGGCCGCGTGCGCAGCGAGTCCGGCATAGCGTCCAAGTATCGCGCAACCAGCGAACCGGCAACAGGCCGTCAGGACAACTGCCGGCCCGGTCGGATACCGTCGGAACGATGCCCGCCCGACGCCCGGACCCGCGGCGCCTGCTCGCCGCCCTCGACGGCCAGCGGGCCGCCCTCGGCCTCCCGCCGTGGGACGGCCCGCACGATGCCGACGTGCTCGGCGATGCCTGCGTGGACAGCGTCCTCGCCGCGCTCGACGCCGGCCGGGACCCGCAGGGCGAGGCGCTGCGCGCCGCGGTCGCCCGCACGCTCGGCCTGCTCGCCGCCCGCGCCCCGGGCACGGCCGTCGAGGTGCGGGTGCCGCCGATCGCCGCCGTGCAGTGCGTGGCCGGCCCGCGGCACGCCCGCGGCACCCCGCCGAACGTGGTGGAGACCGACGCCCGTACCTGGCTGCTGCTCGCCACCGGGCGGACGGGCTGGACGGACGCGGTCGCCTCCGGCGCCGTCCTGGCCTCAGGCACCAGGGCGGACCTGTCGCCGTACCTGCCGCTCGCGCAGCCGGCCGCGGGCGGGCCTGGCCGGTCACCGGCGGCCACTCACTAGAATTGCCTGGTGATCAAGCCCGACGGGCAGCTGACGCTCGACCTGGACGCGGCGGACCACCCGCCGCGGGACGCCTGCGGGGTCTTCGGCGTCTGGACCCGTGACGAGGACGTCGCCAAGCTCACCTACTTCGGGCTCTACGCCCTCCAGCACCGCGGTCAGGAGTCCGCGGGGATCGCGGTGAGCGATGGCCACAGGATCGTGGTGTTCAAGGACATGGGGCTGGTTGCCCAGGTGTTCAGCGAGCCGGTGCTGAACACGCTGCGCGGGCACATCGCCGTCGGCCACTGCAGGTACTCCACCAGCGGATCCTCGGTCTGGGAGAACGCGCAGCCCACCTTCCGCGCCACTCCGTGGGCCAGCCTGGCCCTCGGCCACAACGGCAACCTGACCAACACGCTCGAGCTCGTCGCGCTGGCCGGGCCGCGGGCCCCGGGACAGCCGACGTCCGACACGGACGTGCTCACCTCGCTGTTCGTGGCGCCGGGGACCGCAGGCGCGGCGCCGGGCGCGGATGGGCAGGGACCGCCGGGCGAAGGGCCGGCGGCGCGCACGGCGCCGGGTGCCGCGCCGGGCGCGGATGCCGGGGGCAGCGCTCGCATCGAGGCGAACGCGCTCGCGGTGCTGCCGTTGGTGCGCGGCGCATTCTCCCTGGTCTTCATGGACGAGCGGACGCTGTACGCGGCCCGGGACCCGCACGGGTTCCGCCCCCTGGTCATCGGCCGGCTGGCCAGCGGCTGGGTGGTGGCCAGCGAAACCGCGGCGCTGGACATCGTGGGCGCGACCGTGGTCCGCGAGGTCGAGCCCGGCGAGCTGATCGCGATCGACGAGCGCGGCCTGCGCTCGCGGCGGTTCGCCCGCCCCGCGCCGCGCGGGTGCCTGTTCGAGTACGTCTACCTGGCCAGGCCGGACACGTCGATCAGCGGGCGGAGCGTGCAGGCGACGCGGGTGGAGGTGGGCCGGCGGCTGGCCGCCGAGCACCCGGCCGACGCCGATCTGGTCATACCGGTCCCGGAGTCGGGCACGCCGGCGGCGATCGGTTTCGCCCAGGGCAGCGGCATCCCCTACGCGCAGGGGTTCGTGAAGAACAGCTACGTGGGCCGGACGTTCATCCAGCCGAGCCAGACGATCAGGCAGCGCGGCGTCCGGCTCAAGCTGAACCCGCTGCGCGACGTGATCGCCGGCCAGCGGGTCGTCGTGGTGGACGACACGATCGTCCGCGGGAACACCCAGCGGGCCATCGTGGCCATGCTCCGCGAGGCCGGCGCCGCCGAGGTTCACGTGCGGATCTCCAGCCCGCCGGTCGCCTGGCCCTGCTTCTTCGGCATCGACTTCGCCACGCGCGCGGAGCTGATCGCCGGGAGCCTGAGCGTCGAGGAGATCAGGGAGTCGATCGGCGCGGACTCGCTCGGGTTCGTCTCGCTCGAAGGCCTGATCGCGGCGACCACGCTGCCCGGGGAGGAACTCTGCCACGCCTGCTTCGACGGGGACTACCCGGTTCCGGTCGCCGAATCCGAGCAGGGCAAGCACCTGCTGGAGGACGGCGACGGCCCGGCCAGGCATGGCGCGGCCAGCCGGGATCCGGCCGGGCCCGGCCCGGCCGGGCGGGACCAGGCGGCTGGACGCGGGCGGGCCAAGCCTGTCGCGGCGGGCGGGCTCGCGGACCCGACATGACCGGCGCGAGCTACGCGGAATCGGGCGTCGACCTCCAGGCGGGGGAGCGGGCGGTCGAGCTGATGCGCCCGGCGGTCGCGGCGGCGGCCCGCCCGGAGGTGATCGGCGGGATCGGCGGCTTCGCCGGCCTGTTCGACGCCTCCCGGCTCGCCCGCATGCGGCGGCCGGTGCTCGCCGCGTCGGCCGACGGCGTGGGCACCAAGGTGGTGCTCGCCCAGCGGCTGGGCGGCTGGGACACGATCGGCATCGACCTGGTCGGCATGGTCGTCGACGACCTGGTGGCCTGCGGCGCGGAGCCGCTGTTCCTGACCGACTACATCGTCTGCGGGAAGATCGTGCCCGAGCGGGTGGCGCGGATCGTCGCCGGGATCGCGCGCGGGTGCGCGCAGGCCGGCTGCGCGCTCATCGGCGGGGAGACCGCCGAGCATCCGGGCCACCTCGCCCCGGACCACTTCGACCTGTCCGCCTCCGCCACCGGCGTCGTCGAGGCGGACAGGGTGCTCGGCCCGGACCGGGTCCGGCCAGGGGACGCGGTGCTCGCGCTGGCCTCCTCCGGGCTGCACTCCAACGGGTACTCCCTGGTGCGGCGGATCGTGGACGGCGCCGGGCTGGACCTGGAGGCGGTGCCATCCGACCTCGGCCGGCCTCTCGGCGCGGAGCTGCTCACCCCGACCAGGATCTACGCCCGGGATTGCCTGGCGCTCGCGGCCGAGTGCGAGGTCCACGCCTTCGCCCACATCACAGGCGGCGGGCTGGCGGCGAACACGGCCCGGGTGCTGCCCGCCGGGTGCGATGCCAGGCTGGACCGCGCCACCTGGCAGCCGCCGCCGGTCTTCGCCTTGCTGGCCCGCCACGGCCACGTGGCGGCCGGCGAGATGGAGCGCGTGTTCAACCTGGGCGTCGGCATGGTCGCCGTGGTCGCGGCGCCGGACGCGGACCGGGCGCTTCGCCTGCTCACCGGGCGGGGCGTGCCGGCCTGGCAGATCGGGGAGGTCGTGGCCGGCGCCGGCCGCGCGGAGCTGCTCGGCGAGCACTCCGGAGCGCGCGGCGGCGGGTGACCCGCCGCCACAGCCGGCGCCCGGATGCCCGCGCCCGGGTCCTGCTACTCCTCGTCCTCGTCGCCGAACTCGTCCTCGTCATCGAGCTCGTCGACGGCGTCGTCGGCGTAGGAGTAGCGGTCGCGGTGGTCCGCATAGGCATCCCGCTCGCCGGTATCACGCTGATGCGTGCCAACGCCCAGCTCGGCCCGGAGCCGGTCAAGGTCAGTGCCGCCGCCGCCGTACTTCAGCTGGCGTGCCACCTTCACCTGCTTGGCCTTGGCTCGGCCGCGCCCCATTGGCTCGACCCCCTTGCACTACGGAACCCGCCGCGGGTCCCTGGTCACCGCGCCTGATGCCTACCGCTGGATCCACCGAGTCCGGCCCGGGTGAACCGGGTCCGGCCGCCGTCGGCCCGGTCGATACCGCACCAAACCAGCTTTCTCGCACGTCAGACTAGCCGCCTGGGCTCTCAGCCTCTGGAACCCAGCCAGGCCAGTGCCTTCGTACACAGACAACCGTACCTGTTTTGGGCGGGTCGTGCCTGCGTCGGCCAGCCCGCGGCCAGGTCAGGAGCGCAGCCAGATGCTCCGCAGCCGGCCCACCTCCGACATCCGCCGCTCGGCCAGCCGGTCGGCGGCGTCGGCGGCGGGCACCCCCTCGCGCTCGGCGGCGGCCAGGATCTGCCTCGTCGTGCCGAAGATCTGCTCCGCACGCGCCCGCGCCCGGTCGAAGCTGAACCCGTCCAGCTCGTCGGCGACCTGGATGACGCCGCCGGCGTTCACCACGTAGTCGGGCGCGTACAGGATCTCCCGCTCGGCCAGCAGCTTCGCCACCCCCGCGTGGGCGAGCTGGTTGTTCGCCCCGCCGCAGACCACGCGAACGCGGAGCGCAGCGACCGTCGCGTCGTCGAGGGAACCGCCGAGCGCGCACGGGGAGTAGACGTCCGCCGCGGCGCAGACCAGCTCCTCGCGGCTGCCCACCACGGTCACCTCTGGGTGGGCGGCGCGCACCCGGCCGAGCGCGGCATCGCTGACGTCATGGACGAGGACCGCCGCGCCGTCGGACACCAGGTGGTCGACGAGCCGGCTGCCGACCTTGCCGACGCCCTCGACCGCGACGACGCGCCCGGCCAGGCTCGGGCTGCCCCAGGCGTGCTCGGCGGCAGCGCGCATCCCCTGGAAGACGCCGAGCGCGGTGAGCACCGACGAGTCGCCGGCCCCGCCGTGGGCGACGGTGCGGCCGGTCACGTGGCGGCACTCCCTGGCGACGATGTCCATGTCCTCGCTGTAGGTGCCGACGTCACAGGCGGTGATGTAGCGGCCGCCGAGCGACTGGACGAACCGGCCGTAGGCGCGCAGCAGCGCCTCGGACTTCAGCTCGGCCGGATCGCCGATGATCACGGCCTTCCCCCCGCCCAGGTCCAGGCCCGCGAGCGCGTTCTTGTAGGCCATCGCCCGGGAGAGGTTCAGGACGTCGGCGAGCGCCTCCGCCTCGCTGCGGTATGGATAGAAGCGCGTGCCGCCCAGCGCCGGCCCGAGCGCGGTCGAGTAGATCGCGATGATCGCTCGCAATCCCGTGGGGGCGTCACGGCAGAAGACCACCTGCTCGTGATCGCCCAGGGTGATCTGGGCGCCCGCCGTAGCCGCCCGCGTGCCCTCCGCCCGCGTGCCCCCCGCAGGGGCTTCGCCGCCGGCCGCCGGGGCCAGCGTGCCCTCGACGGCGGTGCCGCCCTCGGCATGTCCAGTCACTGTCGCCACCTGAGCACTCCCGGCATCGGTCCCGTGTCTCCGTTGACCCGGGATTCACCCCCCAGGGTATTCCGGCGGGCGCCGGTCCGAGATGGCCCGCGCCCGGGTGCATGAAGTCGCCGGCGCGGGGCAAATACCCCGGCAGAGAGCATGCCGCTGAACTGAGGAGGATTATCCCGGCGCTGCCGATAGTTGTAGCAGTCACCGGGGAGCCGCCAGCGGCCGGGGGTTCCGGAGCCCGCCGCGACCGGCCAGGGCCGGTGGCGGGGGTGACGGACGCAGCCCTCCCACCAGGAGGTGATCGCCCAGCGACCAGCGTGGCATCGATGATCGTTCCCGCGCCGCGCGCGGGTTCGGGGGCTCCGCGGGCATCGGCGGCGCGAAGCGGTTACTACGGTCTGTAGTCAGCAGGAGGCGGACATGACTTTTCCGAATCCGCCCGTTGCGACGGAGCGTGTCTGTAGGATCACGCAACGTGACTCAGATCGACGGGGGCAACGGGGACATGGCAAGAATCTCTGCTCCTGGTGGTCGCTTTGTCACCGCTGGTGATGCCAATATGGTAAGAGCACACCATATAGGACATCCACGGCAGGCTCCTAATCGAGCACAGAACAGTACAGCGCAAGATCGCAGAATCGGTCCAGGAGGAGAGGCCGTCACAATGTCTGCACGTACCCCAGAGGCCGAGCCGCTGCTGACGCCGGCCGAGGTAGCCACGATGTTCCGGGTTGATCCCAAGACGGTCACCCGGTGGGCGAAGGCCGGGAAGCTGACGTCCATCAGGACGCTCGGCGGCCACCGCCGGTACCGCGAGACGGAGGTCCGGGCACTGCTCGCGGGCATCCCGCAGCAGCGCTCGGAGTAACGCCCGGCGACAGCCTGGCGTCCGGTTCACGGGGGTGGCGGGCGCTAGCCGAGGGGTGCCTCGCGCCGCTCGCCGCAGAATGGCTCAGCGCAGGACACAGGGGGGTCGGTCCCGGCCAACGCCGGGCCGTCACGCGCGGGGGATACCGGCGCCTTGGGAGGCGTCCCGGTGATCACGCCGGGGCCGACCCGGCCTGTCCGGTCGTCACGTACATGATCTCCGGCGAAGGCTGCCTTGCCGGCCAGGCCTCAGCCGGCCCAGCATCCGTCACTGCTGGCATAATCCCTTCGCCCAGCGACTTGCCCGCTCGCATGCCGCGATGGCAGCGCGTGCCAGGGGCACTCCGCCGCGCGGACTTCGCCCGGAGACTTGCCACTCGGGCACTCCGGGGCGGCGCGGACCCGCATGCCAGTTGCTCAGAGCATTTGCTCTGCGACTTTAGGTAATCACACCTGCTAGGCAGGGTGGCCAGACCATACTGGTCGCCATGCCAGGCCGCGGCATGGGGGCAGCGCGGTTCGTGACGAGGGAGGGTTCGCCGTGCGGGATCCGGAACTGGTGCGTGAGGCTGAGCGCGTGGCCGCCGACCTGGAGCGAGCCTGGTACCAGTGGAGGGAGCTGCATGGCCCGGCCGGCGAGCCCGTCCCGACCGTCTCCAGTTACGTCGGCTATTCGCTCGATGAGCCCTGGGGGGAGCCCAGGGTGGTGATCGGCCTGGCGGCGGCCGATGCCGAATGGCTCATCACGCTGCTCGACCGGCATGAGTGCCCGGCCCGTGCGGCGTCGGCAAGGGCCGAACGCGGTTCCCTGACTGACCCCTCGCGCTGCGAGGCCGAGCCGGGCGCGGTGGCCGCTGGCGGCTTGCCGCCTGCTGTGCCACCCCAAGGATCACCGCCCGCCGCCGAGCGGGCCGGTCCGGCGGGCGCGGCTGATGCCGCGGGCGCGGTGAGCGGTCCGGCGGGCCCGGCTGATGCCGCGGGCGCGGTGAGCGGTCCGGCAGGCCCGGCTGATGCCGCGGGCGCGGGGGACGGGCTTGGCGGCGCGGCGGGTGAAGCGGCTGCGGAGCCGCCGTCCGCCGGCCCGCAGGCAGCTCCCCGCGGTGCCGTCGCCACCGATCCCGAAGCCGAAGGCGAGGCCGCGCCGGCAGGCGAGGCCGCGCCGGGCGGCCGGGCTGCGCCGGGATCACTCGCACTGGCGGCATCGGCAGCGCGGATGGAGGCCGAGGCGAGGATCAGAGCGGCCCTGCGTGGCCGGTCGCGCAACGGTTCCCGTCGCCCGGAGTGCGCATCCGGCGCCTTCTACCCGCGGGCGCGGGCCCTTCCCCCGGGTGCCGGCCCGCAGGGCGGCGCACGGCAGGGTGATGAACCGGTCCTCAGGGACGGGCCCGCCGAGCGGGGCCGGGAGACGCGGGAGCCTGCACGCGAGGACGATTGGCCTGGCTGGAAGGAGATGACCGGGCTGGCGGACGCCGATCCCGAGGTCACCCAGACGTGGCTGGGCCCTGAGCTTGCGCCGGGACCGGTCAGCGAGGGGCGAGCGGACCTCGGCTCGGCGTCCCACTCCAGGCGCGGCCGGATCAGCCGGGGGTATCCGATCTCGCGGCTGTCACGCGCGAAGCGGACCGGCGCGGTCCCCGGAACCTAGCGACGGCGTCGGCGCGCTGTCCCGCGAGCCCCCGCGAGGTTCATGTCGGCGGGCCGTCAGCCGGCTGGTGCCACCGCTGGCTGGGCCGGCGGGGGAACCGAGGCGGTGCAGAACTTGCACCTGGTGGCCGCCAGGGGGATCTGGCTCAGGCATTCCGGGCAGGCGCGCTCGGTCGCTTCCTTCTTGCGGGTCGTGAGCGCGACCAGCTTGGCCACCGGGGCGACGATGAGGAAGTAGATCACCGCCGCCTCGAGCACGAACGCGATCAGCGCGTTGAGGAACAGGCCGTAGGCGATCCTCGCCGTGCCGATCGTCACCGTGAGGCCGCCAAAGCTGGGCTTGCCCGCGATCGCCGCCACCAGGGGCGTGATGACGTCGTTCACCAGCGACATGACGACGGCGTTGAACGCAACGCCGATCACCACGGCGACCGCGAGATCGATGAGGTTCCCGCGGAGCAGGAACGCCTTGAAGCCTTGCATGCACGTCCTCCAGATGGGCGCCTGAGCACAAGATGGAGGCGACGCTACCAATGTTCACGCCGCCAAGGCCCGCCGCGTGCCTCCAATCCGCGGCGACGCGACACCGCTGTCGCTCCATCCGCGGGGATGTGACATCGCCGCGCGTCGCCGGGTGGCGGGCGGGCGCTCGCAGCGCTGGCCGGTCAGGGCGCGGACGTTCCCGTGCGGCCGTAGGCGTCCTGGAGCCGCACCACGTCCTCCCGCCAGCCCGGCCCGGCGGTTGACGCCTCGGCGAAGACGATGTCGGTCACCGCGGTGACCCGGTGAACGACTCCGGCAGGCAGGTGGATGGTGTCGCCGGGCCGGAACGTCAGCTCGGTGAGCTCGCCATCAGCCGGCCCGAACTGGACAACCGCCTCACCCGAGAGCAGCGAGATCGTCTCCTCCTTCTCCCGGTGGTACTGGAGGCTCAGTGAGTGGCCGGCGTTCACGTGGATGACCTTGCCGACGTACTTGCCCTCGACCGCGGCGAAGACTCGCTCGTGGCCCCAGGGCTTGTCCTGCCTGGGAGCCCGGTAGACCTCGGCCCTCGGCTGCACCGCCGACGGCATTCCGGTCGCATGGTCAGATCTCACTGGGCCTCCGGTCTGTCGGTCACCTGAAGGGGGTGACGAGCCGGCTAGGGATATATCCGGGCAATTCTACGTTGGCCGCTGCCAGCCCGCCGACGTTCCGGGCGGCCCCGCGAGCCGCGCGGCCCCGCGCCTCCGCGCCGTCCCGGTCGTGGCCGGAATTCGATCCTGCCACCGGGGCCACCAGCCTGGCACCCGCATGCGCGGAGTCGGCCGGAAGGCGCGCCGGGCGGCGCGTGGCGCGCCGGACTGGCACCCGCGTGCGCGAAGCCGGGTGGCCGCCCGGAACGGCCGCCAGGCGATCACGTCCTGAGGTACGAGGCGCCGTTGAGGTCAAGGATCGCGCCGCTGGCCCACCGCGCCTCGTCGGAGGCGAGGAAGAACACGGCGGCGGCGACCTCGTCCGGCTCGGCGACCCTGCCGAACGGGCTCTGCGCCCGGATCTCGTCGCCGCGGGGCGGCTTGAGATGCTCGCTGGCCATGTCGGTTGCCACGAAGCCGGGCGCGACGGCGGCGACCGTGATCCCGTACGGGGCCAGGGCGACGGCGAGCGACTGGCCGAGGGCGTTGAGGCCCGCCTTGCTCGCCCCGTAGGCGGGCGAATCCGGCTCCCCGCGGAACGCGCCGCGCGAGGAGACGTTGACGATCCGGCCGCCCCGGCCGAGCATGTGCCGGACCGCGCACCAGGTCACGTTCGCCGCTCCGGTCAGGTTGACCGCGAGCGTGGCGCCCCACTCCTCCTGCCAGCGCTCATAGGAGACCTCGGTGATCGGGTGCGCCGTGTACACGCCCGCGTTGTTCACCAGGACGTCCAGCCCGCCGAGGGCGGCCGCGGCCTCGTCCACCATCGCGCGGACCTGTGCGGGGTCGGCCAGGTCCGCGCGGACGATGACGTGCCGCCCGCCCGGGAGCCCGGCCAGCAGGCTGGCCGCCAGGCCGGCCGAGTCGTGGTGGTGGATCGCCACCCGGTCACCGGCCGCCGCGAACCGCCTGGCCACCGCGCGGCCGATGCCCCGGGACGCGCCGGTGACCAGTACCGCTCGGCCGCTGCCTGCCTGGCTCACCCGGTGGGCCGGGGCGGGCAGAACGACGGGATCGAAGGCTTCGGCTTGTGGTAGGGCGGGATCACGGTCCGCGTGACGTACCTGCCGTTGCTCAGCCTCCTGCGGATCTTGCGCGGCTTGGGCTTGCCGGCCTCCCACTGGGCGAGCCTGGCGTACGCGGCCTGGCAGGTGTCGGAGCGGATGTTGCCGACGAACCGCTGTGCCTGAGCCAGGCTCCCGGACGAGGCGCGGGCGATTCCCTGGCGGTCGGCGAGCGGGACGAGCGACAGGGCGACCGGGGTGCGCTGGTAGAGGCTGGACAGCGACAGGCCGAAGAGCTTCTGGTTCAGGCCCCGGTAGATGGCGACGTCCCCGTGGTAGGCGCCCACGTAGTACTGGCCGCGGATGACCTGGTACGCGATGGCGATGCTGCCGCCGACGAGCAGCACGAACAGCGCGACGATCGCCGTCATGACGGGCCGCCGGCGCCGGGCGGGGCGGGTGCCGTGCCCGGCCCGGGGGCGGTACGCCCCGTCGGCCGGGGCCGGGCGGGCGGCCTCGCCGGCGCCCGCGGGGGGCGGCTCCGCCGCGATCCCGGGGGCGCCGGCCGCGGCGTCTGCGGCCGCGTGCGGCACCTGAACGGCCGCGGCCGTGGTCACGCCGCCCTCCCCGTCGATCCGGCCGAGGGGGCGGGTCGCATGGCTCTCGGCGTTGGCCGCGGCGCCGACCACGACCGGCGCGTAGGTCGGCGTGACCGGGCTGTCGCCGGTGTCGATGACGTCCGCGACGATGCAGGTGATGTTGTCGGGCCCGCCGTGGGCGTTGGCCAGGTCGATCAGGCGCACGACCGCGTCGGATGGCTCGGCCACCTCGGTGAGCGCCTGCAGGATGAGCTCGTCGCTGACCACGACCGGCAGGCCGTCCGAGCAGAGCAGGAACCTGTCGCCGGCCTCGGCGGTGAGCAGCGACAGGTCCGGGTCGGCGTCCGAGCGGCCGTCGAGGGCCCGCAGCAGCAGCGAGCGCTGCGGGTGGGTGGCAGCCTCCTCCGGGCGGATCCTGCCCTGGTCGACGAGGGCCTGCACGAACGTGTGGTCGCGGGTCACCTGATAGAGCTCACCGCGCCGCAGCAGGTAGGCGCGGGAGTCGCCGATGTGGCAGATCGCCGCGGTCGGGGCGGACCACAGCATGGCGGTCAGCGTGGTGCCCATGCTGCCCACCGCCGGGTCGGCGTCGACGATCCCGCGGAGCCTGTCCTTGGCGACGGTCACGGCCGCCGCGAGCGTCTCCACAAGTTCCGACTCAGGCACCGGCCGACGGTCGAGCCCGGCGACGCTGGAGATCACCGACGCGCTGGCAACCTCGCCGGCCTCGTACCCGCCCATGCCGTCCGCGACCGCCAGCAGGTACGGCCCCGCATACGCCGAGTCCTCGTTGCCCTCCCGGAGCAGGCCGACGTCGGAGCGGACCGCGTAGCGGAGTGCAAGGGTCATCTGCGCAGCTCCAGGACGATCGAGCCGGTCGGCCGGCGCCTCCGCTCACTCGCCGGGCGCGCGCCGCTCGGCCGGCGGGACAGGGGTGCCGTGCTGTGATTGAGCCTAGATCCTGAGTACCAGCAAGAGGCTAGAACACCAACGTCGCGAACCGGAAATACGTGCCCTGCGCGCCATCGGCGCCTCAGGATACCGGCCAGATGGCGTCAGCGGTCGCTCAGCGCGGTAGTGGCAAATCCGGCGGTTGCAGTTACCATGCGTGAGAGGCGCGGTGGGGGCGCTGGCGGCGGCCATGCGCAGATCGGAGCGTGACACGCCGATGAGGCCGGATCCGTCGGTGACCCTGAAGGACGTGGCCGCCGCCGCGGGGGTTCACCCGGCCACGGCTTCCCGCGCCCTCAACCCGCAGACCAGGCTGCTGGTCAGCCCGGGCACCGCCCGGCGGATCCTGGCAGTCGCAGATTCGCTCGGGTACCGCCCGAACGCGGTCGCGCGCAGCCTGCGGACCCGCAGGTCGCACACGGTCGGGGTGCTGATCCCCGACCTGAAGAACCCGCTCTTCCCGCCGATCGTGCGGGGCATCGAGGACCGGCTCGCGGAGGACGGGTACGTGGCGCTCATCGGCAACACCGATTCGGACGACGAGCGGGAGCGCCTGGTCTTCGACCTCATGCGGGCCAGGCACGTCGATGGGTTCGTGATGGCCACTGCGCACCTGCGGAGCAGGCTGCTCGCCGAGGCGGCAGCGGCCCGGATCCCGGTCGTGCTGGTGAACCGGCATGCCGAGGGCTACGGGTTTCCCGCTGTCTCGGTCGACAACGAGCGCGGCATCGCGCTGGCCGTCGCCCACCTGGCCGCGCTTGGCCACCGTCGCATCGCGCACATCGCCGGGCCCCAGGACGTCTCGACCGGGCTCAGCCGTTACCGCGGCTTCTGCACGGCGATGGCGGCCCACGGCATCCCCGTCGATCCGGCGCTGGTGGTCCGCGCCTTCGCCTACTCGATCGAGGAGGGCGACCGGTGCTGCCGCGAGCTGCTCACGGCGGGGCCGGGCTGCACGGCGGTCGTGGCCGGGAACGACATGCTCGCGGTGGGCTGCTACACGGCCCTGGAGGCGCTCGGCCGGGAGTGCCCCGCGGAGATCTCCGTAGTCGGCTTCAACGACATGCCGTTCATCGACAAGCTGAGGCCGCCGCTCACCTCGGTCAGCTTCCCCCACTACCAGGTGGGCACTGAGGCCGGCCGGCTGGTGCTCGGGCAGATCGGCGCCCGGAATGAGCGGCCGGAAGTCCTCTACCTGCCGCCTGAGCTGAAGGTCCGCGGCTCGACGGCACCACCGCCGCAATGATCACGGCCGCGCGGGCCGCCGCCGCGGGACGTCACCCAGCCGCCTGGCCATCCAGTCGGCGCTGTACGGACGGTGCCGGTACGGCACGTTCGCGCAGCCGTGGTTGCCGTCCTCGAGCAGCAGCAGCTCGGCGTCCGGGCCGGCCTCGTCCCGCAGCCTCACGGCGTCCTGCCA
Source organism: Actinomycetota bacterium (assembly GCA_021324595.1). GTDB lineage: Bacteria > Actinomycetota > Actinomycetes > Streptosporangiales > Streptosporangiaceae > Chersky-822. Next base: position 1,628 of record JAJPIV010000065.1, on the reverse strand, counting down.
GGGGAAGAGGCGGTCCAGCTTGCCCGCCACGATCAGCAGCGGCGCGGTGATCCGCCCGGCCCGGCCCGCCAGCGTGAGCTCGGCGGCGAGCCTGCGCGCCCGGGCCTGCGTTCCCGCCTTCGACCGCACGGTGAACGCGGCCCGGCTCAGCTCGGGCAGCCTGTCCCAGCTATCCCCGAGGCAGTACGGCCCGGACAGGCAGATGCAGGCCCGGACCCGGCTGTCGCCGCTGGCCACGCGGGCGGCGTAGTAGCCTCCGAGGCTGACCCCCCAGATGCCGATCCGCCCGGCGTCGATGTCGGGGATGCGGGACAGCGCGTCGATGATCGCGGCGCCTGGCGCCTCCCAGTCGGGCCGGATCGCGAGCGCGTACTCGGCCTCGCCCTGCCCGGGCCCGTCGACCGACAGGGTCGCCAGCCCGCGGCTCAGGAAGAGGTCCTCCGTGGCGCGGAACTCCTCCTTGGCCGAGTCGAGGCCGGGGATGAGGATGACGGCCGGGTGCGGCCCGGGCCCGGACGGGCGGCGCAGCACGCCTGCCAGCACCGCGCCGCCGAACGGGATCTCGAGCCGTTCGCCGGGCGGGTCGAGGAGGGACAGCGCGTCGTTCAGGCAGCGGACCGCGCAGCGATGGGCCGCGCGCATCTCGTCGAGGTCGTCGACGAAGAGGAACTTCGCGAAGTGATAGTAGACAGCCGCCTGGGACAGGTGCGCCCCGGCCGATCGGCTGCGGCCGTCGGCCAGGGCTGCCCTGCCGAGCTCCTCGTGCACGGCAGCGGCCCGGCACCACTCCTGGCACCAGGTGCTCCAGCTCTCGATCCCGGCAGTGACCCGGGCGAAGTCGTTGTAGTCCACGCCATTCGCGACGAAGCGCGGCGCCCAGTGGCTGATCGCCGCTGCCACTCGACTGTCTGCCATGGCGCACAGCATTGCACACGTTTGCACCGCGATGCTCGGGGTTCTCGGAGCACGCGGGCGGTGGAGGCGGGCGCCGGCAGGCCATGCTCCTGCGGGCGGTACAGACGGGCGCTGGCGCAGGATGCGGCCGCTGTCCCGCCGCCGGGAGACCGCCGGGCCCGAACGAAGTGTAACGATTTGAACCGATCACCACCCCCTCGCTCGCCCCGAGGGCATACTTGCCCATTGACAAGAGGGTGACGGCTGGGCCACCCTCTGTCTGCAAACGATTGCCCCTGCTCATGGCCCCTGGCCAGGAGCAGCCCGGACGGCAGCGTCCGGGCGGGCCCGCCAGCGACGGTGCTGGCCAGGGGCGAGCGAACGGATCGCGCGCGGCCGGGGGCGCTGATGCCCCGCGGGCCGGCGCAACACTGGTCGATGCTGAGGTGGACAGACAGATGGCAGATCAGGTCAGCGGGCGCAGGCTCGGCTGGCTCGGGACCGGGCGGATGGGAGTAGCGCTTGTCCGGCGGCTGCTCGGCGCGGGCTGCGACGTGACGGTCTACAACCGGACCAGGGCGAAGGCGGAGCCGCTCGCGGCTGACGGGGCGACGGTCACCAGCACGGCGGCCGGCCTTGGCTCCGCGGACATCGTGTTCATGACCGTGGGCACGTCGCAGGACCTGATCGACGCGGTGACCGGCCCGGCCGGCCTGCTGTCAGGCGATCGCGCG